>JAYOEF010000108.1:0-13354 GCA_038106605.1 Alphaproteobacteria bacterium
TGCCGACCTACTCGCCGGCGATCAAGACCTCGCCGACGCTCGAGGACAAGATCGCGATCGCCGCCGCCTGCCAGGACGAACTCGGCCACGCGCAGATGATGTACCGCATCCTCGAGGATTTCGGCTACGACACGCACAGCTTCCTGTTCGAACGCGACCCGGAGCAGTGGCGCACGTTCCAGATGCTGGAATTCCCGCACGAGGACTACATCGAGTCCGTCGTCTCCATGTGCTACGGCGACCGCGCCGGCTACATCACGACGGTCGACCTCGAGGAGAACTGCTCCTACGCGCCGTTCGCCCGGTCGCTCCGCAAGGTGAACTACGAGGAGACCTTCCACGTCAGCCATGGCGAGCGCTGGACGCGGTTCTTCTGGAACCAGTCCGAAAACTCGCGCAGGCGCGTCCAGGAGACGGTCGACTTCTACTTCCCGCTGTGCGCCGCCTGGTTCGGCATGCCCGACAATCTGAAGACGCGCACGGACCAGCTCTCCTACCGTATCCGCGGCGCCTCGAACGATGAGATGCGCCAGAAGTGGCTGTCGCGCGTCGTGCCGTTCTCGGAAGACGTCGGCATCAAGGTGCCGGCACATTACGACGAGGCCCAGGGCCGGTACGTGCTCGACTACGAGCCGCCGATCCATCTCGACGAGGAGACCCGCAAGTGGGACTACAGCAAGCGTATCACCTGGGAAGAGCAGCTCAAGGTCTGGAAGCGCGGCTCGAAGCACCTGGTGCCGTCGATCGCCGGGGTTCTGTCCTTTGTGGGGGGAATGGACCTGGGGTTGGGACGGGAACCGGGCGGGACGGGGGGGCGGAAACGCCGCGCCGCCGGCCGGAAGTGCCACACCGCCGCGTGAAAAGATGACGCAATCCGCATCCCTTCCGTCCCGCGAGGACGTCGTCGAGGCGCTCGAGGCCGTGAACGATCCGCACGTTCCGGTCAGCCTCCGGCGAATGGGCATGCTGCGCGACATCGAGATCGCTGACGACGGGACGGTGAAGGTGCAGGTGTGCATCCCGTGCATGGGATGCCCCGGCGCCGGCATGCTGCGGGAAAGCGTCCGCGAGGCCGTGATGGCGCTCCCGGGCGTCACCGCGGTGCAGGTCGAGGAAGGTTGGTACCTGCCGTGGTCGCGCGACATGATCGAGCCCGAGGTGCGGGACATGATGCGGGCCAACGGCATTCAGGTGTGATTTCGGGCCCGCGGGATACGGGCACGGGGATATAGGGAAAGGACCCAGAGATGGCGACCAAGATCAAGCACAAGAAGAAGATCGACCAGCTGCGCGAGCGCGGCGGCAAGGAGCCGAAGTACTACGAGGTGTTCGCGCGCAAGGACTCGAATTCGGACCTGTCGCATGTCGGCTCGGTGGAGGCGCCGAACGACGAGCTCGCGCAGGTGCGCGCCTGGTACATCTACGACCAGCACAACTGGCGCGAAATGTGCGTCGTGCCCCTCGACTCGATCATCACGGTCACCGAGGAAGGCAAGTCCGCAAAGATAAAGATGGGCTGAGGCGAGAAGGAAAAGGATACAGGACATGGCGTATACACCCGGAAATCCCAACACGAAGCTGAACGCGCAGTTCGAGAACGACCTGCTCGCCATCGCCGACACCAAGCTCGTCCTCGGCAACTGGTATGCCGAATGCACGATGAACGGCCGCTCGCTGCCCGACTTCGCTGCGATGCTCGGCATGTGCACGGCGAACTACGGCCACACGCGCGCGATCTATCAGTTCCTCGCCGCGCACGGCCACGACTACGCGCATCTGGAGCGTGGCCGCGGTCCGGACGACATCCGCTCGTCGAACCTGCTCGACCAGGCGCCGACCTGCTGGGAAGACTTCATGGTCAGCACGTGGCTCGCTGAGCTTTCGACCTGGATGCTCGCTTCGGGCTTCCTCAAGCACGAGGACCGCGCCGTCGCCGGTATCGCCAAGAAGATCGGCGAGGAGACCTACTTCCACCTGAAGTACGCGCAGGGCTGGTTCCACATCATCGGCGAGAGCAAGAAGACCGCCGCCGCCTTCCAGGAGGCCTTCGCCCGGCGCTATCCGCTCGCGCTGCAGTGGTTCGGCCCGACCGGCGGCGCCGATCCGGTTCACAAGGCCGGCCTCCGCGACGTCCCGCTCAAGGAACTGCGCGAGGCCTTCGTCAAGGAAGTCGCCAAGGCGACCAAGGCCCTCGGCGCCCCGGTGAAGCAGCCCAAGGCCACCAAGTTCGTCAAGGACTGGCGCGAGGACGCGCGCCGCTTCGGGCCTCTTCCGGCGGGCCTGTTCGAGGTCGTGCGCTTCAAGGACGCCGAGCTTGCCCACTGACCGGTCCATTCCGCGGATCGGACGCGCGCCGGGCGGCATCGCCGCCCGGCACCGCGAGCTCTACACCGGAGACCCGGACTTCGAGGGCGTGGAGTGCCCCGAATGCAAGTCGCAGGATCTCGAGGTGATCTCTCTTTTCGGCGCCGCCGCTTCGGAAGTGATGTTCCGGTGCCGCGCCTGCGAAACCAGCTTCAACTGGGTCAAGTGGCGGGGGAAGCTTCCCCCCGCGCCATCCGCCGGCGCCGACGACTGACCCTTCCGCCCTCGACGATCGCGGGCACGATCACGGGACCAATGCGATGACGGATACCCCGGCTTCCCGTCTTTCTGCGGACGAGGCGGCAGAGGCGCGGCGCGACGCCATGACCGATCCCGGCATCCGGCGCGCGGACATGCATGTCGAGGACGCGATCCTGTCGCGGCGCTCGGTACGCGGATTCCGCCCAGATCCGGTCCCCGAACCGCTGATGCGGCGCATCCTCGAAGCCGCCCGCTGGGCGCCGTCCGGATCGAACATCCAGCCGTGGCGCGTCCATGTCCTCAACGGCGAAACGCGGCGGCGCTATACCGAGGCGATGATCGCCGCGGAGGCGACCGGCGAGCCGGGCCCGATGGAATACCACTACTACGCGCCCGAGTGGCGCGAGCCGTTCCTGTCGAGGCGCCGTGCCTGCGGATTCGGGCTCTACGGTGCCATGGGCATCGCGCGCGACGACCGCGCCGGACGCAAGGCGGCCTATCTCCGCAATTTCGATTTCTTCGGCGCCGGGACCGGACTCCTCTTCTGGATCGCCCGCGATCTCGAGCACGGCTCGTGGCTCGACTACGGCACTTTCATCGAATCCATCTCGCTCGCCGCCCGCGGCTGGGGCCTCTCGACCATCGCCCAGGGGGCGCTCGGCGAGTTCCCGCACGTCGCCCACCGCATGTTCGGCATCGGCGACGACCACATCCTGATCGGCGGCATGAGCATCGGCTGGCCCGACGATGCCGACCCGGTAAACGAATTTCAGCCCGAGAGGCTGAATGTCGACGACTTCACAACCTGGCTCGACTGAGAAAGGCAGACCATGCACACCGTTGATTTCAGCAAGTACAAGACCCTTCTGTTCAGCAAGAAGGACCGCGTCCTCACCGTGACGCTGAACCGCCCGGAGAAGCTCAACGCCATCAACGGCGACATGCACGTCGAGCTCTCTCAGATCTTCGAGGACATCAACCGCGACCGTTCGATTGACATCGTCATCCTGACGGGTGCAGGCCGGGCTTTCTGTGCCGGCGGCGATGCCGGATGGCTGCAGGAACTGATCGACGACCCGTGGGGCTGGGAGACGCTGTCGGAAGAAGGCAAGCGGTCGATGATGTCGATCCTCGACTGCCGCCAGCCGGTGATCTGCAAGCTGAACGGCGCGGCCGCCGGCCTCGGTGCGACCCTCGCGCTCTACTGCGACATCATCATCGGCGCCGACACGGCGCGCATCGGCGACCCCCACGTCAAGGTCGGCCTGACCGCCGGCGACGGCGGCTCCGGCATCTGGCCCTACCTGATCGGCTTCGCCCGCGCCCGCGAGTTCCTCTACACCGGCGAGATGCTCACCGCACAGCGCGCCGCCGACATGGGCCTGATCAACCGCTGCGTCCCGGCGGCCGAGCTCGACGAGCATGTCGAGAAGTTCGCCGACGAACTCGCCAACGGCGCGATCCGCGCGATCCAGTGGACCAAGCAGGCGATCAACGCGCCACTCAAGCAGATCGTCTCGGCCAACCTCGATTATTCGCTGTCGCTCGAGTCGAAGTCGAACATCACCGAGGATCACCAGGAAGGCATCAACGCGCTCCGCGAGAAGCGGAAGCCCGTCTTCAAGGGCCGCTGAGTCCGCCGAGATTGCGAACGAAAAAAGGGCCGGCGATCTCGCCGGCCCTTTCCTTATGTCCGCGGTGCGGGGCGCCTACATGGTCGCCTTCGCAGCCGCCTTTATAAGGTTGTACATCGGGGCGATCACGGGATCCTCGCCGAGAAGCTTGTCGCCGAGCGGCGCGTAAGCATCCACGATGCGCTTCTTGTCCGCATCCGGGAACTTGTGCACCGTGCCGCCCTCTTCGGTCCATTTCTTCTCCCAGAGCGCCGCGATGTCGTTTGCGGATTTCTGGGCGACCGCGGTCGTCTCCATGGCGACCTCGTTGATCACCTTCTGCTGGTCGGCGGAGAGCTTCGCGAGCCACTTCATGTTCACCCAGAAGACGCTCGGGACGTAATTGCCGAACTCGCCGATATAATGCGGCGCGGCGGTGTAGAACTTCGCCGGACCGGTCACGACGATCGGCGCGCGCACGCCGTCGATCACCCGCTGCTGGATCGCCGGCAGGACCTCGGTGAACGCCATCGGCACGCCGGCGACGCCGATCGCCGTCATCATCGCCCGCTCCATCGGGCTCGCGAGAACGCGGATCTTACGGCCCTTCAGATCGTCGAGCTTGTCGACGGGATCGCGCGTCGCATATCCGGCGCCGCCGGCGGACCAGACGTACAGGCCCTTCACGCCCTTCTCGGCGAGCAGGCCCATGAACTTGTCGCGGACCGTGGGGTGATTGAGGGTCCGCATCTGGTGATCGGTGCTGGTGAACAGGCCAGGTGCGTCCGCCGCCTGCAGCGCCTTGTTCAGGCCGATGAAGAAACCGGGCGGCGACATGAACACTTCCTGCGTGCCGAGCAGGACGCCTTCGATCTGGCGCGGGATCGTGCCGAGCTGCGCCGCGGGGAAGACGCGGGGCGCGATCGCGCCCTTGGTCCGTTTTGCGACTTCCGCCGCGAACCATTCGCCTGAACGGTGCTGCGAATCGTTGATCGTGACGAAACCGATCTTCATGTCGACGGCGGCTGCAGGGCCGGCGGCGAGCGCGGCGACGGCCGTGGCCGACGCCAGCATCATACGTAACTTCATGTTTCTCTCCCTTCGGGTCCGCTTCCCTGACTATACGCGGATGCGGTCATTGTACCGGCGGGAACCGGAGCGAGGCAACGCTCGCTCCGGTCCGCGGACCTGCATCGATCGGCTGCGCCTCCCACGAAAAAAGGGCCGGCTGAAGCCGGCCCTTCTCCTTTCCGTCGGAAAACGGCGATCACATGGTCGCCTTCGCCGCCTCCTTGATGAGCTTGTACATCGGCGCAATCGCCGGATCTTCGCCGAGAATCTTGTCGCCGAGCGGACGGTAGGTATCCATGAGCTTCTTCTTGTCCGCGTCGGAGAAGGTCCGCACCACGCCGCCTTCCTCCGCCCACTTCTTCTCCCACAGGGCGGAGATCTCGTTGCCGGCCTTCTGCGCGACCGGCGTCACCGCCTTGCCGGCCTCGATCACGGCCTTCTGCTGGTCGGCGCTGAGCTTTTCGAACCACTTCACGCTCACCCACATCGCCGACGGGATGTAGCTGCCGCCTTCGAGCGTCATGTACTTCGCCGCCGTGTAGAACTTCGACGGGCCCATGACGACGATGGCCGAACGCGCACCGTCAAGCGTGCGCCGCTGGATCGCGGGCAGGACTTCCGAGTAATTCATCGGCGTACCGGCGACCCCGATCGCCTCCATCATCGCCCGTTCCATCGGGCTCGCGAGAACGCGGATCTTGAGGCCCTTCAGGTCGTCGAGGGAATTGATCTCCTTCCGCGTCGCATAGGCGCCGCTGCCGGCGCACCAGACGGCGACGCCCTTCACACCCTTCTCGACCGCGAGATTGAGGAACTTCTCGCGCACGGTATCGTGGTTCAGGGTCTTCGCCTGGTGGTCCATGCTGGCGAACAGCGCAGGCGCATCGGCCGCCTGGAACGCCTTGTTGAGGCCGATGAAGAAGCCCGGGGGCGAGATGAACGCCTCCTGCGTGCCGAACAGCAGCCCCTCGATCTGGCGCGGGATCGTACCGAGCTGGGCGGCGGGGAAGACGCGCGCCTTGATCGCTCCGCTGGTCCGCTTGTCGATCTCCGCCGAAAAGGCTTCGGCGGCCTTGTGCTGCGAATCGTTGATCGTAACGAAGCCGATCTTCATGTCGGCCGCTGCGACGGATCCCGCCGCCAGCGCCGCCGCAAGCGCGCCCGCGGCTGCGATCGTATGTCCCAGTTTCATTGCCGTACTCCCTGTTGTCCCTGCGCGGGGCATTCCCGCCTCGTCCGATACTAAACGCCGTATTGCGCGCGGGGCAACAAAGATATGGTCGAAAGAGGCGGAAATCCGCGCAATTTCAAATAGAAAGGGGCCGGCGAGTTCGCCGGCCCCCGGATTTCCGGACGCGATGTCCGGACGAAGCCATATGACGCCTACATGGCGGCCTCCGCTGTCATCTTCGCCGCCTCCTTCACGAGCTCGTACATCGGCGCGACGGTCGGGTCCTTTCCGAGAATCTCGTCGCCGAGCGGGCGATAGATGTTCATCAGCTTCTTCTGCTCGTCGGCAGCGAACCGGATGACCTCGCCGCCCTCGGTCGCCCATTTGTGCTCCCACATCGCGGTGATCTCCTCGGACTTCGCCTGGATCTTGGGCGTCGCCTCGCGCGCGGCCGTCGCGACGATCGACTGCTGCTCGGCCGTCAGCTTCTTCCACCACACCTTGCTCACCCACATCCCCGACGGGATGAAGCTGCCGTTCTCCAGCGTGATGTACTTCGTCACCGTGTAGAATTTCGACGGACCCATCACGACGATCGCGGAGCGCGCGCCGTCGAGCGCCTTGTATTGGAGCGCGTTGAGAACCTCGGTGTAGTCCATCGGCGTGCCGGCGACGTCGATCGCCTTCATCATCGCACGCTCCATCGGACTCGCGAGAACGCGGATCTTCGTGCCCTTGAGGTCGGCTATGGTGCGGATCGGCTTCAGCGTCGCGAACGATCCTCCGCCGGACGACCAGATCGCGAGGCCCTTCACGCCCTTGCCTTCTGCGAGATTGAGGAACTTGTCACGGACCGATTCATGATTGAGCGTCCGCGTCTGATGGCCGCCGTTCTCGAAGATCGCCGGGGCGTCCGCCGCCTGGAAGGCCTTGTTGAGACCGACGAAGAAGCCGGGCGGCGAGAGGAACATTTCCTGCGTGCCGAGCTGAATTCCTTCGACCTGGCGCGGGATCGTCCCGAGTTGTCCCGCCGGGAAGATCTTGGGAACGATGGCGCCCCCGGTCCTCTTGGGCAGCTCTTCGGCGAGCCAGCTCGCGGCGAAGTGCTGGGAATCGTTGATGGTGACAAAGCCGATCTTCATTTCGCCCGCCGACGCCGCGACCGGGCCGAGCGCGACCATTGCGCCCAGCGCGACCGCCGAGACGAGCGTTCCGTTCGATTTCATGATGGTTTCTCCTCCGCGGCACCGGAATCGGAGCCGCGGAGAAAATATCCGCTCGCCCATCGCCGCTTTCAACGGCCAGACATGGAATTTATGGGAGGAATCGCAAATATATTTCGCGTGCGCGGGAGCCGGAAGAGGTCTAGGATTTCAGGGCAGCCGTAAATCGCGATTTGGAGACCAGCTTGCGCTCGTGAACGCCGCGGGCGATCTCGTGGAGCCCGGCCCGCGCGAAGACGTTGAACACGACCCTGGAGCCGTCGACGCGTGCGACCATGGCCTCTGCATGCAGCAGATCGCCCGGCTTCGCCTCACCCCAGAACCAGATGTCGTTGCGGATACCGAGGCTCGTGTCGTCCGCCTCGAACTGCGCGGCGAGGATGTTGTGGCAGGCCATCTCGCAGGCAAGATGCACCGTCGTCACCGAAAGATGCCCGTCCGCGAAGTCGCCTTCGCCGAGCAGACGGACGTCGCGCGCGGTCATGCCCTCGTAAAGCTCCTTCATCGTGCCAGGACCCGCTCGACGCGCCCCGCGACGATGTCGCGTTTCGAATCCCGGCCCGACAGGCGGAACACGAGGCGGCGGTCCTCGACCGCTTCCAGCACAGCGTCGATCTCGACCGTATCGCCGACGGGCGTCGCTGCGAGATGCCGGATGTCGATCCGCATGTGGGAGGTGGGCTCCGTAACCGCGGCCGCCGCCGCCCGGTCGCACAGATCGGCGAGCCGCGGCGTGGCGAGCACATGAACGCCGGGATTGCCCAGCGCATGCGCGCTGTCGGCCTCTTCGACCCGGTGGCGGATGCGGCCGGATGCGCCTGATTCCGGCGCGGTCATGCGGCTCTCCTGTAGCGGACGACGCCGTCGGCGTCGCGACGCTTCTCGAGCGACCCTTCGGCGACGAGATAATTGAGGTGGGCGAGCGTTTCGCCGATGGCGAAGCTGAACTCGTAGACGCCGATCTCGCGTTCGAACAGCGCCGGGAGGACCTCTGTCGCGGTGCGCGGGCTCTCGCACATGGCGAGCGCGGCGTCGAGGCGGACCCGATGGTGACGGAGGAGGTCGTCGAGGCGGCCGTGCAGTCCGCGGAACGGATAATCGTGCGACGGCAGAACGAGAACGTCCTCGGGCAGGTCGCGGAACTTGTCGAAGCTCTCGAAATAATGCCGCAGCGGATCGCCGTCGGGCTCGGTGTACCACAGGCTGATGTTCGAGCTGATCCTGGGCAGGATCTGGTCGCCGGAGATCAGAACGTTGAGCTCCGGGCACCACAGCGACGCGTGCTCGTGGGTGTGGCCGCCGCCGGTGATCACCGTCCAGGACCGGCCGCCGATCGTGAAGCTCTCCCGGTCCTGGATGCGGCGAACGGTTTCCGGAAGGCGGTACCATGGATCGCGGAATGTCTCGCGGATCTGCTCGAAGCCCTCGGTCATCTCTGCCGGCGCGCCGTTCTCGCGGTAGAAATCGACCCAGCGGTCGAGATCGTGCGTCAGCGAACGCGAGTCCGCGACATGGGCCTGCAGCCACTCGGTATAGGTCGTCCACAGCGGCGCCGCGAAGCGCTCGTGGAACCATCCGGCGAGGCCCATGTGATCGGGGTGGAAATGGGTACAGACGAGGCGCGTCGGCGAGACGCCCCCCGTAATGCGCGCCAGCACCGCATCCCAGATTTCCTTCGTGCGGTCGACGTTGTAGCCGGTATCCACGACGGTCCAGCCGTCCCCGTCGGCGAGCAGCCAGAGGTTGACATGGTTGAGCGCGAAGGGAAGCGGCATGCGCACCCAGTGGATGCCGGGTGCCACCTCGAGCGTCTCGCCGTATTCGAGGCGGGGGAAAGGGTAATCGGGCGCGAAGGGCATGGCCGGGTTATAGGTGGCGCCCCGGTCAGCGGCAATACGGTTCGAGAAATGCACCTATGCGGGCGACGATGCGCTCCGGATCTTCCAGCTGCGGGAAGTGGCCGAGGCCCTCGATCATCTCCGTCCGGGCATGCGCGACCGCCTGTCCGATGCTTTCCAGCTGGCTCGGCAACCCATACGCGTCCTCGGCGCCCTGCAGCGACAGGAGAGGCGCCTCGATCGCCGCGATCTCGTCGGTGATATCCCAGGAATCGTAGAGCGTGCGCTGCCACACCTCGGCCCAGTTCCGCAGCAGATGTTCGGCCCGGGCCCCGTGGAAGCGCGCCATCCAGTCGGGCACCTCGCCGTCCTCGACCATCTTCTGGTGACGCAGCACCTGGCCGTAGGTAAGCTCGTCGCGCCGCACATGGGCGGCAATGGTGACGATCGCGCGCACGCGTCCGCGATATCGCGCTCCATGCAGCAAGGCGACGGTGCCGCCGTCGGAATGGCCGACGAGGCAGCAGTCTTCGATGCCGGCGGCGTCGAGGACCCGTTCGAGACGGTCGGCCGCCTCGCCCATGAAGTCGGCGGAAAATCGCTCGACGTCGTCGGAGCGGCCGTAACCGAGCCGGTCGTAGGCGAAGGCGGGAAGCGACATTGCCTCGCCGAGCTGGCCGGGGAACTTCCGGAGCGTGCCGACGCTGCCGAGCCCGTCGTGGAGAAAGACGAGCGCGGGCCGCCCGGGTTCCGGCGCCCGGCGCCAGACGCCGAACATGCGGTGCCCCTCGACGTCGAGCCGGACGGCGCCCGCGACGTCGTCGGGCGGGTCCGAAATGCCGGAAGAAGGATTGGAAACCGGGGACATGGGGCGCGGACAGTATCAACGCGGCAAGGGTTTGTTAACCGAAAAGACATTCATAGAGAGGGCGTTAGAGGCTGGCATGCGGCACACCGTCCGAACCTTCCGAACCCTGATGTTTTCCGCGGCGCTCGCGGGCGTCTGCGCGCCGCCCGCGCAGGCTTTCGACCTGCTCCAGGGCCTTGCCAACATCACCGGAAGCAACTTCTCGGTCACCAAGCCTGCCCCCGAGGGCATTCCGCCCTTCCGGGTGGCGCTCGTCCTGCCAGAGCGCGGCGGGCTTCGCGAAGCCGCGGACCGCATCCGCACCGGATGGCGGATCGCGATCGCCATGTCCGACGGCTATGTCGTCGAGCGGCCGATCGAGATCGTCGAGATCGATTCCTCGGTCGCCCCCCAGGAGATGCTGAACCGCATCCGAACGGAAACGAAGCAGGCCCCCTTCGACGTCTATGCCGGCGTGATCGGCGCGCGCACCGCCGAGATCCTCGCTGTCCATGCCGGGCGCGAGAACAAGCCGCTCGTTCTCGCGGGCGCCGTCGGCGACGAGGTGCTCGCGCCGACCTGCAGGCCGCACGTGGCCCGGACGTCCTTCGGCATCGGTTCCTACCTCACGACGTCGGGCCTTTTCCTCGGGCCGCGCTTCAACACCGCGGTCAGCCTAGCGCCCGACGGCGAGGCGAGCTTCGCGATGATCCGGAAATTCACCGACGCGTACCGCCAGGCCGGCGGCCGCATCCTCGAGCAGGTATGGATAGGTCAGGTGCAGCGCTATGACTGGTCATCGATGCTGGCGCGGGCGTCGCTCGCCGGCCCGAAGATGATCTACGCGTTCTTCGAGGAGCGGAACGCGGAGCGCATCATCTACCAGCAGTCGGCCGCGATCGGCAAAGCCGACGTGGCGCTGACCGGGCCCGAATGGCTGTTCGGTCCGCGCTCTCTGATCCGCCGCGGCAAGCACGCGGACGGCGCGCGCTTCCTTGCGACGCACCTGCCGGCGCTGCCGCTGCCGGCGAACCGGCTGTTCGTCGACGCCTATCGCGCGGACAAGGGAAACGATCCGGACGTCTATGCCTACATGGGCTACGAGAACGCCCTGGCTGTTCTTCTCGCCGCAGCCGAACTCCACGGCCAGGTCCATGATGCGGGAACGTTCGTCAACGCGATGAAGAAGCTCGCCTACGATGGGCTCATGCCGCGCGGCGACTACGTCTTCGACGAGACCAACAGCGCGACCCTGACCCGCATCTACTGGGTCGAGGCGGTCTATGACGGGGACGAGGCCCGGTTACGGCAGCTTTCCGCCATCCCGGTCGAGACGCCGCGCGACGTCTGCGGAAAGTCGGCCGGCTAGGCGCGGACTGTCTCAGCCGTCGTATAGACGAAGACGGCCTCAGCCGTCGTAGCAGCCCGCTTCGCGCGCGCGCTGCTGGACGAGCGCGAGCACGGCATCGATGTAGGGCGTATCGACACCCACCATCCGGCCCATTTCCTGAACCGAGGTCACGAGCGCGTCGATTTCCATCGGCCGGCCGCGTTCGAGATCCTGCAGCATCGAGGTCTTGTGCGCACCGACCTCGACCGCCCCGTTGATGCGCTTCTCGACGTCGATCGCGAACTTCACGCCGAGCTTCTCGCCGATCGCCTGGGCTTCGAGCATCATGCGCCGCGCGATCTCGCGCGTGCCGGGATCGGTGCCGATGGTCGCGAGCGTCGCATGGGTGAGCGCGCTGATCGGATTGAACGAGACGTTGCCCCACAGCTTGATCCAGAGCTCGTCGCGGATGCGGGGCCGCACCGGCGCCTTGAAGCCGGCGTCTATCAGCGCCTTCGACAGCGCCTGGATGCGGTCCGTCCGCTCGCCCGACGGCTCGCCGAGCGAGAACCGGTCGCCCTCCACATGCTGGATGACGCCGGGCTCGGGCACTTCGGCCGCCGGATAGACGGCGCAGCCGATGATGCGCTCGGGACCGATATGCTGCCACAGCACGCCGCCCGGATCGAGGCACTCGATGCGGCGGTCGCGGTAAGGGCTGTCGAGCCCATGGAAGTACCACCACGGGATGCCGTTCACGCCCCAGATCACTGCCGTGTCCTTATGGAACAGCGGCGCGAATTTTTCCGCGATCGGCGGAACCGAGTGTGCCTTTAGCGTGACGATGACGAAGTCCTGCGGGCCCGCGGCCGCCGGGTCATCGGTTGCCGTCACCTTGGCGACGCGTTCCTCGCCGTCGATGCGGAGCTTGAGCCCGTTCGCCTGCATCGCCGCGAGATGCGGCCCGCGCGCGATCAGGGTGACGTCGGCGCCCGCGAGCGCGAGGCCCGTGCCGAGATAGCCGCCGATGGCGCCCGCGCCATAGATGCAGATCTTCATGGGCGCCTCCTCAGCCGAGCCCGAGCTTCTCCGCGAGGCCGATGCGCTGGAGCTTGCCGGTCGCGCCCTTCGGGATCTCTTCGAGGATGAGAACCTTGCGCGGCACCTTGAAGTCGGCGAGACGGCCCGCGACGAACGCACGGAGGTCCTTCTCCTCGGCGGTCTGGTTCTCGCGCAGCACGACGGCGGCGGCGACTTCCTCGCCGAGCTTGTCGTGCGGCATCGCGAAGGTCACCGCCTGGGCGACCGCCGGATGGTCCATCAGCACCTCGTCGACCTCGCGCGGCGAGATCTTCTCGCCGCCGCGGTTGATGATCTCCTTGAGCCGGCCGGTGATCGAGATGTAGCCCTCGTCGTCCATCACGCCCTGGTCGCCGGTGCGGAACCAGCCGTCGGTGAAGGCGGTCTTGTTGGCTTCGGGGTTGTTCTCGTAGCCCGGCGTGACGTTGGGGCCGCGGATGACGATCTCGCCGACCGAGCCGACCGGAAGGATCCCGCTTCCGCTTTCGTCCATGATCGCAACTTCGGGGCCGGCGGCGATTCCGACCGAGCCCGGCTTGCGCGCGCCGGGGGGCAGCGGGTTGCAGGCCATCTGATGCGCCGCTTCCGTCATGCCGTAGGCCTCGACGACCGGCGC
>JAYOEF010000109.1:0-13210 GCA_038106605.1 Alphaproteobacteria bacterium
CTCCCGCACGCGCTCCGCGATGTTGGCTAGCGCCTGGTCGATCTGTTCGACGGCGCCCTGGCGGCGGACGCGTTCCTCGCGCGTCTCGCCGAGATGGGCCTCGACCTTGCGCAGTTCCCGGCTCAGCTCCTCGAGCTGGGTCTCTGCGCGCGCGAGATTGTCGGCCGCCTCGTTGCGTGCGGCCTCAGCCGCGCCGATGCGGTCGAGAAGCGCCGACCGTTCGGTGGCGATCTCCATGGGGCGGGCTTCGAGCTTCTGCAGCTCCTCGCTCTCCTGGGTGCGGCGCTGGGCGAGCTGCTCCTGCTGGCGGACGGCGTTCTCGGAACGCTTGCGCCAGGAGTCCAGCTCGTTGGCGATGACCTGGAGGCGCAGGATCCGGTTCTTCGAGTCCTGATCGAGCCGGTCGTGCGCGCTCCGTACCTCGGCGAGGCGTGCGCGCATGTCGGCGAGCTCCGCCTGACGGCGCTCGACTTCGGCGCGCCGTTCGGCGACGTCGGCGAGCCCGGAGAGTTCGTCGCGCGCGGCCTGTTCCTGCACGGAGAGCTCTGCGAGATCGGCGTCGATGCGCTCGATCGCCTCGCGCAGTCCGGAGACGCGCGAGCGTGCGTCCGCCGTGCTTTCGGCGAGCGCGGCAGCGGCGTCGCGCGCCTGCTGGAAGGCGCGGTCGGACGTCCACACGGCATCGCGCGCGGTTTTCTCGGCCTCGACGGCGGACTTGGCTTCGGCGGCGGCGTCCTCGCGCGCCCGGCGGGCGGCATCGACGGTCGCTTCCGCTCCGGCGAGCGCCTCGACGACCTCGTCGAGGCGGTTGCGCTGGGCGAGCCGTGTCGCGGCCGCCGTCGGCGCTCCGGAGGCGGCGGTGAAGCCGTCCCAGCGCCAAAGGGCGCCGTTGGCGGAGACCAGCCGCTGGCCCTGTTCGAGGCCTTCGTGCAGGCGCCGGCCTTCGGCTTCGTCGGCGACGACGCCGATCTGCGACAGGCGCCGCATCAGAGCGGCCGGACCCTTGACGAAATCGCTGAGCGGTCGGACGCCGCCCGGGAGCCCGCGCGGGCTCGCGAACATCGGCAGCGTGCGCCAGTGGATGGGCGCGGCCTCGTCGGTCGGCGCGATCAGGTCGTCGCCGAGCGCCGCGCCGAGCGCGACCTCGTAGCCGGGCGCAACCTCGATCGCGTCGATCATCGGCGGCCACAGTTCCATGTCGCCGACTTCAAGAAGATCGGTAAGCGCGTCCTTCTCGGCGCGGAGCTTGGTCGCGCCCGCTTCGACGCGCTGATGCGCCTCGCGCGCCTCGTTCTCGGCCGTCCGCGTCGCCGCTGTCCGGGCTTCGGCGCCCTGCATGTCTGTGCGCGCGGCTTCGAGCGCGACGCGCGCAGCCTCGGCCGCGGCGCGCGCCTGGTCGAGCGCACCCTTGTCGTCGGCCGCCGCTTCCGCATCGATCCGCGATGCATCGGTCGTGGCCCGGCGTTCGTCGAGGCGTCCGCGCCGGAGGCCGAAGTCGGTAATCTGGCGGTTGAGCGCGGCGCCGCGCGTCTCGTCGGTGACCACCGATCGGGTCAGTTCGCCGAGCGTCCGTTCGGCGTCGGCGACCTGTTCGCCGGCCTGCGAGAGCCGTTCGCGCGCGGCGACGAGGTCGTCGGATTCGCGCGCCTGCGCGGCCCGGATCTCGCCGTCTTCCGCGTCGAGGCGGGCGACCGCTTCCGCCGCGTCGCCGGCGAGCGTCTTCTCGCGTTCGACGTCGGCGTCGATCTGCGCGATGCGGTTCGAGATTTCCGCACGGAGCGCCGCGATGCGCTGCTCCTCGACGTCGAGCGCGTCGCGCGCGACCATCAGCCGCTGCAGCGCGGCGGCGGCTTCCGCCTCGCGCTGGCGCAGTTCGGGAAGGACGGTCGAGGCGTTGGCCTGCGCCGTGGTCGCGGACGCGACGGCCTGCGTCAGATCGGCGACCAATTCCTCGATCCGCGTAAGCTCGGCAGCCGCCGTCTCGCGGTCGGCCTGCGTATTCGTCCACCGCAGGTGAAGAAGGATCGCCTCATGGCGCTTGATCAGATCGGAGAGGTTGCGGTAGCGCGTCGCCTGCCGCGCCTGGCGCTTCAGGAGCCGATGCTGCTCCTCGAGCGCGCCGACGATGTCCTCGAGCCGCTCGAGATTGCTCTCGGCGGCGCGAAGCCGCAGCTCCGCCTCGTGCTTGCGGGCATGAAGCCCGGTGATGCCGGCCGCTTCCTCTAGCAGCACGCGCCGCTGCGTCGGCTTCGAATTGATGATGGCGCCGATGCGGCCCTGGCTCACCATCGCGGTCGAGCGCGCGCCCGTCGAGGCGTCGGCGAACAGGGTCTGGATGTCGCGCGCGCGGGTCTCGTGGCCGTTCACGCGGTAGAGCGAGCCCTGGCCGCGCTCGATACGGCGTGCGATCTCCAACTCGTCCTGATCGTTGAACTGCGCCGGCGCGGTGCGGTCGCTGTTGTCCATCGACAGGATGACTTCGGCGATGTTACGGGCCGGGCGCTCCGAGGTGCCGGCGAAGATCACGTCGTCCATCTCGCCGCCGCGCATCTGCTTGGCCGACGTCTCGCCCATCGCCCAGCGGAGGGCCTCGACGAGGTTGGACTTGCCGCAGCCGTTGGGGCCGACGATCCCGGTCAGCCCGTCGTCGATGACCAGATCGGTCGGTTCGACGAAAGACTTGAAGCCGGTCACACGCATACGGTTGAACTGCACCGCTCGTTATCCCCCTCTACCCTTGTATTCGTCCGTTACTGCTTGCCGAGCAGCCGGTTCAGAAGCGTCCGGAGCTCGCCGGTGGTCATTCCGCCGCTGTAGGCCGCGCCGTTCACGTATACGGTCGGCGTCGCCTTGACCTTGAATTCGTTGGAGGCCTCGAGCCGCTGCGCGAGGATCGCGTTCTGCACTTCCTCGTTCCGCGTGCAGGCCTCGAAATCCTTCTGCGCCATGCCGCCGAGCCGGGCGAGGCTCATGAGCGCCGTCTGCGGGTTCGAGGCGGCCGCCCACTGCGACTGGGTCGCGTAGAACGTGTCGAGGAAGGCGAAATAGCGGTCGCGGCCGGCGCAGCGTGCGATCATCGCCGCCATCAGCGCCGTGCGGTCGAGCGGGAAGTCGCGATATACGAAGCGGACCTTTCCGGTCTCGACGAATTCCTTCTTGATCGGCGGCATTTCCTTGGTGTGGAAATTCGCGCAGTGCGGGCAGGTGAGCGACGCGTACTCCACGATGACCACCTTCGCGTCCTTCGAACCGATCGAGTAGTCTTTGTCGGTGATCTTGAGGTCGGCGACTTGCCCGTCGGGCTTCGGCGGCTCGGAATCGGCGGCGAAGGCCGGGGCCCCAGCGAAGACGGCGAAGACGGCGGTTGCCGCGGCCAGATTTTTCCAGATGTTCCGCATTTTTACCTCACGGCTACAATATCTAGGGGTCCTACCTGAGTCCAGCACAGGATATCCCTTAAATATGGCGGATTCCGGGCAGTTCCAGCGGGATTCGCTCAGCGCCGTCCAGGCGATTCCCGCCCCGTAGAAACCGCCCGCCCGAGGCGCTTGAGCGCGCTGCGGAGACCGGGGTCTTCGATGGCGCCGGTGGCGTTCTCCAGACGGGCTTCCTCGGGTTCGGCAAGCCGGCGTGCGGCGACGCGGCGCGCGCGGCGGAGCGGCGGGATCGGGCCCTGGACGAAGCGCAGGTCGGCGACGGCGCGGTAGCCGAAGAAGCCGTTGATGCGCTCCACGATCTGCGGTGCGAGATGCTGGAGTTCCAGCGCGAAACCCGATGCGACACGGAGATGGAGGATGCCGTCGCCCCGGGCGCCGCGGGCAAAGACGAGCTTCTGCGGCAGGGTTTCCCGCGCCAGCATCTCGCCCACGATGGCGGGCCAGTCCGTGATGAGGCGCGCCTGCGCGAAACCTCGCTTCCGGAGGGCCGGCGCGGCGACGTCGGGAAGGCTCGCGCCGACGGCGAGAAAGCCGCGCGCGGTGCGCGGCTGCGGCTCCTTCCGGCCCGGCTTCGCGGACCTGGACGCCTTGCGGCTGGCGGGGGAATCGGTCATCGCCGTATGCTACGCTCCGCGCCGAGGGGCCACAACCTGCCCCAAATCAGTTGTCTCCCAGGGAACTCGTGCCGAAACGTCCGATCCGACATTGCGAAGCCGACATAGCGTCCGAGGATCTCGCCGCGCGCCTCCTCGCCTGGTACGACAGGCACCGGCGCGCGATGCCGTGGCGCGCGCTGCCGGGCGAGACCGCCGATCCCTATCACGTCTGGCTCAGCGAGATCATGCTTCAGCAGACGACGGTCGCCGCCGTGGGCCCATATTTCGAGCACTTCGTCGGGCGCTGGCCGGGTGTCGCAGACCTCGCCGCGGCTGATCTCGACGAAGTGCTCCATGCCTGGCAGGGGCTCGGCTACTACGCCCGTGCCCGCAACCTCCATCGCTGCGCAAATGCCGTAGTCGAACGCCATGACGGCCGCTTTCCCGATACCGAAGCGGAGCTCCTCGAACTCCCCGGGATCGGGCCCTACACGGCGGCGGCCATCGCCACCATCGCCTTCGGGCGCAAGGCGACCGTCGTCGACGGCAATGTCGAGCGCGTGATGGCGCGATTCTTCGCCGTCGAGGAACCGCTCCCAGCCTCGAAACCCGTGCTTAAGGAGCATGCGGTTTCGCTGACGCCCGACGGGCGCTGCGGCGACTATGCGCAGGCGACGATGGATCTCGGCGCGACGATCTGCACGCCGCGCAGCCCGGCCTGCGCGATCTGCCCGTGGATGGAAGGCTGCGCCGCGAGACGTCTCGGCATCGCCGCCGAACTGCCGCGCAAGGCGGAGAAGGCGGAACGGCCGACGCGCTACGGGGTGGCGTTCTGGATCGTCGCCCCCGACGGATCGGTGCTGCTGCGCCGCCGCGCGGAGAAGGGACTGCTCGGAGGTATGACGGAAGTTCCCTCCACCGAGTGGCGCACTTCGCCCTGGAGCGCGGCGGAGGCGCGTAAAGCCGCACCCGTCCGCGCGGACTGGACGTCCGTGCGCGGCCTCGTCCGCCACACCTTCACGCACTTCCATCTCGAACTCGAGGTGGCGGCGGCGCGTGTCGCCACGAAGACCGGTCTCGACGGCAGCTGGTGCCCGCCCGGCGGGTTCGGCGGCTACGCGCTGCCGACCGTGATGAAGAAGATCGTGCGGCTTGCCGCGGGGAGCGTCTAGGCGACGCCCTTCATGCCGTCGCGGACGACCTGGCGGAGATGGTCGAGGGGCTTGGCCTGGCCGCCCTCCTCGTAATGCCAGAACGTCCAGCCGTTGCAGGCCGGCGCTCCCTGCACCTCGGCGCCGATCTTGTGGATCGAACCGCGGCGCTCGCCGGCGATCAGCGTGCCGTCGGCCCGCACGCGCGCGAAGAAGCGCTTGCGCGTGTCGAACAGCTTCTGGCCCGGCTCGATCAGCCCGCGCTCGACGAGTTCGCCGAACGGGACGCGGGGCTCGCTCCTCTTGGACTTGGGCTCGAACACGCTCATGTCCTCCGGCGGCTTCGCATGCGCAATGCGCTCCACCGCGACCGAGGCGTAGTCCACGTCGCGCTCGATGCCGATGAAATGTCGACCCATCTTCTTCGCGACCGTCGCCGTGGTGCCGGAGCCGAGGAAGGGATCCAGGATGACGTCACCCGGGTTGGTCGACGACAGCAGCACGCGGTAGATCAGCGCTTCCGGCTTCTGCGTCGGGTGCGCCTTCCTGCCGTCACGTTTTATACGCTCCGGTCCGGTGCACAGCGGGATCGTCCAGTCGGAGCGCATCTGCACGTCGTCGTTCAGCGACTTCATGGCCTCGTAGTTGAAGGTGACGCCCTTGGCGTCCTTGCTCTTCGAGCACCAGATCATCGTTTCGTGCGCGTTGGTGAAACGCGTGCCGCGGAAGTTGGGCATCGGGTTCGTCTTGCGCCAGATGATATCGTTGAGGACCCAGAAGCCGAGGTCCTGCAGCACCGTGCCGACGCGGAAGATGTTGTGGTAGCTGCCGATCACCCAGATCGAGCCGTCGTCCTTGAGGACGCGGCGCGCGGCGGCGAGCCATTCGCGCGTGAAGGCGTCGTAGGCCGAGAAGCTCGCCATCGGATCCTCGTCCGGTTCGGCGAAGCGGTCCCAGGCGGCATCGACGCCGTCGACACGCGTGTTGTTTGGCCGGCGCAGCTCGCCGGAAAGCTGAAGGTTGTAGGGCGGATCGGCGAAGATGACGTCCACTGAGCGCGGCGGAAGTTTTTCCATTTCCGCAACACAGTCCCCGATCAGGACGCGGTCCAGAGGAAGATTCATTTTGTGTCCCACCAGAGCCCCTTTGTTTTTATGGGGCGGGCTTTATCGGGCGAGAATGAGTCCCCGTGGAATCTCCGTCAACAAAAATTTTTAGGAGTCAATGGGTTAGACTATATATCGAGTCCTAGAATCTTAAAGACTCAACATCTTGGCTATGGGGGCGAAACTGCGCCGGTGGTGACGGGTCACCCCGGAGGCGAGAAGCCCTTGCTGGTGCTGGCGGGTCCCGTAGCCCGCGTTCCTTTCCCAGCCGAACGCGGGATAGCGCGCGCCGAGCGCCGCCATCGCCCGGTCGCGGGTGACCTTGGCGACGATCGAGGCGGCCGCGATCGAGAGGCTCTTGCCGTCGCCTCCTACAACCGTACGTCCTGCGCAGGGCAGGCCCGGCGGCAACCGGTTGCCGTCGACGAGAACGACGGTCGGCACGCGCGGAAGCGCGGCGACGGCACGGCGCATCGCGAGAAACGTCGCGGCGAGGATGTTGTCGCGGTCGATCTCGGCGACGCTCGCGGCACCGATGCCGATCTCCGCGCAGCCCGCCAGTGCGGCGAACAGGTCGCCCCGGACCGCCGCGGAAAGTTTCTTGGAATCGTCGAGCCGGTCGGCGAGCTGCCGGGGCAATTCGGCTGGTAGGATCACGGCCGCCGCGACGACCGGCCCTGCCCAGGGGCCGCGTCCTGCCTCGTCGATCCCGGCGACTATCCCGCCGGATTCTCGCTCGAGGCTGAAGTCAGGCATCGGCCGGACGGGGCTTTCCGTCCTGCACGTCCGCACCGGGTTCCTTCGCCGCCGCACGGACCTGGTCGCCGAGCGTGCTGAACGTCTCCGCCGGATCGCGTTCGTCGTCTGCCGGGAACTCGTCGCCGGAACCGCCGGGGCCGTTCGGCGGCGGATCGCCGGCTTCGTCGGTCTCGCCCGGCGGTGGCAGCAGGGCTGGCTTCGCGAGCTTTCGACGGTGCGGCGCGTGCAGCTTCGCCAGCAGCGGGAAGCGGTTGGCGAGCCGGTCCCATCCCGTGCGGGACAGGATCAGGATCGTCGCGATCATGCGACGCGATCCGTGGCGGACGATCTTCACCTCGGCGCCGTAGGCCGCGTCGACGAGCTCCCTGAGCGTGCCGATCTGGCGGCTCGCCAGCCCGTGGACGCGCCGCGCGCCGGTAAGCCAGAGCGGGCTGACGGCGAGGCTGAGGACGGTGACGGCAATGACGAGACGCGATTGTTCCTCGCCTATGGCGCCCGCCGAAACGCCGGTCGCCGCAAGCAGGAACGAGAATTCGCCCAGCTGCGACAGCGTCAGGCCCTGGAGCGAGGCGCGCTGCCAAGTTTCTCCCATCACCCGCATGATGCCGATGTTGAGGGCCGTCTTGAACAGCGTGACGATCAGCAGGAAAACCAGCACTGTCACAAGGTTGTCGGCGATGAACTGGAGGTCGATCAAGAGTCCGACCGAGAGGAAGAACACCATCACGAGGACGCTTTGCACCGGGCGCACGGCATGCACCATCTGCTCGCGCTGGCTCGACCGGCCGATGACGAGGCCGGCGAGGAACGCGCCGTAGGCGGGCGACAGGCCGAGGAGGCCGAACACTGCGCCGAAGCCGAAGCAGTAGACGAGCCCTGTCAGCGGCGAGAGGTCCACATTCCCCATCACGATCCGCGCGAACGGCAGGTCGACGCGGCGGCGGTTGAGCCAGCGGACGAGGACGACGAGGACTCCGACCGAAAGTACGATCTGGAATACCGCCCAGAGACCCAGCGTGCCGCCGCCGAGGTTTTCGACCACGAGAAGCATCGGCAGGAAGGCGAGGTCCTGGGCGATCAGAACGGCGACGGTAATCTTGCCGGTGCGGGTCCGGAGCTCTCCGACCTCCTCCAGCATCTTGATCGCGACGGCCGTGCTGGAGAGCGACACGACGAAACCCAGGAGGACGGATTCCGCGGCGGTGAACCCGAGGAACAGCGAGCACAGGAAGATCGCGGCGAGGCTGCCGGCAACCTGCAGGCCGACGGCGGCGAGCGCGAGCCGCCACGTCACCATGAAGACGCGGACGCTAAGCTCGATGCCGATGAGGAACAGGAGGAGGAGGACGCCGAGCTCGGCGAGGCCGCCGATCTGGCCGCGGTCGCTGACGAGACCGAGGGCGCTCGGGCCGAGCAGCACGCCCGCCAGGATATAGCCGACGAGCGCCGGCTGGCGGAAACGCGCCATCAGCATGCCGCAGACAAGGGCGGCGAGGCCGACCACGGCCATCCCGGTGAGATTCACATGGGCATCCATGGTCCCGCACTATAGCACGGAACCGTCACCGTTTCGTTTCGGCGCCGATGCTCAGTCGCCGAAAAGCGCGAGCTGGTCGCCAGCCTTCGGCGGACGGCGGAACTTCGAGGTGTCGAGCCGGTAGGTGCGCTCGTTCAGGCCGAGCCGGCGGCAGGCGCGCTCGAAGCGCTGCTGCAGCATGCCGGCGTAGGGTCCGGTGCCGCGTTGGCGGAGCCCGTAGGTCGGGTCGTAGATCTGGCCGCCCCTGGTGTCGCGGATCGCGTTCATAACGTGCTTCGCCTTCATCGGCACGTGCGCCTCGAGCCATTCGCGGAACAGGTCCTTGATCTCGAGCGGCAGGCGCAGAAGCACGTAGCCGGCGACGGTCGCTCCCGCTTCGGCGGAGGCTTCGAGGATCGCCTCCATCTCCGAATCGTTGAGGACGGGGATCAGGGGCGCGGTCATCACGCCGGTCGGAATTCCAGCCGACGAGAGCGCGCGGATCGTCTCGAGCCGCCGGGCGGGCGTCGGCGCCCTCGGCTCCATCGTGCGTGCGAGACCGCGGTCGAGAGTCGTGACCGAGATACAGACCTGCGCGAGGTTCTTCGCCGCCATGCGCCCCAGGATGTCGATGTCGCGCACGATCTGGCTCGACTTGGTGACGATGCCGACCGGATGGTCGTGCGCCTCCAGCACTTCGAGGATGTGCCGCGTGATCTTGAGTTCGCGTTCGACCGGCTGGTAGGGGTCGGTATTGGTGCCCATCGCCATCACGTCGCAGACGTATTTCGGCGACCGCAGCTCCTTCTCCAGAAGCGCCGCCGCGTCCGGCTTGAAGAACAGCCGGCTCTCGAAATCGAGCCCGGGCGAGAGCCCGAGGAAGGCATGCGTCGGCCGCGCGAAGCAGTAGACGCATCCGTGCTCGCAGCCGCGATAGGGATTGATCGAGCGGTCGAAGGGAACGTCGGGAGAGTCGTTGCGGGCAATTATCGTCCGCGTGGCGTCCGGCGTCAGCGTCCTCCGCAGCGGCGGCAGGTCGTCGTCGGCCCAGCCGTCCCACCCGTCGTCGACGGCTTCCGAGACATGCGGCTCGAAGCGCCCTGCGCGGTTGCTGACGGCGCCGCGGCCCTTGCGCGGCAGGTCGGGAAGAGGGTCGTCCATGATCGCCCGAGAGTGTCACGGGAAAAAGAACAAATCAAGAACATTTCGACGCAGCGTTTGTCATGGGCCCGTGCTAAGAAGACGCGTTTCAAATGAGTAGCGAGCCCTTCCTCTCCGTCGTAATTCCCACGCTGAACGCCGAGCGGACGATACGCGCGGCGCTCGCGGGCGTTGCCGTTCCTGAGGTCCGCGAGGTGATCGTCGTCGACAGCGGGTCGTCGGACGGAACGCCCGACATCGCGCGCCGCAGGGGTGCACGCGTGGTCTTGGCCAAGCGGGGACGCGGCTCGCAGCTCGCCGCCGGAGCGGTTGCCGCAGAGGGCGAGTGGCTGCTGTTTCTCCACGCCGACACGCGGCTCGACGCAGGATGGACCGGAGAGGCGATGGCCTTCGCGGCGGATCTGGACAACAAAGCGAAGGTGGCGGTCTTTGCCTTCAGACTGGACGATCCTGCGCCGCAGGCGCGGCGGGTCGAACGCCTCGTGCGCTGGCGCATCCGGGTGCTGGCGTTACCCTACGGCGACCAGGGCCTCCTGATCCACCGGCGCCTGTACGACGAGATCGGCGGCTACGATGCCGCGCTCCCGATCATGGAGGACGTCGATATTGTCCGCCGCATCGGGCGGCGACGGCTCGCTTATTTCCGAACCGCGGCGGCAACTTCGGCGGCGCGCTATCGCAGCGGCGGCTGGTGGATGCGGCCGGCGCGGAACCTTTACTGTCTCACCCTTTATTTTCTCGGCGCGTCACCCGAGCGGATCCGGAGGATCTACCGGTGAGGCACGCGATCGTCTTCGCCCGCCGCCCCCGGCTCGGAACCGTCAAGACGCGCCTTGCCCAGGAGATCGGCGCGGCAGAGACGCTCCGCTTCTACCGCGCGAACCTGTTCCGGCTTGCGCGCGAGCTCGGTGCCGACGCGCGATGGGCGACCTGGATCGCCGCGACGCCGGACGACGCCGTCGCGGATCGCAGGACCTGGCCGTCTTGTGCCGGACTGTTTCCGCAGGGCGCCGGCGACCTTGGTGATCGTATGCGCTTCGCCCTCGCGCGTTTCGGGCACCAGCCGGCGTTGATCGTCGGCAGCGATATTCCGGATGCGGGCCGGCGCCACGTCGGCGCCGCATTCGACGCGCTCCGGAGCCACGACCTCGTTTTCGGGCCGGCGGCGGACGGCGGCTACTGGCTCGTCGGCGCGGCGCAGGGGATTCGTGTCGGAGGACTCTTCGAGGACGTGCGATGGTCGACGCCCGATGCGCTCTCGGACACGCTCGAGAACGTGCGCCGCGGTGTCAGGGTGGCGTTGCTGGAGACGCTCGACGACGTCGATACGGGAGAGGCCTATCGTGCCTGGCGGAGCCGGGCGTAGGCGGCGGCGCTATTCCGCCGCGAGATGCTCCTGCAGGCGGGGCATGAGTTCGACGAAGTTGCAGGGCTTGTGGCGGATGTCGAGTTGGTAGACGAGGATGTCGTCCCAAGCGTCCTTGCAGGCGCCCGTCGATCCGGGCAGCGCGAACAGGTAAGTGCCGCCGGCCACGCCCGCGGTCGCGCGCGACTGCACGGTCGAGGTTCCGATCTTCTGGTAGGACAGCATGCGGAACAGCTCGCCGAATCCCGTCACTTCCTTCTCAAAGACCTCGTGAAACGCTTCGGGCGTGACGTCGCGGCCAGTCACGCCGGTGCCGCCGGTCGAGATGACGGCGTCGATGTCGGGGTTCGCGATCCATTCACGGAGTTTTGCGACGATCACCGGGCGTTCGTCCTTGACGATGGCGCGCTCCGCCACCTTGTGTCCCGCCTTCTCGATGCGCTCGCAGAGCGTGTCGCCGGACTTGTCGGTTTCGAAGGTCCGCGTGTCCGAGACGGTCATCACCGCGATGTTTATCGCGACGAAGGGGACTTTCTCGTCAATTCCGAACATCTTCGGCCACCGATGCATTTGCGCCTTCGACCGCGATGTAGCGCGGCCGTTCGCCGGCGGCAAGGGCGTCGAGCGACGGCGTCGGCTCGCCCAGCCGCTCGCGATACATCCAGAGGTTCGAGAGCACGCGTTCTATGAAGATCCGCGTCTCGCGCGCCGGAATGCTCTCGATGAACATCAGCGCGTCGGTGTAGTCGTTGCGTTCGGCCCGGCGCTGCCACTTCTTGAGATTGCCCGGCCCGCCGTTGTAGGCGGCGGCGAGCAGCAGCAGGTCGCCGTCGACGACCTCGTTCTCGAGAAGGTGCAGGATGTACTGCTGGCCGAGCGACAGGTTGAGTTCCGGATCGTAGAGCTGGTTGCGCCGCTTGCCGGAGAAACGCTGCTGCGCGATGAAGCCCGCCGTCGCCGGCATGAGCTGCATCAGGCCGCGCGCGCCGGCCGAGCTGCGCGCCCGGATATTGAAGGCCGATTCCTGGCGCATGAACGCGAAGATGAGCGCGCGGTCGACGCGGAAGCCTTCCCTGGGCTCCCACGCGGGAACCGGATAGAGCGAGGCGGCGTGCTTGAGCTGCTCCGTCGAGGACAGGCCCATCCCGGCGCGAAGCGAGACCGTCGGCAGCGACTTGGTCTCGGCGATCGCCATCAGCGCGGCGGTCATCTCCCGGTCCTCGGGTTTCGACAGCAGGCGAAGCTCGCGTCCAGCCCGGTCGTCCATTCCGACCTGGAGGAGGGCGAGCGCCCTGCGGCCGGCGGGATTGGTCGTCACCATCTCCAGGCGATCGCGGGTCAGGGCCGGCGTCGTCCAGTCGAAGGGCGAGGCGTCGCCGAGCCAGCGGCGCGCGAGTATGCCGTAGAAGGTGCGCGGCTGTTCAGCCGCCATCGCGAGCCAGCGACGTACCTGCTCGGGGCGTTTGCCCATCATGTTGGCGCGCGCCGCCCAGAAAGCCGCGCCCGCCTGATCCCAGCCGCGTACGTCGTCGGACTGCGCGACGGCCTCGAAATGCTTCGCCGCTTCAACGTAACGCGCAAGGCGATAGGCGGAGAGCCCGGCGATCCAGTGCGCGTAGGGCAGAACTTTTCCGGAGCGTGCGGCGGCGCGGTCGGCTAGCGCGAACGCCTTTTCGCCGTCGCCGTGGAAGAACCAGCCGGACGCGACCACGGAACGCGCAAGATCGAGGCCTCGTACGCCGAGCTGCTGCTGGACTGTGCGGCCGGAGATGTAGTCCTCCGCTGCCGAGAGTTGGCGCAGCCGCGTCATGCGCTTGACGCGCGAGACGATCTGTCGCGCTTCGGAATCCGAAGGGCGATAGCCGCTGTGTTCGATGATCGCGTACGGATCGAACGAGCCGTAGCCGGCGCTGTCGGGACGTTCGGGATAGGACGAGCGCCTCGGCTTGCGCTTGAGCGCGATTTCATAAAGCCGCCGCGCGTCGGGATGGTCGCCGTAATTCGCGAGCCAGGCCGAAAGCTCGCGGAAGCTGGTCCGGTACTTGGTCGGGTGGAGGTAGCGTTGGGCGAGCACGTGGCCGAGCAGCAGCTTGTCACCGAGCTGTGCGA
The DNA here is from genome assembly GCA_038106605.1 of Alphaproteobacteria bacterium. Lineage (GTDB taxonomy): Bacteria > Pseudomonadota > Alphaproteobacteria > MPNO01 > UBA830 > JAYOEF01. Next base: position 13,202 of record JAYOEF010000109.1, read on the forward strand.
TCAGGCGGT
>JAYOEF010000110.1:0-12986 GCA_038106605.1 Alphaproteobacteria bacterium
CGCCCGCGCTCTGCGGGCCGACGCGGAGGCCGCCCTCGTCGGCGATGCGCGCGATGGAACCGCCGCCGGTGCCGACCTCGAAGATGTCCATCATCGCAATCTGGACGGGGAGACCCTGCTCGTAGCCGCCGATCAGCGCGCTGCCGGTCGTGAGCGCCACGCCCTCGTGGATCACGCCCGCCTTCGCCGTCGTGCCCCCCATGTCGAAGGCGATGGCGTTCTTGAGGCCCAGCGCGTCGCACAGCGCCTGCGTGCCGATGACGCCGGCGGCCGGCCCCGATTCCAGCATGCGGATGCACTGGCGCTGCGCCTGCTCGCCGTCGTAGAGCCCGCCCGTCGACTGCACGACGAGGAACGAGCCGTCGAAGCCTTCCTTCCGGATGTGATCGTCGATTCCGCCGATATAGCCGCGGACGCGCGGGCCGATATAGGCGTTGGCGACCACGGTCGAGCAGCGCTCGAACTCGCGGTATTCCTGGCTGAGTTCGTGCGACGTCGAGACGAAGGCGCCCGGAAGCTCCTCCTCGACGATCTCGCGGACGCGGATTTCGTGCGCCGGGTTGGCGTAGCAGTGGAGCAGGAGGATGGCGACGGCCTCGATGCCCTCGGCGCGGAGCCGCTTGCAGGTCTCGCGCACCTGCGCCTCGTCGAGCGGGCGGTAGACCTTGCCTTCCGCGTAGAGCCGTTCCTCGACCTCGAAGCGGAGCGCGCGTTCGACCAAGGGCACGTGCTTCTTGAAGAAGAGGTTGTAGGAATCCGGCCGGTTGACGCGGCCGATCTCGTAGATGTCGCGGAAGCCGCGCGTGATCAGGAGCGCGGTGCGCGCGCCCGTGCGTTCGAGCATCGTATTGATCGCGACGGTGGAGCCATGGAGGAAGAGGCCGGCGTCGGCGAATTTCGTGCCGGCCTTGTCGATGCCGGTCGCGATACCGTCGATCAGCGCGCCCGGCGTCGACAGCGTCTTGCCGAACAGCAGGCGCCCCGATCCGGGATCGAACGCCGCAACGTCGGTGAACGTACCTCCGATATCGGCGGCGAGGCGAAGTCCGCCGCCGGTTCCGTCATTCGATGCCAATCTGCCGTCCTCCCTTTTGTGCCGCATTCTCGGAACTGCCGCGCGCGGGGTCAATCACGGGATTGTTGACAGGGCCATGCACTCTTGGTCGAGTGCCGGAAAGAACCGGGGAGGGGAGCGATGGACGGAATCCTGATGGTGACGGGCGGCGGACGCGGTATCGGCGCGGAGACGTCGATCCTCGCGGCGAAAGCCGGCTGGGATATCTGCCTCAACTACCGCGAAAACAGTGCGCGTGCCGACGAGATCGTCGGCAAGGTGACCGACCTCGGCCGCCGTGCCATCGCCGTCCATGCCGACATCGCCGTCGAGACCGACGTCGTCCGCCTGTTCGAGACCTGCGACGAGGAACTGGGCCGCGTCGGCGGTCTGGTGAACTCGGCCGGCGTCCTCGGCCCGCTCACCCGCATCGACGAGATCGAAGGCGATGCGCTCGTCAGCCACATGATGATCAACGTGGTGGGCTCGATCCTCTGCGCCCGCGAGGCGGTGAAGCGCATGTCGACCAAGCACGGCGGGCCGGGCGGCGTCATCGTCAACCTGTCCTCGCGAACGTCCGAGCTCGGCGGCGCCGGGGCCTCGGTCCATTACGGTGCCTCGAAGGGTGCGATCAACAGCTTCACCTTCGGGCTCGCCCAGGAGGTCGCCGCCGAGGGCGTGCGTGTGAACGCGGTGAGCCCCGGCGTCATCGACACCGAGATCCAGCCGGCGGGGCGGGTGGAGACCGTCGGTCCGACGCTGCCGATGCGCCGCGTCGGCCAGCCCGAGGAAGTGGCGCGCACCATCGTCTGGCTGCTGTCGGACGAGGCGAGCTACGTTTCGGGGGCGGTGCTGAACGTCTCGGGCGCGCGCTAGCTCAGGCGAGGTCGCCGAGCGCATCGAGAAGGGGCGCGATGGGAAGTTCCTCGCCGCGTCCGGCGCCGACCGACGTCCTGTAGATTCCCTCGCGCACCTGCGCAGCACTCGCGGTCAGCACTGCGCGCTCGCCCGAGCGGAAGTCGAGGCAGCGCGCGTCCCAGCCGAGACCGCAGAAGGCGAGGAGGGCGCGCACCGTCTCTTCCGGCCGATCGACGAGATCCTCGTAACGGACGGCGTGGATGGCGTTCGGCCACAGCGCCTGCCAGCGGCCCATCAGGTCGCGGTAGGCCCGATAATAGGTCCCAAGCTCGCGGAGGTCGTAGACGAAGGGCACCTGGCTCGCGAACAGCTGGCGGAAGCACGAGACGCAGGTGTCGACCGGATCGCGCGTCATGTGGACGATTGGCGCATCGGGAAACAGCGTCCGGATCAGCCCGAGATGCGCGAAGCTGAGAGCCTTATCCACCGGCCGTTCTCCCGCACCGACATGGCGGCGCGCGCGGTCGAGGTACTCCGCGCGCAGCTTTGCGGATTCTGCGGGATCGAGCGCTGCTGCGCCGTCCGCTCCGAGCCGTTCCGCGATCAGGCGGATGTAAGGGAGTTCGCCCGCCGGGCCGAGTGCCGGGTGTTGGCCGAGGATGCGCTCCGCGAGCGTCGTGCCCGAGCGCGGCATGCCGACGATGAAGACAGGGGCCTCGTTGCCCGACGGGCGCGCTTCGGCGTCGGCGGCATATCCGTCGGCGCGATGGCGCAGATCGTCCGCGGCAGCGTCCGCGTCGAACGTGAAGGTCCTGCGTTTCAGCGCATTGCCGCGGAGATAGGCGTCGAAGGACGCGGCGCGGTCGCCGCCGTCCCACAGGGCCTTGGCGAGAGCGAAATCGAGCATCGCGGCGGCGGGATCGGTATCGGGGACCAGCTCGCGCAGGGTCTGCATCCGCCCGACGTCCGGCGAACCGGAGGGAAAGCGCGTCGCCTGCGACAGGTCGAACCAGGCACCCGCCAGCAGGGAGGGAGCGTCGGGCCGGCCCGTCCGGGCCTGCTCCTCGAGGAGCAGGATCGACGTCCGGCTCTCGGCTTCGGCTTCCGCAAGGACTCCCGACGACTTCAGCGCATGTCCGAGCGCAGCATGGGCGATGGGATCGTTTGGAGATGCCGCGACGGCGCGACGCCCGGCATCGACGGCCTCCCGCGCCCGCCCGAGGAGGAGCGAGATGCGGAGCCGCATGAGCAGCGCATCGGTACATGAGGCATCGGCGGCGAGCGCCGCATCGCAGGTCGTGAGCGCCGCGTCGTAGTTGGCGGCGTCGGCGTGGATGCGCGCGATGGTGACATTCAGGTCGGCGCGGGCGGGCGCGAGCTTTGCCGCGCGCGCCAGCGTCTTGAGCGCGTCGCCGGGCTTGCCGTTCTCGTACTGCGTGAGGCCGAGCTTGGCGTGGGCGTCGGCATCGTCGCGGCCGAAGGCACAGGCCTTGCGGAACGCATCCTCGGCGTCGGCGATCCTCTCCAACCGGCGGAAGGCGGTGCCGAGATTGCACAGCATGCGCACGTCGCGCGGTCGTTTCTTTACCGCTTTTCCGATCAATTCCGCGGCGGCCGCGGCATTGCCGTCGCGCTGGAGGAGGAGGGCGCCGAGATAGTGGAGCGCGTCGGGGTTGGCGGGGCTGGCGGCGAGAACCTGCCGGTAAAGGGCTTCCGCTTCGGCGAGGCGGCCAACACGGTGCCGTTCCGTCGCCTCTGCGAGGAGCCGGTTCGGCGCGCCCCCGGGAGCTCCCCCGGAGGCTTTTTGGGGCGCGGGCGTTGGCGCGCGCGCGGAATGTGCGCCCATGGAGTCCCCCGTCGGCGGGGCGCACCGGTGCGGCATGCCCTCCGACGGAGGCTAGGCAATCATGGTTAGCGGGAGGTTAACCCGCTGGAGGCCTGACAGGCTCAGATCAGCTCGCGGCTGCCGTCCGAGTAGCGGATCTTCACGGTGACGGTGCCTTCGTTCATCAGCCACGGGCGGATGGTGAAGGAGCGTGCGCCCGAGCTGTGCATCGGGTCGCTCTCGGCGATCTTGCGCGCCTCGGCGAGCGAGCCGGCGCGGATGATGACCATGCCTTCGCCTTCCCACTTCTCCTCGGCGTCGTCCCAGAACGGACCCGCGCCGAACATGATGCCGCGCTCCTCGAGCGAGACCTGGAACTTCAGGTGCTCCTCGACGTTCGCCATCACCGGGCCGAGCCCGTTGGTCGGGAACGTGTGGACCATGTAGAGCTGCTTCTGCAGCATGCCCTTGCAGGCTTCGAGGATTTCCTTTTTGGTGATGACCGGTTCGGACATGCGTTTCTCCCTGTTCTCGGATGTGTCGATTTCGGCATATTCGGCAGCGACTGTGACGGGGACGGGAAGGCGCTGTTAACGATCCGCTAACCCTGTCGGGGATTTCCTGTCGACCGCCGACGAATGGCCGAACATAGTCCCGGCGGCGTCCGCGTTAAAGAGAGCGTCCGCAGAACAAGAAGATGTGATCGCCGGTGTCCGATACCTCCGCCGCCCAGACCCCGAAGGAGAGGCGCCGCAGCGGCGGCTTCCTCGGCGGCTTCGCCAACAGGCGGCTGCGCTGGCGCCACAGCATGCGGATCGTCGGCCTTGCGCTGCTCGCCGCGCTCCTCGGCATCCGGGCGTGGGATCCGGCGCCGGTCGAGACGCTGCGGCTCAAGACGCTCGATACCTATCAGGTTCTCCACCCGCGCGCGGTGACCGCCCAGCCGGTGACCATCGTCGACATCGACGAGCGCAGCCTCGCCGAATTCGGCCAATGGCCGTGGCCGCGGACGACGCTCGCCGCGCTCACCAAGCGCATCTTCGATGCCGGTGCCGTCGCCGTCGGTTTCGATATCGTGTTCGCCGAGCCGGACCGCCTTTCCCCAAATCGTTACGTGCACGGCCAGCCGGGCCTCGATGCGGCGGCGAAGGAGGCGCTGATGCGCGCGCCCGACAACGATGCGGTGTTCGCGGAGGCGCTCGCCGCCTATCCGACGGTGCTCGGCCGTTTCCCGCGCTCGCGCAACGAGGCCGGCGTATCCGTGGACCTGCCGGGCACGTCGATCGCAAGCCTCGGCGCCGATCCGAAGCCCCACCTCGCAAAATTCGCAGGCGCGGTCGCAAACATCCCGATACTGGAGCGCAACGCCGCCGGTGTCGGCATGCTGGTGCCGACCCAGGACAGCGACAACATCATCCGCCGGGTTCCGTCCCTGCTGCGTGTCGGCGAATCCGTCCAGCCTACACTCGCGCTTGAGATACTGCGCGTCGCGACGGGACAGAAGACCTTCGTCGTCAGGGCGAACGAGGCGGGGGTTGCGGCGATCTCGATCGCTGGAAACGACATTCCGACGGATCGGGAGGGGAGGCTCTGGGTTCATTACGCGCCCGATCATGCGTCGTCGCTGTACGTTCCGGCGGTGGAGGTCATGGCCGGGCGAACCGACCTGACGGGGCGTCTCGTCATTGTCGGAACCTCGGCGGCGGGGCTGCGCGATATCGTTGCGACGCCGATCCGGCGCGCAATGCCGGGCGTCGAGGTCCACGCCCAGCTTCTCGAATCCATCCTGTCGGGTTCGCATCTCGAGCGGCCTTACGATGCGCTCGGCGCCGAGCTCGTCGCGTTTCTGCTGATCGGCCTCGCCATCGTCTACCTTATCCCGCGCAACGGCGCGTGGCGGACGCTGGCCGTGGGCGGGCTGATGTGCACCGTCCTCGTCGTCGCCGTGAGCTATCTCTATGCAGAGCGCCAGCTCCTGTTCGATCTGTCCTACCCGCTGCTCGCTTCGCTCGTGCTGTTCGCGACGCTGGCCTTCATGAACTATATCCGCGAGCAGAGCGACCGGCGCCAGATCAGGGCGGCTTTCTCGCGCTATCTTGCGCCCGCGGTCGTGAACCGCCTGTCCGACAACCCCGCGGAACTCCGCCTCGGCGGCGAGATGCGGAACATGACGCTGCTGTTCTCCGACGTGCAGGGCTTTACGGGCATCGCCGAGAACTACGATGCCGTGGGCCTTACGCGCCTCGTAAACGCCATCCTGACGCCGATCACCAACGAGATCCTCCGCACCGGCGGCACGGTCGACAAGTACATGGGCGACGCGGTGATGGCGTTCTGGAACGCGCCCGTCGATGATCCGGACCATGCGAAGAACGCCTGCCGGGCGGCGCTTGCGATCCAGCAATCGAAGGCCGCGCTCAACGAAGCGCTGAGGCGGGAGGCGGACGCGGAAGGGCGCGGCTTCAACCCGGTCAATTTCGGCGTCGGCGTGAACACCGGCGAGTGCTGCGTCGGCAACATGGGCTCGGACCTGCGGTTCGACTACTCGGTGCTCGGCGATGCCGTGAACCTCGCCTCGCGGCTCGAGGGCCAGACGCGGACCTACGGCGTCGGCATCGTCGTCGGCGACGAGACGCGGACACTTGCTGACGGGTTCGCCTTTTTGGAACTCGACACGATCCGGGTGAAGGGGAAGACCGTGCCCGTCCGCATCTTCGCACTTCTGGGCGAGGAGGAACTGGCGCGGAGCCCGGCGTTCGCGAAGCTGGAAGACGCCCACGAGCGCATGCTTGCCGTTTACCGGCGCAAGGACTGGAATGCGGTGTCGGCGGCCGCGCAGGAGGCGGCCGACACCGCAAAAGAAACGGGCCTCGCACTCGCCGCGCTCTACGGCATGTACGAGGCCCGCATTTCGGAGTTCGCCGCGGCGCCGCCGCCGGAAGACTGGGACGGCGTCTACGTGGCGACGACGAAGGGCTGAGTGATCAGACCACCGGCGTCCGGATCGTGCCGACGCCCTCGATGAAACCTTCCATGACGTCGCCCGGCTTGACCGGGCCGACGCCGGCGGGCGTGCCGGAATAGATCAGGTCGCCCGGCTGCAGCTCGAACAGTCCCGACAGGTACTCGATCGTCTCCGGCACGTTCCAGATCAGGTCCGCAATGTCGGCGCTCTGCTTGGTCTCGCCGTTGACCTTGAGCCAGATCGCGCCCTTCGACGGGTGGCCGATCTTGGAGGCGGGCTGGATCTCGGCGCACGGGGCGGACTTGTCGAACGCCTTGCCGACTTCCCAGGGGCGCCCCTTCTCGCGCATGGCGATCTGCAGGTCGCGCCGCGTCATGTCGAGGCCGCAGGCGTAGCCGAAGATGTGATCGTTCGCCTTTTCCTTCGGGATGTTCTTGCCGCCTTTGCCTATGGCGACGACGAGCTCCATCTCGTAATGGACGTTCTTGGACTGCGGCGGATAGGGGAAGTCCGCGCCGTCGGCGATGACCGTGTTGTTCGGCTTCAGGAAGAAGAACGGCGGCTCGCGGTCGGGGTCCGAACCCATCTCGCGCGCGTGCTCGGCGTAGTTGCGGCCGACGCAGTAGATGCGGCAGACGGGAAACATCGCGTCCGTGCCGGCGACGGCAACGGCGGGCTGCTCCATCGGTTCGACGACGTATTTCACCATTGTGACTCTCTCCTCGGGATTCGTGGGTCTTGAAACGGTTGGTCCCGCGGCCGTTCTCAGGCCTTCGGGGTCAGGTCGCCGGCCTCGACGATGGTAAGCTCGTTGTCGCCGACGTTGTTCCGGCGCCGGAACGCGGCGGCCGCCTTGTATTCCTCCGAATTGAAGAACGCCTCGGCGTCCGCCATCGACGGAAACTCGATGAGGACGAAGCGCTCGAAATAGTCGCGCCCCTCCAGCGTCTTGTGGTTGCCCCCGCGGGTGAGGACCTTGCCGTTGTATTTCGGCAGGATCTTCGGGATCTGCGTCGCGTATTTCATGTATTCGTCGTAATCGTTGATCTTGGCGCGCGCCATCCAGTAGGCGGTCATGGGCTCCCCCTTCCTCCCTGTTTTCGGATTCTCGATGGCCGCGAGATATAACCGATCCGTGCGCCCGGCGGCGGAAAATATCTTGTGCGCGGGTGCGCGATTTAACGTGCTGCCGAAATGGGTTAGGCTCCGCCAAACGATAAACGGGATGTGGAGCGTGCCATGCCTCTCAATTTCATTGACCATTACCTCATTCAGACGGCCGACCTCGAAGGAACCAAGGACTGGTATTGCGATGTCCTCGGGATGCGTCTCGGCGACAACCCCGACTTCAAGATGCCGGTCTACTGGCTCTATCTCGGCGAAAAGGACGTGCTGCACCTGACCGTGGGCGGCCAGAACGTCTCGGAGAACCGCAAGAAGTACCTCGGCCAGCAGTCGACGGACGTCTACGGTTCCGGCGTGGTCGACCACATCGCCTTCCGCTGCACCGGCCTCCGGGAGATGATGGACCATCTCGACAGGAAGGGCGTCGAGTACACCCGCCGCCAGGTCAACGATCAGGGGCTTTTCCAGCTCTTCCTGATCGACCCGAACGGGGTGAAGGTCGAGCTCAACTACGACAATGCCGAATCCAAGGGGATCAAGGCGGACGTCATGGCGTCCGAACTGTCGGACTGACCGTCCCCCGACGGACCGAATAAAGCCCATAACCGAACGCAAGGGAGACCACGACGTGATCGATCTCTACACCTGGTTTACGCCCAACGGACGCAAGGTATCGCTGATGCTCGAGGAATGCGGCCTCGACTACACCGTCCATCCGGTGAACATCGGCAAGGACGAGCAGTTCAAGCCGGAGTTCCTCAAGATCAGCCCGAACAACAAGATTCCGGCGATCGTCGACCGCGACAACGGCATGGCGCTGATGGAATCGGGCGCGATCCTGCTCTATCTGGCGGAAAAGACCGGAAAGTTCCTGCCCAAGGACGAGAAGGGCCGCTGGAAGACGATCGAGTGGCTGATGTTCCAGATGGGCGGCGTCGGTCCGATCTTCGGGCAGACCCACCATTTCGTGAAGTACAACCAGGGCAAGTCGGCCTACGCCGAAGAGCGCTACCTCGCCGAAACCAAACGCCTCTACGGCGTGATGAACAAGAAGCTCGGCGAGACCCGATACCTCGCGACCGACGCCTACTCGATCGCTGACATGGCGGTGTGGCCGTGGGTCGCACGCCACGACTGGCAGACCGTGAACCTCAACGACTTCGCCAACGTGAAGCGCTGGTATCTCGAGGTGCTCGACCGGCCCGCGACGCGCAAGGGGTGGAACGTTCCCGAGAACGAACAGCCCATTCCCATGCCATAACGGGTTGCTTCTCTATTTATCGGGCGATAATTTGATTTTCCGGCCACGCCGCGCGCCGTCTTCGGGACGGGCGCGGGGGCCGGGTTCGCGGACCGGGAAACCCGGCGGAAGCGGATGACGGAGAGGCGCGGCAGGATCCGCGCCCGATGTCGCGGGAGGATGCGAGGGGTTCGGATTTCCGGACATTCGCTATGTCGCGTCAGAGCTCTTCGCGGTGATTGCACGCACCGCGAACGTCTTCCTTCCTTTCGCCAAGCACGCCCGCAAGCGGACGCCGTCGTCTTGGAGCCTTGGCTCAGAGCATAGAAAGGGGAGAGGGCATGGTCGTCGACAGTGTCCAACCGGACAATCTGATCGAACGAAGCGTCAGAACCTTCGCCGCTTTTCTGAACGTCGTATCGGCAATATGGCTCGTCGCCATCGCGGCTCTCATCCTTTGCGACGTTTTGGGCCGTGAGGTATTCGAATCGCCCGTCTACGGGACCAACGAGATCGTCTCGAACTCGGTGCTGTCGATCCTGCTGCTTCAGCTGCCGCTCTCGATCCTGACGCGAAATTCGCTGCGCACCACGATCGTCTACGGCATGGCGGGCACGAAGGGGCGGGCGGTCATCGACACCGTCTCCTACATCTTCGCCGGTCTCCTGTTCCTCGCGATTGCCATTGGAAGCTGGCCCAACATGATCGAGGCCTGGGACATTCTCGAGCAGGAAGGCTCGGGCATCATCTCCATTCCGGTCTATCCGATCCGCACGATGGTCGTCTTCATCGGTGCGGTGGGGGCCGTGATTTCCACGCTGCTGATCTGGCAATCGGTCACCGATCCGGAACGCCACGACGAAATGAAGGGCATCCTCGACGAGACGGGCGAGGCCAACTGATGGAATTCGACCAGACCACCGTCCTCCTCGTCATGTTCGGCCTGATGCTGGCCGGCATTCTGGCGGGCATCCACATCGGCTTCGCGTTCGGCCTTACGGCGCTGATCGGGAACGTCATCCTGTTCGGCGGCATCGACGGCGACTGGCAGGGCGGCCTGGACATCGCCCTGAGCGGCCTCGGCAGCGTCGCCTACGAGTATCTCCGGTCCGAAGTGTTCGCGACGATCCCGCTGTTCATGCTGCTTGGCGATTTCGTCAACAAGTCGGGCGCGGCCCGCGACCTGTACAACCTGATCAACCGCGGCCTGAAGGCCATTCCCGGCCGCCTCGCCGTGGCCACGGTCGCGGGCAATGCGGTCTTCGCCGCCGTCACAGGCGTGAGTATCGCGGCGGCCGCGGCCTTCAGCCGCATCGCCTACCCCGAAATGCGCCACCACGGCTACAACAGGACATTCGCCCTCGGGTCGGTCGCGGGAAGCGCCTCGCTCGGCATGATCATTCCGCCGAGCGTGCTGCTGATCGTGTGGGGCATCATCACGGAGAAGTCGATCGCCCAGCTGTTCATCGCCGGCGCGATTCCGGGCCTGGTGCTCGCCTTCTTCTTCATGGTCTACATCGCGATCTCGGCGAAACTGAACCCCCAACTGGCGCCGACGATCAAGCCCGGAAGCGACGAACGGCCGCTCGAAAGGGCGGAGGTGGCGTCCGGGGTCGGTATCGGCGGGCTGATACTGCTCGTGCTCGGCGGAATCTGGGGCGGCCTGTTCACGCCGACGGAGGCCGGCGGTGTCGGCGCAGCCGGCGCGATGATCCTGGGTGTCCTCAAAGGCATGAAGCTGAGGGATCTGGCGCGCGCGGTGGTCGATTCCTGCAAGACCGGCGCGCCGATCATGTTCCTGCTGCTGACCGCCAACATGTACGCCAAGTTCATGGAAGCGGCGGGCATGTCGGAGATGATCCGCGACACCTTCGCGACCTATGACATGACGAACTTCGGGATCATGCTGGTCATCATCGCGATCTGGCTTGTCCTCGGCATGATCCTCGATTCGATCTCGATCATCCTGATCACCGTCCCGATCTTCGCCCCGCTCACGGAAGGGTTCTTCGATCCGATCGCGTTCGGCATCTTCGGCATCCTGGCGATCGAAGCCGGTCTGCTGACGCCGCCGTTCGGACTTCTCGTTTATACGGTGAAGGGAGCGGTCGCAGACAAATCCGTAAAACTGTCCGAAATATTCAGGGGGTCCGTACCCTATTGGATGCTCATGTTGGTAGTCATGGTTCTGATCTGGATCTTCCCAGGCATCGCAACCTGGCTGCCGTCGCAAATGATATGAGGTGAAAGAACTCGGGGTTTCCCCGAACGACGGAACGCCTTACACTTTATTACTACGACGAGGCTCTTGCAAAGAACGCAGATACTGGATTTGAAAACCCGAAGCTTCAAACACAGGGAGGAAAACATTGAGAACACATCGTGCAATTAGCGCCGTCGGGCTCGCCGTCGGCATTTCGGTCGCCTTCGGAGGGTTCGCCAAAGCGGCTTCGATAAAGGACAACGAGATCACCCTGCGCATGGGATCGGGCCATCCGCCCTTCATCACCTATGTGAAGGAGATGTCGAAGTTCTTCGCTCCCCGCGTCGTCGAGCGCGTCGCCAAGGAGACCAAGTACAAGATCAAGTTCCAGGAGCACTACGCGGGAACGGTCGTGAACGTCTTCGACACGCTGGAAGGCGTTCAGGACGGCCGGCTCGACATCGGCGGCTGGTGCGTCTGCTTCGACGACGACAAGGCGATGGCGATGAACATCGGCTATTACGTGCCGTTCTCCCATCCGAACGCCGTCGTCGCCGGCGACATCCTGCGCCGCATCGTCAAGGAGTTCCCGGCGATCGCCCAGGACTACGAGAAGCGCTACAAGCAGAAGCTGATCGCGGTCAGCGGCTTCAACAACTACGGCCTGCTGACGTCGTTCGACTGGAAGCGTTTCGAGGACCTGAAGGGCCGCAAGATCCTTGCGGCCGGTCCGAACCTTCCCTGGGTCAAGGGCGGCATTCCCGTCCGGACGACGATCCCGAAGGCCGCGCAGCAGCTCCAGACCGGCGTCGGCGAGGGCATCGTCCTGTTCCCCGACACCGACTACAAGCTGAAGCTTCACGAGGCGACCAAGGGCGGCTTCTACACGGTGACCGACTTCGGCGCCGTCGCGCAGATCTCGCTCACGATGAACCTCGCGACGCGCAAGAAGCTGCCGAAGGAAGTGGTCAAGATCATCGACGAGGAAGCGGCCGCCTATTCCAAGCACTCGCTGCAGGCGACCCAGAACGACCACGACTGGGGCCTTCAGAAGCTCAAGGAAGCGGGCGTCGTGATCCGGAACATCGAACCGGACGCGAAGAAGGAGTGGGCGGAGCATCTTGCCGCCTGGCCGAACGAGCGGGCCCACGACGTGAAGGCGAAGAAGGGCATCAACATGCCCGAGATCATGCGTGCCTTCATCAAGTACAACGAGGAGACGGGTCACAAGTACCCGCTCGCGTTCAAGATCACCGACTGATCCGGTTCGGATGCCCGACCGGCGAAAGGGCGGCCTTAGGGCCGCCCTTTTTCGTTGACAGGAGGGCGCGGGATTTCGACGCTGTGGAAATGAACAATCCGATGTTCCGCCATTCCACGGATTCCGGCTGGGTGTCGCGCTCGCACCGGTCGATCGCTCCCTTCCGCCTCATCCGGCCCGCCACGGTCGACGATGCGGCGTCGGCGCTTGCGACGGACGGAGCGGTCGCCATCGCGGGCGGGATCGACCTCGTCCGGCGCATGCGCGCGGGCGACGTGCACGGAACCCTCGTCGACATTTCCCGGCTTGCGGAGCTCCGATCGATCGAAGTCGAGGACGATGCGATCCGGATCGGGGCGCTTGCGACGCATTGGGACATCGAGACGAGCGCGCTTCTCGGAGACAGGCTGCCGGCGTTGCGCGCTGCCTGGACGACCATCGGCAACGTGCGGATC
>JAYOEF010000111.1:0-12978 GCA_038106605.1 Alphaproteobacteria bacterium
TCGCCGACAGCGCGCGCTTCAACGAGGCGGTCGCGGTGCCGAAACACGCGATCCGAGAGGTGCCGCAGCCGGACGGCACGGTCGATTTCTACGGCAGCTTCCGGAAGGGTCCGGTGCGCATCGAGTGGAAGGACGAGCCGGTCAACTGGGTCGCGAACGAACGATTCCGCCATTGCTGCGGCTTCCTCTCCGGCCCGTTCGGGAAAATGTGCTCGAACCTCGAGCTGTTTCCGGAAGGCGACGGCAGCTGCCGCGCCGAATACCGTCTGGAGGTGACCGCGCGCAACGCTCTCGGCCGCCTCGTGCTCGCGCTCGGCTTCGTCGGCCGATGGGGCGCCCGCCTCGACGCCGCCGCCGCGCGCGTGCGCGCCTTCCTCGACCGCGAGACGCCGGAGCCCTTTGCCGCCGCCGCGCCCCGTATCGATGCGGAACGCCGCCGCCGGCTCGATGCCGCGGCGGAGGCGATCGGGCGCTCACCCAACGGTCATGGCCTCGCGCAGCGCCTGTGCGACTGGCTGGCGGCCGCGCAGGACACCGACCTCGTCCGCATCCGGCCGCTCCGCCTCGCGCGGCACTGGCAGTGGCCGGAGCGCGAAGTCGTCGAATGCTGCCTGCAGGCGGTGCGGGCAGGGTTGCTCGACCTCCGCTGGGATCTCCTTTGCCCGCGCTGCGAGGGCGCCATGATCAGCGCCGACCGCCTCGACGCGCTGCCGCGGGACGGCCACTGCCCGTCCTGCAACATCGCCTACGGACGGGACTTCTCCGAGAACGTCGAACTCACCTTCCGTCCGTCGCCCGCGATCCGCGAGGTCGCGGACGGGGAATTCTGCCTGTTCGGGCCGATGTCGACGCCGCATGTGCGCATCCAGCAGACCGTCGCGGGCGGAACGGCGCTCGATCTCTCGCACCGGCTCGCGCCCGGTCGCTACCGCATGCGGACGCTCCACCCGGGGGGCGAGACGTTCGTCGACCTGACCGACGGCGCGCTTCCCGAGGTCGCCGCGACGCTGGAGGAGGTGTGCCTCGGCGGGCCGGCCCCGGCGGGCATCCTCCGGCTCCGGAATCTCGCCGACCGGCCGATCACCTTCGTCGTCGAATCCCGCGAATGGGCGAGGGACGCTTTGACCGCGAGCCGCGCGACGTCGCTGCAGGCGTTCCGCGACCTGTTCGCGGGCGAGGTGCTCGCTCCCGGCGACGAGGTCGCGATCGGGACGGTGACGCTGATGTTCACCGACCTCAAAGGTTCGACTGCGCTCTACAGCAGGGTCGGCGACGCGGTCGCCTACCGCTACGTGCAGGATCATTTCGCCCGGCTCGCCGACGCGGTACGCGCGAACGGCGGCACCATCGTCAAGACCATCGGCGACGCGGTGATGGCGGCGTTCGCGGATCCAGCGGATGCGCTCCGTGCGGCGATCGGGATCCAGACGCAGGCGAGGGCGGCCGGGAACGGCGCCGAATGGGCCGGCGGGGACGGGCCGGCCGTCAAATTGGGTCTGCATACCGGGCCCTGTATCGCGGTCACCCTCAACGACCGGCTCGACTATTTCGGAACGACGGTGAACCTTGCCTCCCGGCTGCAGGAGGAAAGCCTCGGCGGCGACATCGTGTTCTCGACGTCGGTCGCCGCCGACCCCGCCGTCGCGCGGATGCTCGACGGCATCCCCGATGCCGAGGAGATCGCCGAAGTCAGGGGCTTCGATTTCCCGATCCGCTTCCGTCGCATCGACGCGTCCGCTCTCCACACAGCCGCACGCGCCGCCGCCTGACCGGCCTCGGTTCGCGTACGCCTTGAGGCGCCGATTGGTTGAGGCGCGCCTTGAGGCGCGGGTTAGTTGAGGCGCGCCTTGAGGCGCGCGAGGATGGCGGTGGCGTCCTGGCGCGCGGCGGCGCTTTCGGCCCGTTCGGCGATCGTCTCGAACGCACGGACCGCCGCCGCGATCTTGCCGAGGCGGGCGTTGAGAACGCCCGCCTCGCGCCACAGGGCCATGATGTCGGGCGCGAACATCAGCATGCCGTCTATGACCCGGAGCGCCTCCTCGATGCGGCCGGCGCGCTGGTGCCTCGCCTTAATGTTGTTCTGCAGCCGGACGAGGATATCCCGGTTGCCGACCGCCTCGTAATGGGCGGGTTCGAGTTCGGCGGCGAGACCCGCCGTCGCCTTGAGGAGGTCGCGGAGATCCGCGGCATTGCGCTCGAGACCGGCGTTGAAGGGATCGAGAATTGTGCGGTCGGCACCGCTGCCGATGCGGATGAGGAAGTGACCGGGGAAATTAAGTCCCTCGGCTTCGATTCCCCGCGCCCGCGCGGCGTGGATGTAGAGGATGCCGAGCGCGACCGGCAGGCCCTTCCGCCGGTCGATGACGCGGATCAGGTTCGCGTTCTGGCTGTCGTCGTAGGTGAGCGTATCGCCGATATAGCCGTGGCCGGCCGACAGCACCTCCGAGAGCGCCTCGGCGGGCGGAATTTCGCGCGCGACGGCGTTTCCGAGGTCGCGGACAAGGTCCGCGCCGTGCGCCCGGTAGGAATTGAGGGCGGTGCGGGGGTGTTCGAGCGCGGCGAGGGCGAGCGCGGTTTCGAAAAGGTCGATGGCCTCGTCGGGACCGGCGCCGACGTCGGTGAGATAGCGTTCTGCGGCGGCGCGGTCGTTCACGGCGATGGGCGGGGGCCTCAGCTGTCCTGCGGCTTGATCTTTACGTAGCTTACCACTTTTTTGACGTAATCGATGCTGCGCGCGTGGTTCGTCACCCGGTCGAGCTCTTCCTGGGACTGCGCGATGCCGATCAGGTAGATGATACCGTTCGCGGTTTCGATCGAATAGTTGATCGACGCCACTTTGGAATCGAACAGGAGCTTCGACTTGAGCTGGGTCGAAATCCAGGTATCGCGGGCGAAATCGCCGGTGGTGCTCTCGGTGAGCTGGATTTCGTTGATGACTTCCTTCACGCCGTCCGCCTGCCAGGCGAGACGCACCGCCTCGTCTCGCATCTGCGGGGTGTCGATTGTCCCCGTCAGCAGCACCCGGCCGCCGTAGACCTGGAGCCCGACCTTGCGCCACATGCGCTCGTCCTTGGCCGACCAGAGGCCGTTGATGTCGGCGCGGATCGCCGTGTCCTTCGCCGCGCCCTTGACGCCGCGTTCCTCCATCGCCGCCGTGCCGACGGTTGCGCCGGCGCCGACGACGGCACCGATGCAGCCCGAAAGCCCGAGCGCCAGCGCGCCGCAGACCGCGGCGAGGCCCGCAGCCCGTTTCAGGCGACGGACGGCGGGGGGCGCGATGGGGGTGCTAACGGTTCGGTCGGTCATGGGCGCGTCTCCGGATTCGGTCTCATTCGGACGGACAGGATGCGTGGAAAATGGGGCGATTTCGTGGCGCGGCGTACGGGTCCGGGAGGCCCGAATCATCTCTAATCGGCCGATTCGGTCCAAGCGCTGATTATGTGGCGCGGCAGGCGGCCACGGGCGACGAGCACCGCATCGAAGCGCGCGGTGCCGGCGGCAAGATCGGGCCGGCCCGCGAGGAAGTGCGCGGCGGCACGGACGATGCGTGCCCGCTGGCGGCGCGAGATCGATTGGGCGGCCTCGGCCACCGTGCCGCGCGCCTTGACCTCGACGAAGGCGACGACGCCGCGGCGCCGGGCGACGAGGTCGATTTCGCCCGCGGGCGTGCGCACCCGCCGCGCGACGATGCGGTAGCCCTTGAGCGCGAGAAGGAGGGCCGCAAGGGTCTCCGCCCCTCGGCCCCGGCGTTCGCGGCGCTGCCGGGCTCCGGTTCCCGCGGCCTTGCTCATGCGCCGCGGGACAGTTCGAGCGCTCGGGCGTAGACCTGTTTCCGCGAGACGCCGGTGGCTTCGGCCACGGTCGCTGCCGCGTCGCGCACCGACATCGAGGCCAAGGCCTCACGCAGCAGCGTGTCCGGATCCTGGGCCGGGGCCGCATCGGGATCGGGCGGGCCGACGACGATGACCGCCTCGCCCTTGGGCGCAGGGCCTTCGGCATAGGACGCCGCGAGATCGCCAAGCGGCGCGCGCCGCACCTCCTCGTGCAGCTTGGTGAGCTCGCGCGCGACCGCGGCGGGACGGTCGCCGAGGACAGTGGCGAGCGCGGCGAGGCTTTCGCCGAGGCGCCGTGTCGATTCGAGGAAAACGAGGGTCGCCGGGACTGCGGCGAGCCCTGCGATCGCATCGCGCCGCGCCTTGTCCTTCGCGGGCAGGTAGCCGGCGAACAGGAAACGGTCGGTGGGCAGGGCCGACAGCACCAGCGCATCGATCACCGACGACGGGCCGGGGGCGGCGGTGACGTGGATCCCGGCATCGACCGCGGCGCGGACGAGCTTGTAGCCGGGATCGGAGATCAGCGGCGTCCCGGCGTCGGACACCAATGCGACAAGCTTGCCGGACCGGAGCGTCTCGACAATGGAAATCCGGTCCGCTTCCGTGCTGTGATCGTGGTAGGCAACGAGGCGGGCACGGATGCCCTTCGCCCGCAAGAGCTTTGCGGTGACGCGCGTGTCCTCGCACGCGACGAGGTCCGCGGCTGCGAGGATTTCCGCGGCGCGCGCCGTGAAATCGCCGAGATTCCCGATCGGCGTCGCGACGATGTAGAGCCCGGGATCGAGGCGGCCCGCGGGCCGTTTACTTGGCTCCGGCGCGCGGCTAGGGTGCGGTTCGGTCCCGGGCTTTCGCGCGCGGCCTTTATCGGATTTCGGATCGGTCAATGACAGTCTCGACGCGCCACAGGGTTGCCGGCCGGAAGCCGGGCGGACGGAAGGCGCGGATCGCGGCGTTTCTGGCCGCGGCCGCGCTCGCCGCCCTTTCCGGCTGCCAGAATACGCCTCGCTTCCTCGGCGGCAAGCCCGCGTCGCCGCCGGCCTCTCAGAACCCGCGGATCGTAACCCCGCTTCCGGGACGGACAGCGCCGGGGCCGGCGCCGCTGCCAGCTCCCGCCGGGCCCTCCGAACCCGCGCCGCAGATTGCCGTTCCACCCGTGGAGGCCCCGGCACCGCTCGTCCTCAAGCCGCCGGCTGAGGAGGAAGGGAAGGTCCGGGTTGGCCTCCTGCTGCCGCTTTCGGGCACCCAGGCGGCCATCGGCCGGGCGCTGCTCGACGGCGCGCTGCTGGCGCTCTATCAGGTGGCAGACCGCAACTTCGTGCTGGTGCCGATCGATACCGAGGGCACGCCGACCGGGGCTGCCGCCGCGGCCCGGACCGCCGTCGAGGAGCGGGTCGAACTCGCCATAGGGCCGGTGTTCGGGACAGGCGTGACCGCTGCGGCCCCTGTGCTGCTCGCGGCCGGGATCAACATGCTGCCGCTCTCGAACGACAGCGCGGTGGCCGAGCCCGGGGTCTATCTTTCGGGCCTGCTGCCGGAGACCCAGATCGGACGCGTCGTCCGGTATGCCGCCGGACGCGGCAGCCGCAACGTCGCGGCGCTCCTGCCCGACAGCGCGCTCGGCACCCGGGTGAAAAGCGCCCTGGACGCGGTCGCCGCCGAACTCGGCATGGCGCCGCCGCGGGTCGCGTTCTTCGGCACCGACACCTCGAGCATCGTCCGGGCGGTGCGCTCGATCGGTGATTACGAGAGCCGGCGCGCCGCGCTCCTTGCCCAGCGGCGGGCGCTCGAAGGCTCCGGCGACGAGGTTTCGCGGCGGACTCTCGACCGGCTGAAGGCGCTCGAGACCTTCGGTCCCGTGCCGTTCGATTCGCTGGTGGTCGCCGCCAGCGGCACGGAACTCACGGAAGTGGCGGCGCAGCTCGGTAATTTCGATATCGATACGAAAAGGGTGCGGCTCCTTGGCCTGTCGAGCTGGATCGCCGAGGGGACGGGGCGCGAACCGGCGCTGGTCGGCGCCTGGTTCGCCGCCGAGCCGCAGGGGCAGACCGTCGAATACTCCATGCAATTCAAGGAGATATACGGCACCGATCCGCACCCGCTGAGCACCGCCTCGTTCGACTTGACCGCGCTTTCGGCGATCCTGGCCGCGCGGGACGACCGTGGCCGCTTCGGCCGTGAGGTCCTGACCGATCCGAGCGGCTTCGTGGGCATCAGCGGGCTATTCCGCTTCCTGCCGAACGGGCTTCCCGAGCGCGGGCTCGAGGTGCGCGAAGTCGAGCCCTGGGGCAGCAGAACCATCGATCCAGCGCCCGAAACCTTCGTCCGGGTCACAAACTGACCGTCAATAGCGCTCAAATGGGCCCGTTTAGCGCCCAGAAGGTCGGAATCAGGCGATCAGATAGGAAATAACCGCATTCAGGCGGGCCATTCCTTCCACAGTGACGCGAATTCCAGCCGGATCCGACCGAACATACCCTTCTTCGACGAGCTTTCGGACCCGCGATGCATCGACGGCATCTGCGAGCGCGATGCCTGTCAGCCGTTCGAACCGGGCCCTATCGACGCCCGCGGCGAGGCGCAACCCGGTCATCAGGTACTCTTCTATTCTTTCCGGATTCGAAACGATAACGCTTTTCCGCGTCGCGTGGCCCTGGGCGTCGACCGCGGCGAGCCAGTTGGCCGGGGCCGGGATCTGCTCGGTCGCATGGCGGCGGCCGCCGATGTCGATGCGGCCGTGGGCGCCGGGCCCGATACCGACATAGTCGCCGCCTTGCCAGTAGACGAGATTGTGGCGGCATTCGCCGCCCGGGCGTGCGTGGTTCGACACTTCGTATGCCGATAACCCGTTGATCTGCATGTTTTCCTGGGTGACTTCGTAAAGCTCCGCGGCGAGATCCTCGCCGGGCAGGTCGAAGGCGCCGCCGCGGTGGGCGGCGAAGAACGGCGTGCCGCGCTCGATGGTGAGCTGGTAGAGCGACAGGTGATCGCCGCACAGGGCGATTGCCTCATCGAGGGTCCGCCGCCAGTCTGCGACCGACTGGCCCGGGAGCGCGTAGATCAGGTCGAAGGAGAAGCGCGGGAAGGATCGTTCCGCAAGCGTAATGGCTGCGCGGGCCTCGCGCGCGTCGTGTGCGCGGCCGAGGAAGCGCAGCGCCGTGTCGTCGAAGGCCTGGATGCCGATCGACACGCGGTTGACCCCGGCCGCCCGGAACGCCTTGAATTTGCTGGATTCCGCCGATGAAGGATTGGCTTCGAGTGTGACCTCGAGTGCCGTATCGAGGCTCCAGTGGCGCGCCGCCTCGTCTAGCAGCAAGGCGACGATGCGGGGCGGCATCAGCGACGGCGTGCCGCCGCCGAAGAACACGCTGTCGAGCCGCCGGCCCTTCGTTTCGGTTCCGTAATAATGAAGCTCGGCGACCAGCGCCCGTGCCCAGGCGTCCTCGTCGATGCTGCCCGCGACATGGCTGTTGAAGTCGCAGTAGGGGCACTTCGAGACGCAGAACGGCCAATGGACGTAGAGCGCGAAATCGCTCTCTCCGCCTTTGTTTTCAGGGGGTTGGGGCAGCGCGGACAAGGTTTCGGGCCCGCGCGCCGCTTACGACGGCGCGGGGAAGCAGGCGGCGATCAGCTTGCGGAACGCATCCGCGCGGTGGCTGTTCTCGTGCTTCTGCGCGGCGTCGATCTCACCGTAGGTGCCCTCGTCGCCGTCCGCGAGAAACATGGGATCGTATCCGAAGCCCTTGGTCCCCCGCGGCGGCCAGACCAGCGTGCCCTTCACATCGCCCTCGAAGATCTCGCAGTGGCCGTCGGGCCAGGTCAGCGAAAGGGCGCAGACGAAGCGCGCCCGGCGGTCCGGATTGTCGCCGATTTCCGCGTTCACGCGGGCCATCGCTTTGTCGAAATCCTTCTCCGGCCCGCCCCAGCGCGCCGAGTAGATGCCGGGCGCACCGCCCAGCGCGTCGACCGCGAGCCCGGAATCGTCGGCGAGCGCAGGCAGTTTGGCGGCGAAAGCGGCCGCATCCGATTTTAGTTTCGCATTCGCAACGAAACTGTCGCCGGTCTCCTCGGGCTCCGGCAGATTCAGTTCCGCCGCCGAAACGACCTCGATGTTCCAAGGGGCGAGCAGCTCGCCGATCTCGCGCACCTTGCCCGGATTGTGGCTGGCGATGACCAGCTTCCTCTCAGTGAAGCGCCGCGCCATCACACGTCCGCCAGCGCCAGCGTCTGGAGCGTCGTCAGCTCGCCGACGCCCTTCTTGGCGAGCTCCATCAAGGTGACGAAGGCCTCCTCGGTGAAGGGGTCCTTCTCGGCCGTGCCCTGGATCTCGACGATGCCCCCCGTGCCGGTGAGCACGAAGTTGGCGTCCGCCTCGGCGTTCGAATCCTCGGCATAGTCGAGGTCGAGCACGGGCGTGCCCTCGAAGATGCCGCAGGAGATCGCCGCGACCGAACCCGGGACCGGGTCGGCCGAGAGCACGCCCGAGCGCACCAGACCGGCGGTGGCGAGCTTGAGCGCGATCCAGGCGCCGGTGATCGAGGCCGTGCGCGTGCCGCCGTCTGCCTGGATGACGTCGCAGTCGAGCCGGATCTGGCGCTCGCCGAGCGCCGTGAGATCAGTGACGGCACGTAAACTGCGCCCGATCAGGCGCTGGATTTCCTGCGTGCGGCCGGACTGCTTGCCGCGGGCCGCCTCGCGGTCGGTCCGCGTGTGCGTCGACCGCGGCAGCATGCCGTATTCCGCCGTCACCCAGCCGCGGCCGGAGTTGCGCAGGAACGGCGGCACCCGGTCCTCGACTGTGGCGTTGCACAGCACGTGGGTGGCGCCGAAGCGCACGAGGCACGAGCCCTCGGCATAGGGCGTGAAGCCGGTTTCCAGCGACACGGATCGCATCTGGTCGGGGGCGCGGCCGGACGGGCGCATGGAATTCTCCTCGGGTCGGGCCGGTACGCGGGCCCGGCGGTCTGAACCGGCGCAAGCTATCGAACGCGCCCGCCCGGGTAAAGCGCCGAACGCCCGCCCGGAAACCGCACCGGAATGGCCTCGCCCGGGGCCGTTGACAATCCCCGGCCCCTCACTAAATTCCGGATTCGGTCTGGAGCAGGTCATGAAAAGCCAGAATTCCAGCGTTATCAACGAACTGAACGAGCGGTCGCGCGTCGTGTTCCGCGAGATCGTCGAGGCCTATGTCGCCAACGGCGAGCCCGTCGGCTCGCGCACGATCTCGCGCCGCCTCGACCGGCCGCTGTCGCCGGCGACGATCCGCAACGTGATGGCGGACCTGGAGGACATGGGCCTCCTCTATGCGCCGCATACCTCCGCCGGTCGGCTTCCCACGGATGCAGGACTCCGCCTGTTCGTCGACGGGCTCCTCGAGATCGGCGACCTGTCGTCGGAGGAGCGCGAGAACATCGAGACGCGCTGCACCAGCCGGGGCAAGAACCTGCAGGAGGCGCTCAACGAGGCGACGTCGCTGCTGTCCGGCCTCGCGAAATGCGCGGGCCTCGTGATCGCACCCAAGACCGTGCGGCCGCTGCGCCACATCGAGTTCGTCAATATCGGCGACGGCCGCGCGCTCGCCGTCCTCGTGACCAACGACGGCTTCGTCGAGAACCGCCTCGTCGACATTCCCGTCGGCACGCCTCCGTCGGCGCTGGTGCAGGCGAGCAACTACCTCAACGCGCGGCTCGCCGGGCGCACCATCGAGGATGCGCGGCGCGCCATCGCCCAGGAGATCGAGCAGCGCCGCGCCCAGATCGACGAGATCACGGCGAGCCTCGTCGAGGCCGGGCTCGCCGCCTGGTCCGGTGCCGAGAGCGGCGGCGCCCTGATCGTGAAGGGCCAGTCGCGGCTCCTCGACGAGATTTCCGCGGTCCAGGACCTGGAGCGCGTGCGCGGCCTGTTCCAGGCGCTGGAAACCGAGGAGCTGCTGGTCCGCCTCCTCGACCTCACCGAGACCGGCGACGGCGTCCAGCTCTTCATCGGCGCGGAGAACACGCTGTTCGACCAGGCGGGCTGCTCGCTCGTCGTCGCGCCGTTCAAGGGTGAGCGCCAGTCGATCGTCGGCGCGATCGGCGTCATAGGCCCGACGCGCTTGAATTACGCGCGCATAATTCCCATGGTTGATTACACGGCCAAGGTCATCGACCGGCTGATCGGCTGATCCCCGGATCGGCGCCACCCCAAAAGACGGAACAGAAACGTGAATCAGGAAAATCCGAAATCCGGGCATTCGGAGGTCGAGGACCCCGCCGCCGATCACCTCGTGAGCCCCGAAGAAGCGGAAGCGCGCCTCGAAGCCGAGGAAGCCGCGATCGCCGCCGAGGAAAAGCCGGCGCCCGCCGACGAGGCCGCCGAGCTCAAGGACAAGCTGCTGCGCTCGCTCGCCGACATGGAGAACCTGCGCCGGCGCGCCCAGAAGGACCGCGAAGACGCGCTGAAATACGGCGCCGCCAACTTCGCCCGCGACATGCTGTCGGTCGCCGACAACCTGCGGCGCGCCATCGATTCGCTGCCCGCCGAAGGCGAGGCCGGAGCCGACGCGCTCAAGGCCTTCATCGAGGGCGTCGCGCTGACCGAGCGCGACCTGCTGTCGACGCTCGAACGCCACGGGATCACGAAGATCGAGCCGATGGGCGAGAAGTTCGACCCCCAGTTCCACGAGGCGATGTTCGAGGCTCCGGTTCCGGGCGCCGAGCCGGGCAGCGTGATCCAGGTCGTCGAGACCGGTTACGTCATCCACGGCCGCCTTCTGCGGCCCGCCAAGGTCGGCATCGCCAAGGCCGTCGCGCCCGCCGCGGGCCCGGGCGAGCAGGTCGACACCAAGGCCTGAGGCCTTTCTCCGCCCAACCCCAGTTGTTCCTGCCGTTGTTCCCGCGGTTGTTCCGGGGGGCCCGCTGCGATAGGGTCTGGGGCGGCAGAGGTCAAAGCTGCGGCCCACGTTGCCGACGGAACCGAGCGGGAGAACACCATGCAGGGACGGACGGCGGACGGTAAGCGCCTGGCGGCGCGGGCGGCGGACGGCGAAGCCCTCGCCGGGCGCTTCGCCGAGGTCCGCGCGCTGACCGAACGGCTCGCCGCGCCGCTCTCGGCCGAGGATCAGCAGGTCCAGTCGATGGACGACGCGAGCCCGACCAAGTGGCACCTCGCCCACGTTACCTGGTTCTTCGAGACCTTCGTCCTCAAGCCCCACGCGGCGGGATATCGGGAATTCCACCCGCGTTACGGCTACCTGTTCAATTCCTACTACGAGGCGGTCGGCCCGCGGCACGCGCGCCCCAAACGCGGCCTGCTGACCCGCCCGCCGCTCGACGACGTGCTCGCCTGTCGCGGCCATGTCGACGCTGCGACGACCGCCTTCCTCGCGGCCGCCCCGGACGCGTTGCTGGCCGAACTGCGGCCGCTGATCGAGCTCGGCCTCAATCACGAGCAGCAGCATCAGGAGCTGATCCTGATGGACATCAAGCATGTCCTCTCCTGCAGCCCGCTCGACCCGGCCTACCGCCGGAAGGAGCCGGTCGCGATGCGCGAGACGCACCGTCTCGCCTGGTTCGACGTGCCCGGCGGCATCCACCGCATCGGTCACGAAGGTGACGGCTTCGCCTTCGACAACGAGGGCCCGGCGCACGACGTGCTGCTGCAGGATTTCTCGATCGCGTCGCGTCCGGTGACCAACGGCGAGTTCCTCGAATTCGTCGAGGACGGCGGCTACCGCGAGCCGCGCCACTGGCACGCCGACGGCTGGGCGCGGATCAACGCCGAGGGCTGGGACGCGCCGTTCTACTGGCGCCGCGAGGGCAACGGGCCCTGGAACGAGTTCACCTTCGCCGGCACCTGCCCGCTCTACATGGAAGCCCCGGTCTGCCATGTCAGCTATTACGAAGCCTCCGCCTATGCCGCGTGGGCCGGGAAGCGCCTGCCGACCGAGTTTGAATGGGAAGCGGCAGCACGCCATTACGGGCGGGACGAGGTCCCGGAGAACGCCGCGAACCGGCTGGCGAGCGGCTTCCTGCGGCCGATGCCGGCGGGCCCCGCGCCCCAGGACGGGCCGGCGCAGATGATGTCCGACGTCTGGGAATGGACGGAGAGCGCCTATTCCCCCTATCCCGGCTTCCGCGCGGCCGAAGGCGCCGTCGGCGAATACAACGGCAAGTTCATGGTGAGCCAGATGACGCTCCGCGGCGCGAGCTGCGGCACGCCGCCCGGCCATGCGCGCGCCAGCTACCGCAACTTCTTCTATCCCCACCAGCGCTGGATGTTCTCGGGCTTCCGCCTCGCCGACTGAACGCCTGCGCCCGATCCCCGCGCCCGATCCCCGCGCCCGATCCCCTGCGCCCGATCCCTGCGACCGCCTGCCGCGCTTGATCCTGATCAAGTTTGGGGCGTTGCGCCCGTGCCATCGTTTTCTGTCGCAAGAACGACCGATAGGGAGAGATGACATGACCGCCGTTCAGGCGCCCGACCGCGCGCCGAAGATCCAGTTCAGCCATTTCGGCATCAACGTCCGCGACATGGACCGCATGGAGGATTTCTACACCCGCGTCGTCGGCTTCTCCGTCACCGACCGGGGTTCGATCCCCGAGCTCGGCCTGTCTCTGACCTTCATGAGCATGGACCCGGTGGAGCACCACCAGTTCGTGATCTGCACCGGCAAGGACGACGAGATGGGCCGCAACAAGCGCGGCGTCTTCTTCGGCGGGCCGATCAACCAGCTCTCCTTCCGCCTCGCCTCGCTCGACGACCTCCGCATCATGTACAACCGGCTCGCCGCCGAGAACGGGGAGGCCGAGCTGATGTCCGGAACCCATGGGATAGCGTGGTCGGTCTACGCCCGCGACCCGGAAGGCAACACGCTGGAATTCTTCGTGGATTCGCCCTGGTTCATCGACCAGCCCTTCCTCGAGCCGATCGACCTCTCGAAACCGGACGACCAGCTGATCTCCGAGACCGAGGCGATGGTGAAGGACAAGCCGGGCTTTCAGGACTACGGCAAGTGGCGTGACGAGCTTGCCGCGAAGATGGGCCGGAAGATCGTCGAGAAGCCGTTCGCCTAAGGAACCGGCGCGCCAGATCCCGCGCGCTGCGCCGCCTTCGCATGGTCGGAGACGGCATAGCAGTAGACGCAGCCGTGGGCGCAGCTGTCGTAGGC
>JAYOEF010000112.1:0-12571 GCA_038106605.1 Alphaproteobacteria bacterium
TGGCGCGCTTGGCGCGCCCGATGCGGTCCTCGATCTCATCGCGGAAGTGCCGGATCAGGCCCTGGACCGGCCACGCGGCGGCATCGCCAAGCGCGCAGATCGTGTGCCCCTCGATCTCGAAGGAGACGTCGAGCAGCATGTCGATCTCCTCGATCTCCGCCTCGCCTTTCACGAGCCGTTCCATCACCCGCCACATCCAGCCGGTGCCCTCTCGGCACGGCGTGCACTGGCCGCAGCTCTCATGCTTGTAGAACTTCGAGAGACGCGCGATGGCCGCTATTACATCCGTAGACTTGTCCATGACGATCACCGCCGCGGTACCGAGGCCGGACTTCACCTCGCGCAGGGCGTCGAAATCCATCAGGACCGTGTCGCAGGTCGACTTCGGCAGCAGCGGCACCGAAGAGCCGCCCGGAATGATCGCCTTGAGATTGTCCCAGCCGCCGCGGACGCCGCCGGCGTGACGCTCGATCAGCTCCTTGAGCGGGATCGACATCTCCTCTTCCACGTTGCACGGATTGTTCACGTGCCCGGAAATGCAGAAGACCTTGGTGCCGGTGTTGTTCTGTCGGCCGAAGCCCGCGAACCAGGCCGCGCCGCGCCGCAGGATCGTCGGCGAGACGGCGATGGTCTCGACGTTGTTGATCGTCGTCGGGCAGCCGTAGAGACCGGTATTCGCCGGGAACGGCGGCTTGATGCGCGGCTGGCCCTTCTTGCCTTCGAGGCTTTCGAGCAGCGCGGTCTCCTCGCCGCAGATGTAGGCGCCGGCGCCGCGATGAACGTAGACGTCGAAATCGTAACCCGAGCCGCAGGCGTTCTTCCCGATCAGCCCGGCGTCGTAGGCCTGCTGGACGGCGGCATCGAGCACCTCGGCCTCGCGAAAGAACTCGCCGCGCACGTAGATGTAGGCCGCGACCGCGCCCATGGCGAAGCCGGCGATCAGGCAGCCCTCGACCAGCTTGTGCGGGTCGTGGCGGAGAATGTCTCGATCCTTGCAGGTGCCGGGCTCGGACTCGTCGGCATTGACGACGAGATAGGCCGGCCGGCCGAGCGATTCCTTCGGCATGAACGACCACTTGAGGCCCGCCGGGAAGCCCGCACCGCCGCGGCCGCGAAGCCCGGATTCCTTGACTTCGTTGATGATCCAGTCGCGCCCCTTGGCGAGTAGCTCCTTCGTACCGTCCCAGTCGCCCCGCTTGCGGGCGGCGTCGAGCCCCCAGTCCTGGAGGCCGTACAGGTTCGTGAAGATACGGTCCTTGTCGCTGAGAGCCATTACCGCCCTACTCCCCCGTCTCGGTCAGTGTGGTCAGGCCGCCCGCCGGCGCGGACTTCTGCCGGTCGGTCATCGGGCCCGGCTCCGGCCGCTCGCCGCGGCGGAACGCCTGGATGAGCTTGCGCGCGCTCTCCGGGCTCACGTCTTCGTAGTAGTCGTCGTCGATCCAGATAATCGGCGCGTTGACACAGGCGCCGAGGCATTCGAACTCGCCGAGCGAGAACATGCCGTCCGCCGAGGTCTCGCCGACATGGCAGCCGAGCTCGGCCTCGCATGCGGCGACGATGTCGGAGCTGCCGCGGAGCCAGCACGGCGTCGTCGTGCAGACGCGGAGCTCGTGCTTCCCGCGCGGCGTGTCGTGATACATCTCGTAGAACGAGACGACCTCGTAGACGCGGATCGGCGCCATGCCGAGGAGCTCGGCGATATGGTCCATCGCCGCGCGCGGCAGCCACCCGCCGCACTGGCGCTGGGCCAGGTCGAGGAGCGGCAACACGGCGCTCGCCTCGCGCCCCTTCGGGTACTTCGCGATATGCCTCTCGACCTGCGGCCGGTAGGTGTCGTCGAACGCGAAGGTCTCGATCTGCTCGCTCATCGGTCGATCTCGCCAAACACGATGTCCATCGAGCCCACGATCGCGACCATGTCGGCGAGCATGTGTCCCTTGGACAGGTAATCGGTCGCCTGCAGGAACGCGAAGCCCGGCGCGCGGATCTTGCAGCGGTAAGGCTTGTTGGTCCCATCGGCGACAAGGTAGACGCCGAACTCGCCCTTGGGCGCCTCGACGGCGGTGTAGGTCTCGCCCGCGGGCACGTGATAGCCCTCGGTGTAGAGCTTGAAGTGATGGATCAGCGCTTCCATCGAGCGCTTCATCTCGGCGCGCGACGGCGGGGCGATCTTGTGGTCCTGTGTGCGCACCGGACCGTCCGGCATCTCGGCGCAGCACTGGCGCATGATGCGGAGGCTCTGGCGCATCTCCTCGACACGCACGAGATAACGGTCGAAGCAGTCGCCGTTCTTGCCGACGGGAATGTCGAAATCCATCTTCGCGTAGACGTCGTAAGGCTGAGACTTGCGCAGGTCCCACGGCACGCCGCTGCCGCGCAGCATCGGTCCGGAGAAGCCCCAGTCGTAGGCCTCGTCCTTGCTGACGACACCGACATCGACGGTGCGCTGGCGGAAGATTCGGTTCTCGGTCAGCAGCCCTTCGATGTCGTCGACGATCTTCGGGAACGTGTCGCAGAACGCGAGAATGTCGTCGAGGATGCCGGCCGGCAGGTCGCGATGGACGCCGCCGGGACGGAAATAGGCCGCGTGGAGCCGCGCGCCGGAGACTCGCTCGTAGAACTCCATCAGCTTCTCGCGCTCCTCGAAGCCCCAGAGCAGCGGCGTCATCGCGCCGACGTCGAGGGCGAACGCGGTGATGTTGAGGAGGTGGTTCAGGATGCGCGAGATCTCGCTGAACAGCACGCGGATGTACTGGCCGCGGAGCGGCACGACGATGCCGGCGAGCTTCTCGACGGCGAGAGCGTACGCATGCTCCTGGTTCATCGGCGCGACATAGTCGAGCCGGTCGAAATACGGCACCGCCTGCAGGAACGTCTTGTACTCGATCAGCTTCTCGGTGCCGCGATGCAGGAGGCCGATGTGGGGATCGCAGCGCTCGACGATCTCGCCGTCCATCTCGACGACAAGGCGCAGCACCCCGTGGGCCGCGGGATGCTGCGGCCCGAAGTTCATCGTCAGGTTCTTGATTTCGGTTTCGGCCATCAGCTTGCCTTCTCTCCGGCCTTCTCGTCGCCCGGAAGGATGTACTCCGCGCCTTCCCACGGGCTCATGAAGTCGAAGTTGCGGAAGTCCTGGGTCAGCTTCACCGGCTCGTAGACCACGCGCTTCTGCTCGTCGTCGTAACGGACCTCGACATAGCCCGTCAGCGGGAAGTCCTTGCGCAGCGGATGCCCCTCGAATCCGTAGTCAGTCAGCATGCGACGGAGGTCGGGATGGCCGTCGAAGAAGATGCCGTACATGTCCCACGTCTCGCGCTCGTACCAGCCGGCGGAGTGGAACACGTTGACCGCGGTCGGCACGGGCGTGCTCTCGTCGGTCGTCACCTTCACGCGGATACGCTGGTTGTGCGACGGGCTCAGCAGGTTGTAGACAACCTCGAAGCGCTCCTCGCGCGCCGGGAAGTCGACCGCGGTGACGTCGACCAGCACCTTGAACTGGCACTGGGAGTCGTCGCGCAGGAACTTCAGCATCGCCGGAAGCCCGTCGCGGGTCACCGTGATCATCAGCTCGCCGTGCGCCACCGCGGAGGCGACAAACGCCTCCCCGGCCTTGCCGGCGATGTAGTCCGCGAGATCGTTCAGGGTTTCGTCCATGATGTACCGACTATCCGGAAAGGCCTACCGGGCGATGGTGCTGGTGCGCCTGATCTTCTTCTGGAGCTGGAGGATGCCGTAGAGCAGCGCCTCCGCGGTGGGCGGGCAGCCCGGAACGTAGACGTCGACGGGCACGATGCGGTCGCAGCCGCGCACGACGGAATAGGAATAGTGATAGTAGCCGCCGCCGTTGGCGCAGCTGCCCATCGAGATCACCCAGCGCGGCTCGGCCATCTGGTCGTAGACCTTGCGGAGCGCGGGCGCCATCTTGTTGGTCAGCGTGCCGGCGACGATCATGACGTCGGACTGGCGCGGGCTCGGACGGAAGACGATGCCGAAGCGGTCGAGATCGTAGCGGCTCGCTGTCTCGTCGGTGGTCACCTTCACGCGGATGCGCTGGTTGTGCGACGGGCTGAGCAGGTTGTAGACGACCTCGAAGCGTTCCACGCGCGCCGGAAAGTCGACGGCGGTCACGTCGACCAGCACCTTGAACTGGCACTGGGAGTCGTCGCGCAGGAACTTGAGCGTCGCGGGCAGGCCCGCGCGGGTCACAGTGATCATCAGCTCGCCATGTGCCACCGCGGAGGCGACAAACGCCTCCCCGGCCTTGCCGGCGATGTAGTCCGCGAGATCGTTCAGGGTTTCGTCCATGATGTACCGACTATCCGGAAAGGCCTACCGGGCGATGGTGCTGGTGCGCCTGATCTTCTTCTGGAGCTGGAGGATGCCGTAGAGCAGCGCCTCCGCGGTGGGCGGGCAGCCCGGAACGTAGACGTCGACGGGCACGATGCGGTCGCAGCCGCGCACGACGGAATAGGAATAGTGATAGTAGCCGCCGCCGTTGGCGCAGCTGCCCATCGAGATCACCCAGCGCGGCTCGGCCATCTGGTCGTAGACCTTGCGGAGCGCGGGCGCCATCTTGTTGGTCAGCGTGCCGGCGACGATCATGACGTCGGACTGGCGCGGGCTCGGACGGAAGACGATGCCGAAGCGGTCGAGATCGTAGCGGCTCGCCGCCGTGTGCATCATCTCGACCGCGCAGCACGCGAGGCCGAAGGTCATCGGCCACAGCGAGCCCGACTGCGCCCACGAGATCAGCTTGTCGAGCTGGGCGACGACGAAGCCCTTGTCGGACAGCTCGTCGGTGACGCGCGACAGCACCGCGTCCTGCGCGGCGCCCGGCTTGAGCGGCGTTTCTACTCCCATTCGAGCGCGCCTTTCTTCCATTCGTAGATGAAGCCGATGGTGAGGATCCCGAGGAAGCCCATCATCGACCAGAAACCGAACGTGCCGATCTGGCCGAGCGAGATCGCCCACGGGAACAGAAAGGCGATTTCGAGGTCGAAGATGATGAACAGGATGGCGACGAGGTAGAACCGCACGTCGAACTGGCCGCGGGCGTCGTCGAAGGCGTCGAAGCCGCACTCGTAGGCGGAGATCTTCTCGGCGTCGGGCCGTTGCCGGGCGACGATGTAGGACGTCGTCAGAATCACGGATGCCAGCCCTACGGCGATCCCGATGAAGATCAGGATCGGCAGGTATTCGCGCAGCAAGTGTTCCATTGCCAGCCTCAGAAAGATCGCGCCCGGGAATCGGACGTTCGCAGAAACGGAGCGTTAACCTTTTGGGTTAACCGACGGTTAACGGGCCCCCGTTTTCGCGTGCCAGCCAACCGCCCGCTTTATACGGTTAATGCATAGCAAATTCAAAGGATTTGGGGCGAATCGGTGCCGATCCGGTCGAAATCGGCCCGGCCTTTGCCGGCCACCCTGCCGCGCCGCACGCCCGCGTATGCTGCAGCGCAATCGCACCCGCGCGTCAGGGCTTGGCGAGAAACATCTTGTAGAGGACGGCGGTCACCTCGCTCTCGAGCGGAAACGAGAGCATGCCCATCACGGAATAGCCGAGGGCCCAGGGCATCAGATAGAAGCGGATCATGTAGATGAACCAGGCGACGTAGAGCGGCACCAGCGGCTGGATCAGGAAGCCCGGCGTGATCGGCCGGAACAGGCGGAGCAGCGGGTTCGTGCCGCGGACGAACGCCTTCATGAAGAAGAACTGGGAATTCTCCGGCAGGAAGAAGTTCATCGCCACGCGGCCGACCAGCGTCCACATGACGAGACCGAGGACGTAGTCGATGACGAGGACCCAGAGCGGGAAGATCGAAGCGGCGTCGTTCATGATCCGGAGAATCCGTTGGCGGGGGACGGGCCGTCGGAGCGTCGTGCTGCCAGCTTAAAAAGCGTCCCACGGAGTATGACGAAAACGCCGGGGGCGGACAATGTCCGCCCCCGGGTGTCTTTCGGGTCGTGAGACCGGATCAGTGGCCGGCGGCCAGCACCGTCGCACCCGACGGCTTCCGGATCTCGTCGACCATCGCCTGGGTCTCGGCGTCCGGCTCCTTGGTCAGAAGCGTGACGACGACCATCGCGACCAGGCTGACCGGCATGCCGATCATCCCGAAGCGCAGGTGGTCGATGCCGAACCACGGCGGCATGCCCGTCCGGACCGCGTACAGGTAGATCGATCCGGCGGCGAAGCCGCAGATCATGCCCGCAAGCGCACCCGCGCGGTTCGCCCTCTTCCACCAGATGCCGAGCACCAGCGGGAAGAAGAGACCCGAGCAGGCGAAGCAGAACGCCCAGGCCACGGCACCGAGGATGCCGGTGAGCTGGAGCGACGCCACCAGGGCGCCTGCCGCACCGATGAAGATCAGCAACACGCGGGCGACAACGAGCCGGAGGTTCGTATCGGCCTTCGGGTCGATGATCTTGTAGTACAGGTCGTGGCTGAGCGCGTTCGCGATCGCGAGCAGCAGACCGTCCGCGGTCGACATCGCCGCTGCCATGCCGCCGGCGGCGACGAGGCCCGAGATGACGTACGGAAGGCCGGCAATTTCCGGCGTCGCGAGAACGACGATGTCCGCCCGCATGAAGAACTCGTTCAGCTGGAGGATGCCGTCCGCGTTGCCGTCCACGATCTTGAGCATGCCGACGCTCGCCCAGTTCTTGATCCATGCGAGATCGGACACCGAGGCAATCGATTTGCCGATGATGCTCGTCGCGAGGTTCGGATCGAGAAGCTGGAGTTTCGTCAGCGTCGCGAGCGCGGGCGCCGTGAAGTACAGGAAGAAGATGAACAGCAGCGACCACGCCACCGACTTGCGCGCCGCACGGACCGAGGGGGTCGTGAAGTAGCGCATGAGGATGTGCGGAAGCGACGCCGTGCCGGCCATCATGCAGAGAGCCAGCGTGACGAACTTCCAGCTGTCCATTCCGCCGCCGGGTCCGTTGTGCGGAGTCGTCAGGACGGCCATGCCCGCAACGGGTTTGAGCGCCTTGGCCAGGCCGATCGAAGCCTCGAGCTCCTGGATGCGGTTCACCGCCTCGCCGTACGAGAAGTGCGGGATGATGCCGAAGCCCTGCTTGTTGGACATCCAGATCACGGGCACGAGGTAGGCGACGATCAGCACGATGTACTGTGCGACCTGCGTCCAAGTAACGGCGCGCATTCCGCCGAGCATCGAGCACATCAGGATGCCGGCGAGACCGAGCCAGACGCCCCACGAGAACGGGATGTGGAGCGCGCGGGCGGCAATCGTGCCGGACGCGTTGATCTGCGCCGTAACGTAGGTGAACGACGCGACGACGAGGATGATCACCGCGCACAGACGGGCGAAGTTGCCGCCGTACCGGACGCCGACGAAGTCGGGCACCGTGTAGCAGCCGAACTTGCGGAGGTACGGCGCCATCAGCGAGTTCACGAGCACGTAGCCGCCGGTCCAGCCGACGATGAACGCGAGATAGCCGTAGCCGCCGAAGTAGATGCCGCCGGCCAACGCCACGAACGAGGCACCGGACATCCAGTCCGCCGCCGTCGCCATACCGTTATAGACAGCAGGCACTTCTCGTCCCGCGACGTAGTAGGCGTCGACCTCCATGGTCCGGGACAGCCATCCGATGACGGCGTAGATGAAGATCGTGAAGGCGACGAACAGAATGCCGATGGTGTCGGCGCCGACACCCATCTGCTCCAGGATCGCCAAGAGAATGATGAAAACGAGAAACCCGCCGGTGTACATCGCGTACACACGGCCGAGATTGTCTACAAACCGGCCTTTCATTGGATGAATCCCCCCTTACTCGTCGCCGACGCCGAATTCGTCGTCGATCTGATCCTGCCGCCAGTTCTGGAAGAAGATCAGGGCGACGAAGACGATCAGCGACCCCTGGACGATGAAGTAGTAGCCCAGCGGGAAGCCCATGAACTTGAAGGCGTTGAGTTCCTTCGCGTACCACGGCAGAACGAAAGCGAAAATTGCCCAGATTACGAGTACGAGGTAGGTGAGATTGCGTGTCTTTATCCAGTGCTGCTGTCGAGCAGCCTCATCTTGAGCCATCTGAGTTCCCCCCGTTTAGTGTTTTAAGGTTCGTGTTCTGGCACTAAAACACGAGCAGCTAGTAAGCCATCGAACGTGCCAACGCACAAGGCACTCTTTTACAGATTTACAAAACCGCGATTCGACGGCTGAATTCCCGGAAAACCGAGGGGGGAGAGCGACGACGTGAACAGCCGCCTGCAGAAAGCGCTGAGCGTATTTACCGAACGGCTTCGCGTCCGGCGGGAAACTGCGCCGATCGCCGAGCCGGACGAACTCGCGCGGTTCGTCGCGACGCGGGCGGCCTTCGTCGCCCAGAAGACGCTCTACGGATATCTCAAGACCCGCATGGGCACGCGCTACCCCAGCCTGTTCGAGGACGACGTCTTCGTCCGGTCGATCAACATCGCCAAGCACCGGATCTACGCCGCCTGCCTCTCGGACCTCGCCGTCTTCGCCGCCGCCCACGCCTATCGCGAGCGCCCGTCCGAGGAGGACGCCCGGCGCCACCTCGCCGTCCGCTGCTTCACCCGCGGGCTCGACGACAACGCCGCCGACGCGCCCGAGGAGTTTCCGCGCAGCGAGGTCGTCGAGGAAATGCTCGCCCGCTGCGGCGCCACCGACTGGACCGGCGCGGCGCTCGGCGGCGACGCCTTTTCCGAGAGCCCCCGCGCCCTCTTCCGCTGGGCCCCGATCGCGCCCGAGCTGAAGCGCTTCGACACCGACATCGTCGCAAACTCGATCACCTTCGCCTGGCACGAGGTCCGGCGCGACCTTCTCCGCCGGATGGACGCGGCCGGGATCGCAGGCCCGGCGGACTGATCGCGGCGGCCGGCGTCGCCGTACGGCGGGCTCCATCCACGTCCTCCAACGGATTCCGCTGGCGCGCCGCCGCGGATGGGATAAGCTCGCAGACGGATCGCTGCGACATATGATGTCAGGACGGCGGGTTTGGACCCGCCGGTAAGCCTACCGCCGGAAAACAGCCGCCGCCCCCGTGAGAGGGCCGAACGTGCTGCGGTCGGCGACGTGCAGACGCTCCCTTTCAAACATCCGAACCGGTTTCCGCCCAAATGAAGAAGCTCGTCCTGTCCCTCTGTGCCGTGGCGGTTGCCGGCGGCGCCGTTTACTGGTTCCTGTTCCGTGAAGAGCCCGCGAAGGAGGCGACCGGACCGCGGCGCGGCGGCGGTCCCGTCCCCGTAGTCGCGGCGACGGTCGAGAGCCGGAACGTGCCGGTCACCGTCGAGACGATCGGCAGCATCGAACCGCTTGCGACGGTCGGTGTGAAATCCCGCGTCGACGGCCAGATGATGGAAGCCTTCATCACCGAGGGCCAGGTCGTCAGGAAGGACGACCCGCTGTTCACGATCGACCCCCGCCCCTACCGCGCGAAGGTCGCGGAAGCCGAGGCGAACCTTGCCAAGGACCGCGCCCAGCTCGAAAATGCCCGAGCCGATTACGTGCGATATTCGAAGCTCGCGCAGGGCGGCTTCTCGTCGGCGCAGAAGTACGACCAGGCGAAGGCCGCCGCCGCCGTGCTCGAAGCCGCGGTCCAGGTCGACCTCGCCCAGCTCGAACGGGCGAAGCTCGATCTCGAGTTCACCGCGATCCGCGCGCCGGTCGACGGCCGCCTCGGCAGCGTGCTCGTCGATCCCGGCAATCTCGTGAAGGCGAACGACAGCGCCCTCGTCGTCATCAACCAGGTCAGGCCGATCAACGTCGCGTTCTCGGTCCCCGAACGCCACCTGCCGGAGATCAAAGCGCAGATGGCGAAGAACGCACTCGCTATCGAGAGCTTCCTGCCCGGCACCGGGGCGACCGCGCTGCGCGGCCGCGTGGTCTTCGTCAACAACGCCGTCGATACCGCGACCGGCACGATCCAGCTCAAGGCCCAGCTGCCCAACGACCGCGACGAGCTGACCCCCGGCCAGTTCGTACGCGTGAGCCTGATCCTCCACGAGCTCCCCGGGGCGCTCGTCGTTCCGTCGCAGGCGGTCCAGAACGGCCAGATGGGCACGTTCGTCTACCGCATCGGCCCGGAGAAGCGCGCGACCATCGCGAAGGTGAAGCTCGGGCCGCAGACCGCGAACGGCGGCATCGTGATCACCGAGGGGCTCAAGGGGGGCGACGTCGTCGTCACCGAGGGCCAGCTCCGCCTCCGCCCCGGCGCGACCGTCGCCATCGCGGGCGCCGGCGACGGCGGACGGACCGGAAAGCGTCCGGGCGGCAAACCGGGTGCCAAGCCGGGCGAAAGCGGAAAGGGCCCGGGTGCGGGCAAGGCCGGCAAGCCGGCGGGCGAAGCCGACGGCGGCCCCGGAAAGACCGGTGCGAAGCCGACCAAGGCGGCCGATGCCGCACCTGCCGCCCGCTCGGAGTAACCGCCATGAACTTTCCGCGCCTCTGCATCGAGCGTCCGGTGATGACGACGCTCCTCATGCTGTCGCTTCTTCTGTTCGGGCTGATCGCCTACAAGGCGCTCCCGGTGAGCGAACTGCCGAACGTCGAGTTTCCGACGATCCGCGTCAATGCATCGCTGCCCGGCGCCGACCCCGAGACCATGGCGTCCGCGGTGGCCACACCGCTCGAAGGCCAGTTCACGACGATCGCCGGCCTCGATTCCATGACGTCGACGAGCGCCCTCGGCCAGACGACGATCACGCTCCAGTTCGCCCTCGACAAGAACATCGACGCCGCCGCGCAGGACGTCCAGGCAGCGATCGGCGCGGCCCAGCGCCTGCTGCCGAACGGCATGCCGAGCCCGCCCTCGTTCCGCAAGATCAACCCGGCCGCGCTCTCCATCTTCTACGTCGCGCTGTCGTCCGACACGCTCCCCCTGCCCCTCGTCAACGAATACGCCGAGACGATCCTCGCCCAGCAGATCTCGACAATCTCGGGCGTCGCCCAGGTCCAGATCTTCGGCTCGCAGAAATACGCGGTCCGCGTCCAGATCGACCCCGATCTCCTCGCCGCCACCGGCATCGCCATCGACGAGGTCGCGAACGCGGTCAACCGCATCAACGTGAACATGCCGACCGGCACGCTCGACGGCGCGCATCAGACGATGACCATCCGTGCAACCGGCCAGCTCAACGAGGCCTCCGCGTTCCGCTCGCAGATCATCGCCTATCGCAACGGCGCGCCGGTCAAGCTCGACCAGATCGGCCGGGTCATCGACAGCGTCGCGAACGACAAGGTTGCCGGCTGGTACAACAACGAGCGCGCGGTGATCCTCGCGATCCAGCGCCAGCCCGGCACCAACACGATCGAGGTCGTCGACCGCATCCGTTCGGTTCTCCCCGCCTTCGAGTCGCAGCTCCCGGCGGCGATAAACCTCGACATCCTCTACGACCGGTCGCAGACCATCCGCGAGTCGATCCACGACGTCCAGTTCACGCTGGTGCTCGCCGCCGCGCTCGTCGTGATGGTGATCTTCCTGTTCCTGCGCAATCTGTCGGCGACCGTCATCCCGTCGCTCGCTCTGCCGCTCTCCGTCATCGGCACGTTCTCGGTGATGTACATGTTCGGCTACAGCCTCGACAATCTGTCGCTGATGGCGCTGACGCTCTCGGTCGGCTTCGTCGTCGACGATGCCATCGTCATGCTCGAGAACATCGTCCGCCACATGGAGAACGGGAAGTCGGCGCGCCAGGCGGCGCTCGACGGCTCCCGGGAAATCGGCTTCACCATCCTGTCGATGACCGCCTCGCTTGCGGCGGTCTTCATCCCGGTCCTGTTCATGGGCGGCATCGTCGGCCGGCTCCTCAACGAGTTCGCGGTGACGATCGTCGCCGCCATTCTTGTCTCGGGCTTCGTTTCGCTGACGCTGACGCCGATGATCTGCAGCCGCTACCTGAAGCCCCATGTGCACGAGAAGAAGCACGGCCGCATGTTCCGCGCCACGGAAGCGGGCTTCGATGGGTTGCTCCGTGCCTACGACGTGTCGCTGCGCTGGAGCCTCCGGAACCGTCTCGTGATCGTCGCCGCATTCTTCATGACGCTCGCGGGCACCGGATACCTGTTCACCGTCGCGCCCAAGGATTTTCTGCCCAGCGAGGACACGGGCCGCATCCAGGTGTTCACGGAAGGCGCCATGGACAGCTCGTTTGCCGCAATGTCGCGCAACCAGCGGCAGCTCGCCGACATCGTCGCGAAGCATCCGGATGTTGCGGGCTTCATGTCGTCGGTCGGCGCGGGCGGACCGCGGTCGACCGGCAATTCCGGCACGCTCTTCATCCGTCTCAAGCCGCGTGCGGATCGCGAGAAGTCGGCTGACGAGATCATCCAGGAGCTGCGGCGCCAGTTCGCGCGCGTGCCCGGCATCCGCGCC
Organism: Alphaproteobacteria bacterium; assembly: GCA_038106605.1. Classification (GTDB taxonomy): domain Bacteria; phylum Pseudomonadota; class Alphaproteobacteria; order MPNO01; family UBA830; genus JAYOEF01. The sequence goes on from JAYOEF010000112.1 coordinate 12,360, forward strand.
TTCCCGCGCAACCCGCCGCCGATCCGCATCGGCGGGCGCACGACGAAGGGCGAATACCAGTACACGCTGCAGGCGCTCGATCTGGAGACCCTCTACAAGGCCGCGCAGGACATGGAGGAAGCTCTCCGCGACACGCGCACCCTGCAGGACGTCAACACCGACCTCGACCTCAACAGCCCGCAGCTCCTCGTCACCATCGACCGCGACAAGGC
>JAYOEF010000113.1:0-10052 GCA_038106605.1 Alphaproteobacteria bacterium
AAGGCGGGCGTGCCGCGCCATGCGTTCCTCGACTTCCTGAACAACAGCGTCATGGGCTCGATGTTCTCGAAGTACAAGTCGCCGGCGCTGGTGAACCTCGACTACTCGGTGACCTTCACGCCCAAGCTTCTCCTCAAGGACCTCGATCTCGGCCTTTCCGCGGCGCGGGCGAACGGCGTGCCCATGCCGGTGACGGCGACCGCGCGCGAGATCGTTCAGGCGCTGATCGGCAACGGCTACGTCGACGAGGACTTCGCGGCCCTCCTGACGCAGCAGGCGAAGGCGTCCGGGCTCGAGCTCAAGTCCGAGAACCAGAAGGTGTCGGACGGTCTTTCGGACTAAGCCCCGGTTTCGGGGGCGTCGGTCTTGGAACTGCCGCTCGATCTCTACTCCGCCTCGATCATCTGTTTCGGTCTGGCCCTCGGCGCATTCGTCAAGGGCCTGACCGGAATGGGGCTGCCGCTCGTCGCGGTCCCCTTCCTGGCGAGCTTCCTCGGCGCCGAGCATGCCGTCGTGGTCATGCAGATTCCGGGCCTCGTCTCCAACGCCTGGCTGGTCTGGCGGCACCGCGGCGAGGCGCGCGGGATTCCGCTCCGTTACGACCTCTTCCTTCCCGCCGTCGTGATGACGGTCGTCGGTGTATGGTTCCTCGACACGGCGACAGACAACGCCACGATCCTCCTGCTTGCGATCGTCGTCGCCGCTTTCCTGGCACTTCTCCTGTTCAACCCCTCGTTCCGGCTCGACGGCCGGATCGGCAGGATCGCGACGCCCGTGGCGAGCGCCGTGGGCGGGTTCGTGCAGGGCGCAGCCGGGGTTTCCGGGCCGCTGTTTTCGACCCTGATCATGTCCTTCCGCCTCCGGAAAGAGGCCTATGTCTTCTACAACGGCCTGATGTTCGGCCTGTTCAACCTCATCCAGATCGCGGTGATGTTCGGCTTCGGGATGTGGACCTGGCAGCGCTTCTTCGAGGGTTGCCTTGCGCTCATACCGCTCTTCGTTTTTCAGTATATCGGCATGCGGATGATGGGACGTATAAGTCCCCGGGTGTTCAATGGGGCCGTGGTTGCGATCATCGTGGTGATGGAGATCAAGCTGGTCTGGGAAGGCATCGCCGGGTGAGCGTCGAAGAGTTCGTCATCGTATTCGCCGCACTTTCGGTGGGCGCGTTCTCCAAGGGGCTGACGGGCATCGGGCTGCCGACGATCACGATCCCCGTTCTCTCGGGCTTCGTCGGCGTCGAGCATGCCGTGGTCGTGACCACGATCCCAGTCGCCTTCTCGAACATCCAGATCATCTGGACCTGGCGCGCGCGCTGGAAGGAAATCCCCAATCCGTGGCCCGCGCTCGTGGCTGCGGCCGTCGGCACATCCGGGGGCGTCTGGGTCCTCGCCAATTTCGACGATCATACGCTGACGATCATCATCATCTGCTGGATCGCCTTCTACCTCACCACGGTCCTCTTCAACATCAAGCTCCGCACCGACGGAAAGGCGATCAGGTTCATGTCGCCCGTCCTCGGCCTTGCCGCGGGGGTCTTCCAGGGCGCCACCGGCATGTCCGGGCCGTTCATTGCGACCTGGGCGCATGGCTGGGGTTTCCTCAAGGAAACCTATGTCTTCGCGACGTCCCTCATGTTCCTGTCGATTTCGGTGTCGCACGTGGCGGGCGTCTCGGTCGCCGGTCTCTACGATCAGGAACGTCTCATCCAGGGGCTCCTCGCCATAATACCGGTCCTCATCTGCATCCCCTTCGGCATGCGCATGACCCAGCGGGTCAGCCCGAAGCTGTTCAACCGCGTGATCATCTGCGTCATCGCGGCGATGGAAGTGAAGCTGATCTGGGGCCTGGTATCGGCCGGCTGAACGCCGCGGCGCCTAAGCCGCTTCGGAATCCTCGGAGGAGCCGTCCTTGCCGGTCGCGTGCATGGCGGCGAGCCAAAGCTGGTCCTCGACGACCTTCTCGAACACGAACTCCGCGCGACGCGCATTACCGAGCGGGATTTCCGGCGCCATCGGGCCCATCGTCCGGATACCCGCGACCTTCGCCTTCAGGCCCTTCCACGGCTTGCGGACGAGGTCTGAGACCGCCGTCGCCTCGTAGCCGCAATGCGCCATGCAGTCGGCGCACTTCTCGTAGTTGCCGGTGCCGTAGAGATCCCAGTCGGTGCCGTCCATGAGCTCGCGGAAGCTCGCCGCGTAGCCCTCGCCGAGGAGGTAACAGGGGCGCTGCCAGCCGAAGACCGTCCGCGTCGGATTGCCCCAGGGCGTGCAGCGGTAGTCCTGGTTGCCGGCGAGGAAGTCGAGATACATCGACGAATGCGACAACGGCCATTTGCGGCCGTTGCGGCGCGAGAAGATGCCGCGGAACAGCTCCTTGGTCCGCTTCCGGTTGAGGAAGTGGGTCTGATCCGGAGCGCGCTCGTAGGCGTAGCCCGGCGAAACCGTGATCCCGTCGACGCCGAGCGCGGTCGCCGCATCGAAGAAGCGCACCGCCTCGTCGGGCGTTACGGTGTCGAACAGGGTCGAATTGACGTTGACCCGGAAGCCTCTAGCCTTGGCGGCGCGGATCGCGGTAACGGCCTTGTCGTAGACGCCCGGCTGGCAGACCGCCTTGTCGTGGGCGGCGCCTTCGCCGTCGAGATGGATCGAGAAGGTGAGGAACTTCGACGGCTTGAAAAGGTCGAGCCGCTTTTCGAGAAGCAGGGCGTTGGTGCAGAGATAGACGTACTTCTTGCGCTTCACCAGCGCCTCGACCATCTCGCCGATTTCCTTGTGGATCAGCGGCTCGCCGCCGGCGATCGAGATGACCGGGGCGCCGCATTCCTCGGCGGCTTTCACCGCGTCGTCCACCGACAGGCGCTTGTTGAGGATGGGGTCCGGATAGTCGATCTTGCCGCATCCCGCGCAGGCGAGGTTGCACCGGAACAGCGGTTCCAGCATGAGGACGAGGGGATAGCGCCTGACGCCCCGAAGATGCTGCTTCAGGATGTAGGCTCCGACACGGAACTGCTGGGAAACGGGGACGCCCAAGATCGGTCCTTTATTTCGGCGCCCGCGCGGCGCCTTGCTTCGGATTTACATAGGGCCGCGGCCGACGCACGCCAAGGCCTTGAAACAACTTTATATCCGCGCCGGCGTCCGGTCGGGGTTGGATTTCAGCCCTTGCCTCGCTTGAGGACGCGAAGCAGGAAGAGGAGGGCGAAAGCGCCGATCGCCGCGATGATCACGGAGCGGAAATTGACTCCGCTGACCGCGCCGAACCCGAGCGCGCCCGACACGAAACCGCCGATGACCGCGCCTGCGATGCCGACGAGGATGGTGACGATCAGCCCGCCCGGATCGTTGCCCGGCATCACGAACTTGGCGATCAGGCCGGCGACGAGGCCGAGGATGATCCAAGTAAGAATGTCCATGCTGCGTACTCCGACTGCGGTTGGCCAAAAAGGCGCCCGATCGTATCGCGAATCGGCCGACGGGCCGAACTGCGACGATTTTACCGGGCCTGAGCGCCATTCGGCGTCATCCTCCCTATGGACAGCGCAACCCGTCGTCCCCAATTATTGATCCATCATGAGCGATAGCATCATCCGCCCCGAAATGCTGGACCACTGGAAGCGGCACGGCTTCCTCGTCGTGCGCGGCGTATACGGCCGCGAACGCATGGCCGAAATCACCGCCTGGGTCGACGAGATCCAGAACTGGCCCGAAACCGCCGGCCGCCACATGATGTATTTCGAGGCGAGCGACGCGCGCCCGGGCGAGCGCCTCCTCAACCGGGTCGAGAATTTCGCCCCCTACCACGACGGCATGAATCGGCTGTTCGGCGGCGAGCTTCGCGAAGCCTGCGGCCGGCTGTTCGGCGAGGAGGCCGTCCTCTTCAAGGAGAAGATCAACTTCAAGCTGCCCGGCGGCGGCGGCTTCGAGGCGCACCAGGATGCCCAGGCCGGCTGGGAAGTCTACGCGCCGCTCTTCATCACGGCGACGGTGATCGTCGACCCGGCGACGGTCGAGAACGGCTGCCTCGAGATCGCCGATTGGGACCACCGCGAAGCGCTGATCGGCGACCTCTGGACGCCGCTGGAGGGGGCGCAGCTCGACGGCCTCGATTTCGTGCCCTGCCCGGGCGAGCCGGGCGACGTGCTGTTCTTCGATTCCTACGTCCCGCACCGTTCCGCGCCGAACCCGACCGCGGACGCCCGGAGAGTTCTCTACATCACCTACAACAAGGCGTCTGACGGCGACTGGCGCGAGAAGTACTATGCCGATAAACGCGCCTCCTATCCGCCGGATATCGAGCGCCAGCCCGGCAAGGAATACGCCTACAAGGTCTGAAGCTCGGGGCAGCTTCCGAGTCGCTCAGGCGCTTGCTCCCCGCGGGCGCATGCGGCACAAATGGTGACCGGACAGGAACTTACGCGGGGCTTCATGCGCAATATCCGACATTCCGCTGCGGCGATGCTCACTGCTGCCATGCTTGTCCCGGCCGGTGCGGCGCCCGGATACGCCGCCGGCGGACAGATCTACGACATGTCGGGTCTCATTGCGCAGCCGCATCCGTTCGCCCGGCCCGGCGATATCAAGCCGCCGTCGCTCGCACCGTCGCAGGCGCCAGGGGTCGCGCCGCTGCCCGGAAGCCAGTACCGCATCTCGCTCGAGCCCGCCGAGGCGCCCGTGATGCCCGCTCCCGCCTATACGGCGCCCTACATGCCCGTCGCGCCCGCCCAGACGGCCGCCGCCGGCCTTGCGCCCGAACCGAAGAAGAAAGGCTGGATCTATCTCCAGGATCCGCCGCGAGACAGCAAGCCGCTTTTGGGCGTCATCGCCGAGGCCCGTTTCGGCATCCTCGACCATGCGAGCAGCCTCGTCGGGCCGGGGCGTGAAGACGGCATCCTGTTCGCGCCGGAAGTGCTCTTCACCGTTCCGGATTTCCTGGACTATATCGGCTCGCCCCACCCGACCGTCGGTATGCAGATCAATACCGGGCCGCGAAACTTCATGTATGGCGGCCTCACCTGGCGGATCGGCTTCTTCGATACGTTCCACATGAACCTCGGCTTCGGCATCGGCGTCCATGACGGCGACCTCGGCCGGAACGACGAACCCGGGAAGCTCAAGCTCGGCTGCCGCTGGGTCTTCCACGACGTGATCGCACTCGGCACGACCCTCGGCGAACGGCACGTGATCGAGGTGCAGGTGGATCACTACAGCCACGCAAGCCTCTGCGACAAGCGCAACAGCGGCGTGGAATCCATCGGCCTCGTCTACGGCTACAGGTTCTGACCGGCGGTGCCGGCCGGGCAGGGTGACTTGACCACCGCTGCGGCAATACTCTCCGTCCTGTCCTTCCTGATCTGGGTCTGCCTGCTGCTCTTCCGTGCCGGGTTCTGGCGCGCCGATCAGCGGTTCGCGGAGGAGGGCGGCCCGCCCGCCGGCGCGCCGCTGCCGTCCGTGACCGCCGTCGTGCCGGCGCGCAACGAGGCCGATGCGATCGGCCGCTCCGTCGCCTCGCTTCTTGCCCAGGATTATGCGGGTGGTTTCCGGATCGTCGTCGTCGACGACCGCAGCACGGACGGGACCGGCGCAGCCGTGCCTGCCGATCCCCGCGTGTCGGTGGTCCAGGGCAGCGAGCGGCCGGAAGGCTGGACCGGAAAGCTCTGGGCCGTGTCGCAGGGGATCGCCGCCGCGCCCGGCTCGGATTTCCTGTGGCTCACCGACGCCGACATCGACCATGCGCCGGGCGAGCTCTCGGCGCTGGTCGCCGCCGCCGAGGCAGACCGGCTCGACATGGTGTCGCTCATGGTGAAGCTCCGGCTCGAGACGTTCTGGGACCGATTGCTCATTCCAGCCTTCGTGTTCTTCTTCCAGAAGCTCTACCCGTTCCGCCGGGTGAACGATCCCGACGACGCGCTCGCCGCGGCCGCGGGCGGGTCCATGCTCGTCCGGCGTGCGGCCATGGAGAGGATCGGTGGAATCGGGTCGATCAGGAACGAGCTGATCGACGACTGCGCGCTCGCTGCACGCATTAAGGGCTCGGGCGGGCGCATCCGGCTCGCGCTCGCGGAGACGACGGCGAGCCTCCGCGCTTACGGAACGCTTGGCGAGATCTGGCGCATGGTGACGCGCTCCGCATTCCATCAGCTCCGCTATTCCGCGTTTATGCTGGCCGGGACCGTCGTTTCGATGACGCTGATCTACATCGTCCCGCTGCTGGCCGTGATCGCATGGCCCGTGCACGGCAGCTCGATCGCGCTCGCGGCCGGTGCGGCGGCCTGGGCGCTCATGGCCTATGCGGAGGCGCCCACGCTCTACCGCTACGGCCTCAGCCCGTGGCGCGGCTTCGCGCTGCCCGCCGTTGCCGCGCTCTATGCGGCGATGACGCTCGATTCCGCGCGGCGTCACTGGCTCGGCCGCGGCGGCCAGTGGAAGGGGCGCGTGCACGCGCCTTGACAGACTCGGACCGTCACGCGATTGCTGCGGGCGGACAGCGGCAGGGAACGAATCGGAACCGGTCGATGGTATCGACGGACGGAAACGCGCTCGAGACCCCGACGGGGAAGGGCGCCGGGGACGAGAATTTCCCGGTCGGCTCGTTCCTCCTGCCCGCGCGTCTCCGGCCCCATGTCGCGGCGTTCTATGCGCTGGCGCGGGCGACCGACGACATCGCCGACAATCCCGACGTCTCTCCCGCGGAGAAGCTCGACCGCCTCGACCGGTTCGAGCGCGCGCTCACGGGCGACGCGCCCGGCGACCCTGCGGTCGCGAAGGCCCATGCGGCGGCACGGAGTGCACGGGAAACGGGCGTTTCCGTGCGCCATTCCGTCGATCTCCTCCATGCCTTCAAGCAGGATGCGGTGAAGACGCGCTATGCCGACTGGGGCGAACTGATGGGATATTGCGCGCTGTCCGCGTCGCCCGTCGGGCGCTTTCTGCTCGATCTCCACGGCGAGGATCCGGCGAAGTACCGCTATTCCGATCCGCTCTGCGACGTGCTCCAGGTGCTCAACCACCTGCAGGACCTCAAGGACGACTACCGTGCGCTCAACCGTGTCTACCTGCCCCAGGATTGGATGGCCGAGGCTGGCACGACGGTCGAGGACATTGCCGCCGATCGCGCGAGCCTGGCTCTTCGACGCGTCATCGACCGCTGTCTCGACGGCTGCGAAAGCCTCATGCGGGACGCGCGACAGCTTTCTGCGGCGCTCGAAGATCGAAGACTCTCGATGGAATCCGCCGTGATCGTACGTCTGGCCGACCGGCTATTGGTGCTGCTGCGGCGGAACGATCCGATTGCCGGCAGGGTGGCGCTGACGAAGCGCGATTTCCTGTGCTGCGGCGTTCGCGGCGCCGTGGCGGGATTGATCGGCCGCTAGGGCGTCAGCCCTTCTTCAGCATGTGTTCGTAGTCGGCGCCCATCACCTTGCTGATCGGCTCGCCCCTGAGGACCGCCTGCGTCATCAGGGCCTCGCGCTTCGCGACCATTTCCGCGACCTCGATGATCTCTTCCGCCCGACCGGCTTCGAGAAAACAGATGCCGGAGCCGTCCGCGAGCACGTAGTCGCCGGGCGTCACGGTCACGTCCCCCACCATCACCGGCTCGTTGAACGCCTCTTCGACGATGCGCCCGCGCGCGGTCGTCGGAACGGCATAACGGGCGAACACGGGGAACTCGAGATCGCGGCTCTCGTCGATGTCGCGCACCGGCCCGTCGCAGATCACGCCCTCGATGCCGCGCACCTTCGCGCCGTTCGAAAGGATCCCGCCCCAACCCGCCGCCTCGACGCCGGAGCGCTGCTCGATGACGAGGACGCTCTCGGGCCCGCCCGCCTCGACGGCGGAGGTGCAGAGGTGCCGCACCGGCCCGCCGAGCGACTTCCCGGTGCCAAGCTTCACGGTGATCGCGCGGCCGGCGATCCGCTTGCCGGTGGTCAGGCGGGGAATGCCGGTGACGCGGCCGGGCGCTTCGAGCCTGTCGAGCGCATCGGAGACCGCCGGCGTGTCGAGCCTCAAAAGCCGGGCGACGAGAGTATCCGACATGTGGGTATTACTCGGCGGCCTGGGCGACGAGACCGGTCCGGCCGTCCCAGACGGAGGCCGGAACCAGAGCGAACCCTTCCATCAGGCGCCGCGTGGTGCGCAGCAGGGCCGCGCGCTTGATGGTCGGCACGCCGTTAACCGGGTTTCCCGTTTCGAGCTCGACGGAGAACTCTCCCGTCGGATGCTCGACCGAGATCAGCTTCGGGTTGCCTTCGGCGACCTCGGCGATGTCGTAGCAGGTCGAGCCCGGCATCACGCAGGCGGTGCCGACCGTGACGGCGGCAAGGACGCCGATCGAGGCGTGGCAGACGTGCGGGATGAAGCAGCGCGTGTTGATCGTCCCGCCATGCTTCGGCGGCGAGACGAGGCACATCTTGGGGACGACGCTCTCGGTCACGTCGCCGAGATTCATGGCCTCGCCGATCTGGAGGCGGATCGACTCGATCCGCTTCTTGATGTCGGTCGCGGCGTTGAGTTCGTCGCGCGTCTCGTAGCCCGTGGCGCCGACGTCGGTTGCCTTCAGGATCACGACCGGCATGCCGTTGTCGATGCAGGTGATCTTCACCCCGTCGACGATGTCGACGACGTTCCCGGTGGGCAACAGTGAGCCGCAGGCCGATCCGGCGGTATCGAGGAAGTCGATCATCACCGGCGCCGACGTACCGGGGGCGCCGTCGATGCGGGCGTCTCCGTCGTACGTCACGATTCCGCCCGGCGTCTGGATGTGGACGTCGCAGAGATTGTCGGAGTTGACCATGTGGATGCGGACGGTGGTGCGGCCGTCCTTCGCGTCGATAAGGCCATGTTCCAGTGCGAACGGCGCGACGCCTGCCAGCATGTTGCCGCAATTGGGCGTGACGTCGACCATCGGCTGGTCGACCTTCACCTGGCAGAAAAGATAGTCGAGATCGACGCCGGGCTTCGACGAGCGGCTGACGATCGCGACCTTGCTGGTCAGCGGGTCGGCGCCGCCGATTCCGTCGATCTGGCGCACGTCGGGCGAGCCCATGATCGAGAGCAGCACGCGGTCGCGGAGCGCCGGGTCCGACGGCAGGTCGGAGGCGAGGAAGTAGGGGCCCTTCGAGGTGCCGCCGCGCTGGATGACGCAGGGGATACGGGTCTGTTTCGCCATGATCGGTTACCGTCGGTTGGAGCGCGCGCGATCATAGCGCGCGTTCCGGGCCGGTGGAACCGCCGCAAAGCCGTCAGGCGGCCTTCCGGGAGAGGTCGGGCGCGGCGGCGGCAAAAGCTTCGACGAGAAGTTCGGCGAACGCGTTCTGTCCGTCCTCGTTGAGCTGCGTGCCGTCGGTCCGCATTTCCGGGCCGAGCGTGTCGCAGTCCGGGCCGGAGAAGACATTGCGGCGCGGATCGACGACGCTGTCCTGTGCGCGGCGGACGCTGTCGCTCGTCCGTTCGCCGCGGCGGCTCGTCCGGCAGACGAACACGGGGGCGTCGATCCCCTGGGTGCGGAGCCACGAAATCACGCGGCCGAGCCGGTCGGCGTATTCGGCCTCGCCCGTGCGCACCAGCGTGTCGCGCTCGCCCTGGAACCAGACGACATGGGTGAACGCGACGCCCGTGTCGCGCGCCTTGCGGAGCGCGGTGACGAGGCGGGAATGGAACGCGCCGCCCGGCGCCCAGTCGGCGACCGCGGTATCGCCGTGGGCGACGTTCACGAAGACGACTTCCTTGCACAGGCCTGCCGAAACGGCTTTGGCGCCGAAGCGGGTCCAGACGCTGCCCGATCCGCCGCTCGCGCCCGGAATGGGGTCGTGCGCCGGCAGGAACGAGCCTTCGTGGAAGGCGCGGACGGCAGGGCCGCCGCTCGCGCGGACGGGACCGTGATTGGCGGCGTTCGCCTGGCCGATCACAAGGATCGTGGCGCGGGGATTAGACATGATGAAGGCTCCGCAGGGCGGACGGTCGTCGAAAAAGCTCGGGGATGGCGTCGGCCAGTGCATACATTGCGATGATTTCCCAAAATTCAAGGGCGCCGCTGCCTTCCTGGAGCGACGT
>JAYOEF010000113.1:10152-12515 GCA_038106605.1 Alphaproteobacteria bacterium
GTCGAGCGCACGTCGCAGAAGCTCTGGTAGACAGACGTCAGGCCGGCCGCGTGGTCCTCGGCATTGCGCGACGCGTTGCAGTCCTCGACCATGATCGCGCGATAGCCGATCATCATGGCGTCGCGGGCGGTGGATTCGCAGCACATGTTGGTGAGCGTTCCGCCGACGAGGACGTTCTCGATCCCGCGCGCCTGGAGCTGTTCGTGGAGATCGGACGCGCCCTGGACGAGGGCGCTGAAGCGCGTCTTTTCCGAGATCAAGTCGCCGCCCTTCACGTCGAGCTTGGCATCCAGCGCGTGGCCGTGCGAGCCGCGGGTGAGGCCCGCGATGTGCGCGGCGCGCTTCGCCGGCGTGAAGAAATTGTCGTGATAGAGGGGCCACAGGCTTGGCCCGCCTTCTTTCTCGGCGACGGTCAGCACGACCCAGACGACGAGGCCGCCCCGGTCGCGCACGGCCGCGGCGAGCCGGTTGATATCGGGGATGACGTCCTGGCAGGCCTCGACGCCATCGACGAAGAAGTTCTGCATGTCGACGACGAGGAACGCCGTCTTCGCCGGATCGAAACTGTCGAAGACGTTGAGGCGGCCGCGCTTCTCCATGACCCGGTCGATCACGTGCTGCGGCATGGTGAAGTCGCTCATGTCCGTCCTCCCGTCGCTGTGTGCCGGAAAACGGTAGCGCGGAGGAGACCGCCGCGCCAGCGCTTTGCCCTGTGGCGGTCCGGTCCCGCCGTTCAGCCCTTGTCGAAGTCCGGCTTCCGCTTCTCGACGAAGGCGGCCATGCCCTCTTTCTGGCCGGGCGTGCCGAACGTCGCGTGGAACATGCGGCGCTCGAACCGGATGCCCTCGGCGAGGGTCGTTTCGTAGGCGCGGTTCACGGATTCCTTTATCAGCATGTTCGCGGGCAGCGACTTGGCCGCGATGGCCTCCGCCGCCTTCACCGCTTCGGCGATCAGGTCCGCCGCCGGGACGATGCGGGAGACGAGACCGGCGCGCTCGGCTTCCACGGCGTCCATGAAGCGGCCGGTGAGGCACATGTCCATCGCCTTCGACTTGCCGACGATGCGAGTGAGCCGCTGCGTGCCGCCGGCGCCGGGCGGGATGCCGAGATTCACCTCGGGCTGGCCGAACTTCGCATTGTCCGCGGCGATGATGAAGTCGCACATCATCGCGACCTCGCAGCCGCCGCCGAGCGCGAAGCCCGCGACCGCTGCGATGACGGGCTTGCGGAACCGTGCAAGGCGCTCCCAGCTCGACGTGATGAAGTCCTCGAGATAGATGCCCGGCCAGCTCTTGTCCTGCATCTCCTTGATGTCGGCCCCGGCGGCGAAGGCCTTCTCCGAGCCGGTCAGCACGACTGCGCCGATGCCGGCGTCCGCCTCGACCTTGTCGAGCGCGTCGGTGAGTTCGAGCATCAGCGGCGTGCACAGCGCGTTGAGCGCCTGCGGCCGGTTGAGGGTGATCAGGCCGACGCGGCCCTTTGTTTCGACGAGAATGTGCTCATAGGCCATGACGGTCTCCTGTCCGGTACGTTCGTTCGTTTCAGTCGAGGTCGATCTCGGCGGCACCGAGCGGCGCGAAGTGCGCGTCGACCTCGGCGTCGGTAACGCCCTCGGGCGTCGCCGGATCCCATTTCGGGTTGCGGTCCTTGTCGATCAGGGCTGCGCGGATGCCTTCGTAGAAATCGTGGCGCTCCAGCACGTGGCACACCATCCGGTATTCGAGCCGGAGCGCCTCTATCGGCGATATCCCCTTGTGGCCCGTGAGCTGGCGCGCCGTGATCTTCATGCTGGTGGGCGACATGCGCCGGAGCGTCTTCGCGGTCTCGGCCGCGAATTCCGAGCCGTCGGCGTCGAGGGCGGAGAGGATGTCCTCCACCCGGTCCGAAGCGAACAGCCGGTCGATTTCCTGCTGGCGGGCGCGCAGTTTCGAGGGGCCCGGATCGCCCGCGAAGCGGCCGACGATGCCGTCCACGATGGCAAACGCATCGCCCATGTATTCCGCCTCGGTCAGCGCCGCGATCAGCGAAGCCTGGCGTTCGCGCGGCACGAAGTGCGTGCCCATCCCGGCGTGGATGGTGTCGGCCGCATCCATGCGCGAGCCGGTGAGGCCGAGATAGAGGCCGATGCGTCCGGGTGCGGCATTGAGGAACGCAGTCGCGCCGACGTCGGGCAAGAGGCCGATGCCGGTCTCCGGCATTGCCGCCATCACGTGCTCGCTCATCACGCGGAACCCGCCGTTTACGGAAATGCCGAGCCCGCCGCCCATGACGATGCCGTCGATCATGCTGACGTAGGGCTTCGGGAAGTTCACGATGGCGGCGTCCATCGCGTACTCGATCAGGAAGAAGTCGCGCGCCTTCAC
>JAYOEF010000114.1:0-12446 GCA_038106605.1 Alphaproteobacteria bacterium
CGGTGACGGGCGTGCTCCTCAGCCCCATCGTCGCCGCGGCGGCGATGAGCCTGAGTTCCGTCTCGGTGATTTCGAACGCGCTGAGGCTGCGCCTGGTCCGTCTCTAATCAGACTTTGACGGCGCGGCGCCGACGCAGGCCGGCGAAAGCGAACAGGCCGACGATCATCATACCCGCGGCGGCAGGCGCCGGGACCTCGGTCGTCGGGTTCGGGGTGAAGCCCGGGACCGTGCCGCCGTAGGAGACATTGTTCGCCTGCATCGGGCCGTTCCAGCTTTCCGCGACGACCTGGCCCCAGACGACGCCCCAGCTCGCGGAGATGTCGGCATTGACGGCAAGGATGCTGCCCTGCACGCCGATGCTGCCGAGCGAGAGGGTTTCGGCCTCGAAGAAATTGAAGATCACGTTGGTGCGGTTCTGCTCGAAGAAGCTGTCGAGGCCGCCCGACCATGAGGCGCTTGAACCCGAGACGTTGACGATGATCTCGGCCCCGGCCTGAACGCCCGAGATCGCAAGGTTGGTTGATCCTGCGAGGTCGGCGGCGGAAATGTTGAAAACCTCGCGTGTCGCGTTGCCGCTGCCGGTCAGGAAGACCTGGCTCCACTTCGCCTCGGAGACACCCGTCGCCGAGAGCAGCGCGAGGGCGGCAGACGTCGTCTGCAGGCGAACCTGCTCGGCGGTGAAATCGACCGGAAGGCCGGCCGCGCCGACGTTCTCCGTCAGGGTGTAGCCGGAATTGATCAGGCCCCAGCGGACCGAGCTGTCGACGCCAGCCGCGCTGCCGCCGACGACGGCATTGCCGTTGTTGACGGAACCGGAGACAAAGGTGAGGTCGCCGCCAACGACGAGCGTATCGCCGCCGACGAGACCGCCCGAGAGCGTCGCTCCGACGCTGTAGTTGCTGAGCGAGACGTTTCCGCCGGCATAAAGCCGTCCCTCGACGTCGCTCGACGGCGCGGTGAAGTCGCCGAAGGTGAGGACGTTGAACTCGCCGAGCGCACCTGCGGCGGCCGGTCCGACGTGGACGGCGGCGGCGATTGCGAGGGCGGCAAAACCGGAAACAACGCGGCGGGACAACATTTACGCAAAACCTTCTGTGCCAGCTCCGACCGCTTGCCCGGCCCGGAAAACCGGGCAGCGGCGGCGGTCGCGCATACACACGCAAGATTCATGCCAAGTTTCAATTTTCCGCTAAAACAATGGGTTAACGGCGCCGCTCCGAACCTTCGGTCCCGATGTTGTAAAAAATCGCGACAGCAATGCTGCCCAATTAATTTGCAGGCGAAACGGACCTTTTCCGCGGCCGTCGCGGGGTTCAGGCCGCCTTCCTGGCGATGAACCCCGAAACCGCGTCGACGAACGGCCCTGCCTGCTCGATGTGCGGCAGGTGGCCGGCCTTCTCGATCATCGTCACCTTGGCACCCGAGAGCACGCGGCCGAACTCGGCGGCGTAAGCGGGGTCTACGATCTTGTCGGAATCGCCCCAGACCACGTGGACCGGCACCGTGATGCGGTGCAGCCACTTGCGGAGCGCCGGATTGAACAGGCGCGGCTGCCAGCCGAGGCGCGCGGTCGAGACCCGGTTGCGGATCTGGATGTCGAGCTGCTCGTCGCTCACGTTCATGCCGAGGATGCGGTCGGCGTAGGACTGGTCGAAGAACAGCTCACGCGTCAGGTCTGCCGGGTCCATCATGAAGATGTCGGCGATCGGCTTGCCCTTGATGCGGATACCGGCGCTGCCGACGAGCGTCAGGCTTTTGATCTTCGTGCAGTTGCGCACCGCCATCTCGAGCGCGAGCCAGCCGCCTAGCGACTGGCCGACGACGTGCACGCCGTCGAGCTGCAGCGCGTCGATGAGATCGAGGTAGAACAGAGAGAGATCGTTCATGTCGTCGAGCCAGTCCGGCTGGTCCGACAGGCCGAAGGACGGATGATCCGGCGCCATCACGTCGAAGCGGTCGGCGAGGCTCTGGAACGCCGGGATCCATCCCGGGATGCCGCCCGCACCATGGAGGAACATCATCGGCTCCCCTTTGCCGCCGCGGCGCATGTGAATCTTGCAGCCGCGAACGTCGATCTTGCTTTCGGTGCAGTCGGCCATCGTCTCGATACCCCCTTGGTGGTCCCGTTCGTCCCGTTTCTTGTTCCGTCGTCCCGCCGACGCAGCGAAACTGCGGGGCGGCGATTCCCGGCACCGCGTCACGGTTGAAAAGCGATCTATGCGCTCCTGTCCGTACCGCCGTGTTTGCGCGCCCGATTGCCAAAGAATCCTCAGGATTCCAGCATTCGTTCGCTGCCTAACCGAGTGTTGCGCCCGCCCTCCGGCCTGTCAAGGCGATGCCACTTGCCCAATGCGGCACCGCCGTGTAAATCCGTAAATATGTCCGCAGATAATGATTACTTCGACCCGGAGGATTCCGTCGGTTTCCTCCTGTGGGAGGCGAACCGCGCGATGTGCAGGGAATTCTCCGAGCGCATGGCGCCGCACGGCGTCACGCTCAGCCTCTGGCCGTTCCTCCGCGCACTCTGGGACCAGGACGGCCTGACCCAGCGCGAGCTCTCCGAAAAAGTGCGGATGAAGGGCCCGACCACGGTCGCCGCACTGAACAAGCTCGAGGAAAAAGGGCTCGTCCGCCGCGAGGGCAACAAGGCCGACGCACGCAAGATCAACGTCTACCTGACGCCCGAGGGCCGCAAGATGTACCGCCGCGTGATGCCCGAGGTGAAGGCGATCAACCTCCATGTCCTCAACGACCTCAGCCCGAACGAACAAGCCACCTTCAAGGACCTGATCAAGCGCGTCCGCAACAGCGTCGCCGCCAGTTGACCCAGGCCGAAGGGGTGCCGGCGCCGCCGTCCCGCGCCCGCTATGCCCTGCTCGCGGGACTTCTCGGCCTCCTGCCGATGCTGCTGCCGATATCGGTCGACGGCTCGGTGCCGCTCATGCCGTCGATCGCCGCGGCCTTCGCGACGTCGACGGCGGCCGTCCAGTTCGGCCTCAGCGCGCTCGTCCTCGGCATCGCCGTCGGCCAGCTCGTGCACGGGCCGCTCTCCGACCGGTTCGGGCGCAAGCCCGTGATCCTCTGCGGCGTCGCGCTTTATGCCGCGACCTCCGCGGCCTGTGCAGCGTCCGGTTCGATCGATGCGCTCATCGCGCTCCGATTCCTCCAGGGCTTCCTCGCCTGCTCCGGCGTCATCGTCGCGCGCGCCGTGATCCGGGACATGTTCGACCGCGAGGCCGGCGCCCGGCTGTTCGCCCTGATGATGGGAATCCACGGGCTGATGCCGACCGTCGCGCCGGGCCTGTCGGGGATCATCGCGGAGGCGCTCGGCTGGCGCGCGGTGTTCGTGACGATGGCCGGATTCGGCGCGCTGATCTTCGTCGCCGTGCTCGTCGGGCTGCGCGAGACCAACCGCGCGCTCAACCCCGCCGCACTCCGCCCGTCGACGATCGTCCGCAACTTCCGCGCGATTCTCTCGAACCGGCCGTTCCGCTGCTACGCCTTCTGCGCCTGCTTCGTCTACGGTGCGCTGATGGCCTATTTCGCGGGCGCGGCGGTCGGGCTGATCCAGTATCTCGGCCTGAGCCCGGCCGAATTCGGCATCGCAATGGCGCTGCCGATGATCGCCTACACGGCGACCCAGATCGGGGTCGCGCGAGTCGCCCAAGGCCTCGGCATGGACCGCCTGATCCGCGCCGGCACGATGCTCTGCGCCGCCGCAGGAATCGGAATGACGCTGTTCGTCCTGACGGGCAACATCAGCGTCTACACCCTGATGGGACCGGTCATCCTGTTGCTGATCGCAATCGCCTTCATCACGCCGGGAACGACGGCGGGCGCCATGTCGCCGTTCGCGCACATCGCGGGTGCGGCCTCGTCACTCCTTGGCTTCATCCAGTTCCTCGCCGGCGCGATCGCCACCGCCGTGATCGGGCTCCTCAACGACGGCACGCCGCTGCCGATGGCCATCGTGATCGGCGCCTGCGGCTGCGGCACGCTCGCCGCCTACTGGCTCTTGGTCCGCCCCCTGTCGCAGCGGTCCGCTCCGTGAAGACCTTCGACAATGCCGGGCTCGCGGCGCTCCTCGCGCTGACGACGGTGGCGACAGTCATGGGAATCGACGGCACGCTGGCCGCCATGCCGGCCGTTGCCGCGGCGTTCGGCGCGACGCGCGAGGACACGCAGCTCACGCTCAGCCTGTTCATGGTGGGCATCGCTGTCGGCCAGCTGTTCCACGGACCGCTGTCCGACCGCTGGGGGCGGAAGCCGGCAATCCTCGCCGGCATCCTCCTCAATATCGCGGCAACGGTGGCCTGCGCACTGGCGACGTCGATCGAGATGCTGATGGTGGCGCGCTTCGTCCACGGCTTCGCCGCGGCGACGGGCTGGATCATTTCCCGCGCCGTGGTGCGCGACCGGTTCGAGCGCTCGGAATCGGCGCGCGTGATCTCGGTGATGATGTTCTTCCACGCCGTCGCGCCGCTGACCTCACCGATCCTCGGCGCGGAGCTCACCGCGCAATTCGGCTGGCAGGCGATGTTCCTCTTCATCGCGGTCTACAACGTCGGCGTCGCGGCGCTCTACATCGCCGTATTCCGGGAGACCATTCCGGCCCGCAATCCCAACGCGCTCCGCATCGCGCCGATGTTCCGGAGCTTCGCAGAGATCGCCCGGAGCGGCCCCTTCTGGGCCTATACGGCCTGCTCGGCGGCGGCCTACGGCTTCCTGTTCTCGTTCCTCGGCGCCTCGTCCTACGTGATCATCTCGGGCTTCGGCGAGACCGAGCGGACCTACGGGCTGATGTTCGCAGCCTGCATGACGGGCAGCCTGTCCGGTACCTTCCTCGGCGCGCGGCTCGTCACCCGTTGGGGCGCCTATCCCCTGCTCCGGTTCGGCATGGGACTGGCCGTCTGCGGCGGCATTTTCATGGCCGCGCTGTCCTGGGCGGGCATCCGCGAGGCCTGGGCCATCTTTGTTCCCATGTTCTTCTGCCTGATGGCCTTCGCCCTGATCTTCCCGCAGTCGGTGGCAGGCGCGCTCCAGCCGTTTCCCCATATCGCCGGTGCCGCCTCCTCCTTCATCGGTTTCGTCCAGCAGATCGTAGGCGCCGCCACCGGGGTGGTCGTCGCATCGCTGTCGGCCGGCACCCAGTCCGCCATCGCCTACGGCATCCTGTTCTGGACCCTGTTCGGCCTCGCCGCCTACTGGGGCATGGTAAGACGCCACCGCACTATCTGATTTCCGCCGAAACCAGATTCTGATAAACCCCGCCCATGTCCATTCCCCGCTATTCCCGCCCCCGGATGACCGAAATCTGGGAGCCCGAGAACAAGTTCCGCATCTGGTTCGAGATCGAGGCCCACGCCTGCGACGCGCAGGCCGAGCTCGGCGTCATTCCCAAGGAGGCCGCCCAGGCCGTCTGGGACCGGGGCGCCTTCGAGATCGACCGCATCGACGAGATCGAGCGCGAGACCAAGCACGACGTCATCGCGTTCCTCACCAACCTCGCCGAACATGTCGGCGACGAGGCGCGCTTCGTCCATCAGGGTATGACGTCGTCCGACGTGCTCGACACCTGCCTCGCGGTGCAGTTGACCCAGGCGACCGACATCCTGCTCGAGGATCTCGACGCCCTCCTCGCGGCGCTCCGGAAGCGCGCGGAGGAACACAAATACACGCCGACCATCGGCCGCAGCCACGGCATCCACGCCGAGCCGACGACGTTCGGCGTCAAGCTCGCGGGCCACTACGCCGAGTTCGCGCGCAACCGCGAGCGGCTCGCCGCGGCACGCGCCGAGATCGCGACCTGCGCCATCTCGGGCGCGGTCGGCACGTTCGCCAACATCGACCCCCGGGTCGAGGAGCATGTCGCCAGCGCAATGGGACTCAAGGCCGAAACGGTTTCGACCCAGGTCATTCCGCGCGACCGGCACGCGATGTTCTTCGCGACGCTCGCGGTGATCGCCTCATCCGCCGAACGGCTCGCCGTCGAGATCCGCCACCTGCAGCGCACCGAGCTCCGCGAGGCGGAGGAATTCTTCTCGCCCGGCCAGAAGGGCTCGTCGGCGATGCCGCACAAGCGCAACCCGGTGCTGACCGAGAACATCACGGGTCTCGCCCGCATGGTGCGCTCCTACTGCATCCCGGCGATGGAGAACGTGGCGCTGTGGCACGAGCGCGATATCTCGCACTCCTCGGTCGAGCGCATGATCGGCCCCGACGCGACGATCACCCTCGACTTCCTGCTCGGGCGGCTCACGGGTGTCGTCGACCGGCTCGTCGTCTATCCCGAGAACATGCAGAAGAACCTGGATGCGCTCGGCGGCCTCGTCTTCTCGCAGCGCGTCCTGCTCGCGCTCACCCAGGCCGGCATGAGCCGCGAGGACTCCTATTCGGCGGTGCAGCGCAACGCCATGGAATCCTGGTCGCAGGGGAAGTCGTTCCTCGATCTTCTCAAATCCGATCCCGAGGTCTCGGGCCGCGTCGACGCGGCGACGCTCGAGGAGATGTTCGACCTCGACTATCACACCAAGCACGTCGACACGATCTTCGACCGCGTCTTCGGCAAGTAGAGCGGGACGCGAATCCCGGAAACGGAAAAGCCCCCCTTTCGGGGGCCTTTCGCTTTGGTGCGACGTGCGGCCTGTCAGGCTTCGGCGTCGATCTGGCGCGCGGCCTCGTCCATCAGGCGCGTCATCTCCTTGCGGAGCCCTTGCTCGTCCATCGCGAGCCCCCGGTCCGCGAAATCCGTGAGGACCTTGCGGACGACGTCGTCGTCGCCGGGCTCCTCGAAGTCCGCGAGCACGACTTCCTTGGCGTAATCGAGCGCCTGATTGTCCGGCATACCGAACTTGTTGGCGGCCCAGAGACCGAGCAGCCGGTTGCGGCGCGAGGTGAGGCGGAACAGCTTTTCCTGATCCTGCTTGTATTTCGCCTCGAAACTCTTTTCGCGATCGTCGAACCCGCTCATCGTCCCGCCTTCTCCTGAGGAAAGTCGTCCTTCGTTGGGTGATAGATCGGTTCCCGGCCGCTCTCTGTCAAGGCGCTTGTCGGTCATCCGCTGCCGGATATGGCCGCATTCGCGGGAACCTGCTATCGAGGCGCCATGTGCACCCTCGTTCTCCTCCGCCGCCCGGGCCACGGATGGCCGGTCCTGATCGCGGCAAACCGCGACGAAATGGCGGGGCGGCCCTGGGACCCGCCGGGCCGTCACTGGCCCGACCGCGCCAACGTGGTCGCCGGAATAGACCGGTTGGCGGGCGGGACCTGGATGGGCCTCAACGACGAAGGCGTGTTCGCGGGTATCTTGAACCGCCGGGATTCGCTCGGTCCCGACCCGGACCTGCGGTCGCGCGGCGAGATCGTGCTCGAAGCGCTCGACCATGCCGACGCCGCCGATGCCGCCGATGCCTTGGCAGCGCTCGACGGCCGCTCCTACCGCTCGTTCAATCTGATCGTCGCCGACAACCGGGACGCCTTCTGGCTCCGCAGCCGCGGTGCCGCGGACGGCGGGCGCATCGACGTCACGCCGGTGCCCGAAGGGCTGTCGATCATCACCGCGTACGACCTCAACGACCCCGCCTCGCCGCGCATCCGCCATTTCCGCCCGAAGTTCGACGCCGCATCGGTTCCCGATCCGGGCGCCGGCGACTGGTCCGGGTGGCAGGCGCTGATGGCGAGCCGCGAACATGCGGCAGATGCCGACGGGCGCGACGCAATGCGGATCGAGACGGATTTCGGTTTCGGAACGCTGTCGGGCTCTCTCCTCGCACTGCCCTCGGCGGATCGGCCCGAAACCGATCCCGTCTGGCTGTTCGCATCGGGAGCGCCCGGGTCCGTACCCTTCGTCCCGATCGAAATCGGCTGATCCGTTCGGGAGCCGTTACTGCGCGGCGGCAACCGCGTCGCGGTCGGCGAGCGCAAGCACGGAATCGCTATTGTGGAGAAGCTCCATCTTCTCGCGCGGCGTCAGCCAGGTTTCAAGCTCCGACAGGCTTCCGGCGCGCGCCGACTTTTCGCGGGCAAGCACCAGCTCGGGATTGAACGCGCGCTCGGCGCCGATAGCGTCCGGGATCTGCGCGAGGTGCCAGGCGCGAAAGCCGGGATCGGTGGCGAGCGCTTCAAGCGGCGGGACGACGCGCTCGTCCTCCTGGGCGAACAGCGCGTCGCGCCGGTTGAGGATATCGGGCCGGCCGCGGCGGCGCTCTTCCGGCGTCCGGAGGATCCAGAGCGCGCGCAGGATGCTGCCCGCGATCGTGCTGCCGCTGATCGCTGACGTGAAGGGCGCAAGCGCGAGGCCGCCCGTCACCGGCAGGGTCCAGAGAAACAGGTTCGGGTTGATCGCCCACGAGACGCCGGCGAGGACGAGGCCGACGATCATGTGGGCGTAATGGGCGCGGAGCGCGGCCCGGAACGGTACGCTGCCGTCGCCGCGGCGCTGGGGCTTCCAGCCGCTGTCGCCCCCGCTCAGGACCTGCCAGACGATGTGGCTTTGCGCGATCATCATCAGCGGCGCGTAGAGCGCCGAAAGCAGGGTCTCGACCAGAACGCCGAGCGTGACCGCGATGGGTCCGCCGAAGGAAAAGCAGCGCCGCGGGTTGAGCATCACCGCGAGCCAGCCCAGAAGTTTGGGCGTCATGACGACGATCATCGAGACCACGAACAGCCGGATGGCGCGCTCGGAATCGAACACCGGCCAGATCGGAAACAGCGACGGGCCCGAAAAATACTCGGGGCCGGACAGGGCGACCTGCACCGCGAGCATCAGGCCGACGAAGACGAGGGCGAACCACAGGGGCGCGCTGAGATAAGCCATGATACCGGTCAGCAGGTGCAGCCGGCTGGCGAAGGCGAGGCCCGATGCCCTTACGAAGCGTGAATGCTGCAGGTTGCCCTGGCACCAGCGCCGGTCGCGCACCATCACGTCCACGAGCGACGGCGGTGCTTCCTCGTAGCTGTGCTTCAGGTCGGAATCGAGACGCACGCCCCAGCCCGCGCGCCGCAGCAGCGCCGCCTCTATGAAGTCGTGGCTGAGCACGTGGCCGCCGAACGGCGGCTTGCCCGGAAGCTCCGGCATGCGCGCGGCCTCGGCGAAGGCGCGCGTGCGGATGATCGCGTTATGGCCCCAGAAATTGCTGCTGACGCCGTGCCAGGCCGCGAGCCCGTTGCCGAACACCGGGCCGTAGCAGCGGTTGGCGAACTGCTGGAGCCGGGCGTAGAGGCTCCGGCCGCCGACGATCGAGGGCAGCGTCTGGATCAGTCCGACGCCGGGCGCCTTGTCCATTCGCGCGGCAAGCTCGATCATGGTCCCGGGATCGATCAGACTATCGGCGTCGAGCACGATCATCGCCTCGAACGCCGCGCCCCAGCGCATCACCCAGTCGGAGATGTTGCCGGCCTTGCGCTCTGTGTTGTGGCGGCGGTGGCGATACCAAACCGGGCAGCGCGGATCGGCCTCGGCGACGAGCCCACGGAACGCGCGCTCCTCGTCGATCCACGCGCTCGGCTGGTTGGTGTCGGACAGCAGAAAGAAGGCGAACCGGTCGGGGGCGCGCTCCGCGAGCCCCTCGGCCATCGCGCGCACCGCGGCGGCGGCACGGCGCGGATCCTCGTTGTAGAGGGGCAGCAGCACGGCGGTGCGGAAAGCCGGCGCCTCGCCGTAGAGGCGGGGCGGAAACAGGTCCTGACCGATCACCCGGAGGAAGCCCACGACCGCCTGGCAGGCGGCGATGCCGACCCAGGAGAACGTCACCCCGAACAGCGCCAGGAACACCCACTGCAGGAGCGTGACGCCGCCGCTCGACATCACGCCGTACATCTCGTGGATGCCGTAGCCGATAAGCCCGAACATGCCCGCGACCAGCAGCAGGCGGACGAGGAAAAGCCTGAATCGCCGGCCGAAGCCTCCGGCACGCGCCCGCATCGGCTTCAGGAGGCCGTTGATTCGCTGGCGCGGCATCGCCAGCGGCGCTTCGGGAGGAAGGGCGAGCCGGGCGGGTTCAATCATGTCAGCGGCGCGTCCACCGGAACAGCATGGTCTCGCCGGCCGGCTTGTCCTGGAATCGGGGCTGAATGCGGATCTCGTTCATCTGCGCATCGCCCGGGTCGAAGCCGAAGATGACGCGGCGTCCGCCCGTCGCGGGGATCGGCTCGACCGTCGTGCCGAGGAATTTTCCGCCGCCCAGGCCGCGCTCGACCGTGATGGACGCGGCGGGAATCCCGGGCATCGGGCCGTAGTCGACAACGATCTGACGCTGGTTGCCGCTTGGCCCGAAGCCGTAGGCCGCGCGCGCGACGGGCGCGATACCCGGACTCGCCGGCGCGTCGTTGGGCCAGGAGAGCATATAGCTGATGGTGAAGGGCTCGCCGGGCTTCAGCCCCTTCTCCGGTCGCCAGTAGGCGACGATGTTGTCGTTGCCCTCGGACTTCGTCGGTATCTCGACGAGTACGATGTGGCCCTTGCCCCAGTCGCCCTCCGGCGCGACCCAGGCGGAGGGGTGAATATGGTACTGGGCGTGCAGGTCCTCGAACTTGGAGAACCGGCGCTCGCGCTGGATCAGCCCGAAACCGCGCGGATTCTCGTCGACGAAAGCGCTGATCTGCAGCTTCGTCGGGTTGCTGAGCGGCCGCCAGATGCGCTCGCCGCGGCCCGAGTGCATGGCGAGGCCGAGGGAGTCGTGGACCGCCGGGCGGATGTCCGGCCGGTCGGGCCCGTCGATGTCGCCGTAATAATACATCGAGGTCAGCGCGCCGATCCCGACATGGTTCACCGGCTGGCGCGCGAACAGCGTCATCTTCACGTCCATCGCCGTCGCCGTGCCGGGATAGATGCCGAAACGGAACGCACCGGCAACGCGCTTGCTGTCGAGGAGCGCGTGCACGACGATGTTCTCGGTGCGGGACGACGGCCGCTCGATCCAGAAGCGGCGGAAGACCGGGAATTCCTCGCCCGCGGGCTCGGCGACGTCGATGGCGAGGCCGCGCGCGGAAAGGCCGTAGATCTGGCCTTTCGAGACCGCCTTGAAGTAGCTCGCCCCCTGGAAGACGACGAACTCGTCCTTGTAGTCCGGACGGTTGAGCGGATAGTGCAGCCGGAATCCGGCGAACTTGCCGAGTGCGGCAAGCATCTGGCGGACCTCGTCGCTCGGTGCGTCGAACGCATCGGCATCGATCCTGGTCGGCACCAAGCGCCCGTTCTCGACGATGAAGATGTCGATGCCCTGGGTATAGAGGAAACCCGGCGCGAACAGCTCGATCGAGAACCGCGACGGCGTACGCCCCCAGATCGCTCTCTCTTTCCGAAAACGGATCTGCTTGTAGGCGTTATAGTCGAGGCGGCGCAGTCCCTCGGGGGCGCGCGGCGGCGCGATGAAGGGAGAGGCGGCGAGGACGCGCGCCTCGGTGACGACATCCGCGTGGGTAAAGACCGGCAACGGCGAAGGCGATTGCGCAAATGCCACGCCGACCGGCAACATGGTTGCCAGGCAGGCGGCAAGCAGGCAGCCCCTGAATTTTCCCCGTTTCCCCGTCTTCATGAACTCTTGAGGCCCGCATCCGCACCGAATACGCCCATGGCCCTTCCGCCACCGCTCCGTTTCGATGCCACCCTGTCCGTTTCGCAAACCGACGCTCAATTAACCGTTCGGCATTGCGGAATCAATCGGAGTTCATCGCATCTTGTCCTTCCAAGGCGCCCGAGTCGAGACGAAAACGTGTGGAGTTCCCGAAGCTTAGGCGGCCGCAACACGGCGATTCCGCGCCGAATGCAGCCATTGACCCCCAACCGGAATCCGCTATATCTGGACCGCACGTGCGATGGAGCACGTTCTTCCTGAAAGCCGAGGCACACGATGGCCCGCCGCAGACGCATCTACGAGGGCAAGGCGAAGATCCTTTTCGAGGGACCCGAGCCTGGCACCCTGGTCCAGTATTTCAAGGACGACGCGACCGCGTTCAACAACAAGAAACGCGGCACGATCACCGGCAAGGGCGTGCTCAACAACCGCATCTCGGAATACCTGATGCTGAAGCTCGCCGAGATCGGCGTGCCGACCCATTTCGTGCGCCGCCTGAACATGCGCGAGCAGCTCGTGCGCGAGGTCGAGATCATCCCGATCGAGGTGGTGGTCCGAAACGTCGCAGCCGGATCGCTGGTGCGCCGCTTCAAACTCGAGGAAGGCTCGCCGCTGCCGCGCTCGATCGTCGAGTACTATTACAAGTCCGACGAGCTCGACGACCCGATGGTCTCCGAGGAGCACATCACGGCGTTCGGCTGGGCTTCGCCGCAGGATCTCGACGAGATCATGCACATGGCGCTCCGCGTCAACGACTTCCTGACCGGCCTGTTCCTCGCCATCGGCATCCGCCTCGTCGACTTCAAGCTGGAGTTCGGCCGGCTGTGGAACAACGACGAGATGCGCATCGTCCTCGCCGACGAAATCAGCCC
>JAYOEF010000115.1:0-12073 GCA_038106605.1 Alphaproteobacteria bacterium
CGTTCCAGCTCGCGCCCTACCAGCTCGGGCTCGCCGCGGCGATGTGCGCCGTGGCCGCCCTGATTATCGATCCTCTGCCGCACTTCACCGGGGCGTGGCGCGAGTTCGGCGTCTTCGGCTACGGCGGCATCATGGGGACGGCGCTGGCGATGCTGTCCGTCACCACAGCTGTCCGCTACCTGCCGACCACGGTCTCCACGGTCGGGCTCCTCGGCGTGCCGGTCTTCGCGCTCGTGCTCAGCGTGATCTTCATGGGCGAGACGCTGACGAAAAGCCTTTCCATCGGGGTCGTCCTGATCCTGGGCGGCATCGCGCTGGTCTCGGTACCGGCGCGGCGGCCTGCGGCGTCATAGACCAGCCCCAAGAAGACAGCAGGCGTTAACCGGGCGCCGCCCGTCACTGACGAATTTGTGATCTGGATTGAACGGCCGGCCCTCATCCGGGGGCTTCCCGCCGGTACCATAGCTGGCTAATTTCGGCGCCTCATTTCTGGGGGAAATCAGGTAGTACAAATGACCAAGACACGTATTGTCCCGGCGCTTTTCGGTGCGCTCATGCTTTCGGCCGCAGCCGCATCGCCGGTTGCCGCCCTGACGGTTGCCGACAGCGCCAGCTTCTCCACGAACCATCAGGTTACGGCGGTCGGCGCCGGGTCGGCCAGCAACAGCGGCGTTTTCAGCGGCGCCTACACGCTGGACCTGTTCGATCCGTCGCAGGGCACGCTCACCGGCGTTACGGTGTCGGTCAGCCAGACAGCAGCACCCACCGCGTCTCTCACGTTCCTTTGCGCCGACGCCGAGGCAGGTTGCATCGGCTCCGGTTTCAACAACATCACCCAGTCGGTGAACTTGAGCCTGGGCACCGTATCGGCCGCAACTGGGCCGGTCGCGGGTTCGGCCGCGGGACAGTGTCTGGGCCTGTTCGGTTGTCAGGACTTATTCGTGGGTCCGCTGTCGACGCTGACCGCGAACTACGTGTTTACGAACACTTCCGATCTGGCGAACTTCATCGGGTTGGGCTCATTCACCTTGGACCGCCTGCTCAACATGAACGCCGGGGCGAACAGCCTGTTGGACTCTGCCGCTACGTCTGTTCTGGATGCGTTCGTGGCTCCATGGGCCGGGACCGCGACCGTGACCTATGAATATAGCGCCCTGGTTGCCGCCGTGCCCGAACCGGGCTCTGCCGTTGCGCTTCTCCTTGCCGCCGCCGGGCTGTTCGCCGCCCGGCGCCGGGCGTCGGCTTCGGGCCGCGTCTAGGCCGGAGCGCGTTCGCGCTCCGCCCACATCGTCTTGAGATCGTCGCGGCGCACCTTGCCGCGCGGGTTCTTTGGGAGCGCGTCGACAAAGACGACGTGGCGCGGCCGTTTGAAGTCGGGCAGCAGGGCCGCCGCATGGGTCAGGATGTCCGTCGCGGACGGCGCTGCCCCCTGCCGCGGCACGACGAAGCAGGCGATCTCCTCGCCCCAGATCGGGTCGGGCACGCCGACGACGGCGGCCTCGTGCACGTCGGGGTGTTTCATCACCGCGGCATCGATCTCGAGCGGCGCGACGGAGACGCCGCCCCGCAGGATGACGTCCTTGATGCGGCCGGTGACGCGGACGAAGCCATCCGCGTCGAGCACGCCGAGATCGCCGACCCGCGTGCGTTCGCTGAGGCGGAACGACCCGCGGTCTTCCCACACCCCGTCGGCCGAGATGGTCGCGACCGCCGTCTGCGGCCCGCGGATCGTGATCTCGCCCTCCATGCCGGGCGGGCAGGGCGCACCGTCCGGCCCGACGATCGCGAGGTCCATGTGCCGCGCCGGCGGACCCGCCGTTCCGATACGGCACTTGTCGGTGCGGTTGCCGCAGAGCCAGCCACCCTCGGACGCACCGTAGAACTGGAGCACCTGCACGCCGTAGATCTCCTCGAAACGGCGCCAGCGGTCGGGCGCGAGCGGGGCGGAGCTTGCCGTGATCAGGCGAAGCGAGGACACGTCGCGCGCCGAATTGTCGACGGGCTCATCGATCAGCATGTTGATGACGGTGGGCACGCCCGCCGCGACCGTGACGCGCTCGCGGCTCACCCAGTCGAAGAAGCGCCGCCGCGAGAAGCTCTCCGCCATGACGACCGTGAGCCCGAGCGACAGGAATGGCATGAAGGTGACGATCTGCGGCGAGAGCCAGCTGAAGGTGCGGTATTCGAGAAGCCGGTCGTCCGCCGTCAGGCCGGTGAAATGGATCGTCGAAAGCCCGCAGAGCCAGAGCCCGAGATGGTCCCAGACGACGCATTTCGGCCGGTCCGTGGTGCCCGAGGTCGCGAAGATGCAGCCTTCGTCTCCCGGTTCGTATTCCGTGCCCGGCAGGGCGAGCAGTGCGCGGTCGGCCGGCGCGGCGAAAAAGCCGGTGCCCGACGACATCGGCGAGAACGCGGCCTTCGCGCAGTCCAGACCCATCGTTAATGAAGCGCCGTCGACGTCCTCGCGCCAGAGCACGAGGGCAGGGGCGATCGCCTTCAGGATGGCCGCGAGGTGGTCGGCAGCGATCTCGTGGTGGAATGGGCAGGCCGACGCGCCGCAGCGCATGGCCGCGAGCATCAGGACGATCTTCTCCGCGCACTCGCCGGAGAGGATCGCCACACGGTCGCCGCGCCCGACCCCCATCGCCGCCATGCGCGCCGCCGCATCCTCCACGGCAACGCGGAGCGTCGCGAAATCGAGGGTGAGATCCTGGTCGACCGCGCGGATCGCCGTCTTTCCCGGGTGCCGGCCGGCGTAGTCCCGGAGCGCGTCCCCGACCGTGCGGAAGGGAATCTCAAGCGCCTCAGGATCGACCGGGGCCGGGATGTCGGACATGCTATGCGATCTTGAGCAGCCGCCGGAGGTTGCCGCCGTAGATCTTGGCGCGCGTCGTTTCGTCGATGTCGAGCGAATCCAGCGCGCGCTGCGTCTCGCGGATGAGGAACTTTCCGCCCTCTGAATCGAACGGCGCGTCGGTGGCGAACAGCGAGTGCTCCGGCCCGAAGAAGTCTAGCCCGCAGGCCGCCGCCGCGGCGGAACCGTTCGTCGCGGTGTCCGCGTAGAACATACGGAAATAGTCCTTCGGCTGCTTCTTGAGGCCCGCCTTCTCGGCCAGCGGATTGTGGCCGATCTCGCCGGTGAAGATCTGCGAGAAGCCGAGGCCGATCTTCTCGGCGAAGAACGCCGTCATGCCGCCGTAGTGATGGGTGATGATCTTGATGTCAGGCAGCTTGTCGAACAGGCCCGAGAACACGAGGCGCGTCATGCAGGCGCTGGTCTCGTAGGGCCAGCCGAAGGTGAACCAGATCTCGAACTCCGAGGCCTCCTCGGTGGCGTAGTCCGGGAAGTTCGGCCCGCGCACCGGGTGGATCCAGATCGGCAGGTCGTGCTTCGCCATGGTCTCGAACACGGGATAGAACTCGGGCGACGAGAGCGGCTTGCCGAGGACGTTCGTAAATATCTGGATGCCGCGCGCGCCCTGTTCCGTGATCGCGCGCTCTGCTTCGGCGACGGCGGCATCCGGATTGTTCATCGGCAGCGAGGCGATGAAGGCGATGTAGCGATCCGGATAGCGTTTCACGAGATCGGCGAGCCCGTCGTTCGCCATGCGGGCGAGGGCGGGGGTCTGCTCCGGGCTTCCCAGCAGTTCGATGGGCGGATTGGCGAGGGAGATCACCTGCTGGTAGTCGTCGAAACCGTCGACCAGCCGTCGATGGGCGTCGATGTCGTGGAGCGCGGGAACGTTGCTGAAGAACTTGATGATCCGCGGATCGGGCGCGATGTCCGCAAGTTTCTCGAAGTAGGGCTTGGGGAAGATGTGGTTGTAGGCGTCGATCCGGATCATGAAACCTCCCTGCGGCATCGTTCTTGGCGATTGCCGACATGATAGGACGCCGTGCGCGTTGTGCGAAGCCCGACTCTTGTGGTCAAATCCTGCGAAACGGTGGGAGGGGCCCGTGTTTCTGCGCAACGCCTGGTACGTCGCGGCCTGGGAGTCGGAAATCGGCGAGGGCCCGTTCGGCCGAACGATCCTGAACGAACCGGTCGTTCTCTTCCGCACGCCGGACGGCATCGCCGCGCTCGAGGACCGTTGCTGCCACCGTCACCTGCCGCTGTCGATGGGGCGCGTCGTCGACGACCGCGTGCAGTGCGGTTATCACGGCCTCGAATTCGACCGCACCGGCGCCTGCGTCCGTGTGCCCGGACAGTCGCGCATTCCGCCCGGAGCGGAGGCGCGCTCCTATCCCGTCGTCCAGCGCTACGGCTGGGTGTGGATCTGGCCGGGCGATCCGGAGAAGTCCGACGCCTCGCTCATTCCCGACTGGTGGTGGTGCGACAGCGAAGACTGGCGCGTCATTCCGGGGCGCGGCGGCACGCCGATGCATGTCGATGCGAACTACCTCCTGATTTCCGACAACCTGTTCGACGTCGCGCACCTGACCTACGTGCACCCGACCTCGATCGGCAACGACGCCATCGTCGATTTCCCGAGCCGCACCGAGCGGACGGATCGCCGCATCGTGATGACCCGTCTCATACCCAACCGCCCGCCCGCCCCGTTCTGGAAGAAGGCGGGCGGCTTCGAGGGGAACGTCGACCGCTGGGCGGTCACGACCACCGACCTGCCGTGCTACATCGTCAACGATGCGGGCTCCGCGCGGGTCGGCAGCGGCGTGACGCCGGGCGGGGTCGACGAGGCGGACGGCGTCGAGATGAAGGTGATGAGCTTGCCGACGCCCGAGACCGCGACGAGCACGCACTACTTCTACGCCCATGCGCGCCACTTCAAGGTCGCCTCGCCCGAGTGGGACGAGATCTACCGCACCCAGTTCACCCAGGTTTTCGAGGAGGACAAGGTGGTGCTGGAGGCGCAGCAGGCGCGGATGAACTCGATGCCGCACGCGCATGAGATCGACATAAATTCGGATGCGCCCAACATCCAGGTGCGGCGGCGCCTCGACGAGCTGATCGCCGCGGAAGATGCCGAGCGCCGCGCGCTCCGGAGGTCCGCCTGATCGCCCGCCGGACTGCCGCAAGATTTCGTATTCGAGAGGAGAGCTGACCCATGCCGGGACCGCTTGACGGCGTTCGCGTCGTCGAACTGACCACGATGATCACCGGCTCGCTGTGCGGCCAGATGCTCGGCGACATGGGTGCCGAGATCGTCAAGGTCGAGAAGCGCGAGGGCGGCGACATGTTCCGCTCGTGGCGCGGCGGCACCTACTCGGCTCAGTTCGGCGCCTACAACCGCAACAAGCGCTCGGTGACCGCAGACCTGCAGACGGAGGAGGGGCGCGAGATCGTGCTCCGTCTCGCCGAGCGCGCGGACGTGCTGATCGAGAATTTCCGTCCCGGCGTCATGGACCGCCTCGGCCTGTCGCTCGAAACCCTGCGGGAGCGCAATCCCGGCCTCATCTACTGCTCGATCACCGGGTTCGGAGACGACGGGCCTTACGAGAAGCGGCCGGCCTACGATGCCGTCGCCCAGTCGTTGTCGGGCGTCGCCAGCCTGTTCATCGATCCCGAGCGGCCGCAGGTCACGGGGCCGACGATCGGCGATAACATGACCGGCATCAATGCCTGCTATGGGGTGCTCGCGGCGCTGTTCGAACGCGCGCGGGGCGGACCGGCGCGGCGCATCGACGTCAACATGCTGGAGAGCACGATCTGGTACATCCCGGACCCGTTCGCCAACATGACCCAGCAGGACATCAAGCCCGGTCCCTACACGCGGGCAAAGGCGTCGCAGTCCTACGTGATGACCTGTGCCGACGGGAAGCTTCTCACCGTGCACCTGTCGTCGCCGCAGAAGTTCTGGCTCGGCGTGACTTCGGCGTTCGGGCTGGAGCGGCTGCGCGACGATGCGCGCTTCGCCGAGCGCATGAGCCGCATCGAGTACTATTCCGATCTCTCCGCCGAGTTCCAGGCGATGGCCGCGACGATGCCGCGCGACTACTGGATGCCGCGGCTTGAGGCCGAGGACGTTCCTTACGCGCCGGTTCACACGCTGCCCGAGGTGTTCGAGGACCCGCAGGTGCGGCATCTCGGCACGTTCTTCGAGACCGAGCATCCGACGCAGGGCAAACAGACGTTTGCGAGAAGGGCGGTCTACGTCGACGGCTCGCGCGCCGACCAGAGGCTCGATCCCCCGCCGACGCTCGGCGAGCACACGGACGAGGTGCTGGCCGAGCTCGGCTACGATGCGGACGCCATCGCCGCGCTGCGCAGGGGCGAGATCGTCTGACCGCGAACCGCGATCCCGTCAGTCCGGGTCGCGGTATTCGATGTTGTTGATGAAGTCGACGACCGCGGGGACGATCGGGTTCTGCATTTCCTCGTAGATGTGGCCGATCACGCCCGCCGCGCGGCCGACGGCGGCGACGGCGCGCATCACCTCGACCGGGAAATCGATCTCGTTGAGCACCGCACCCAGCGCACCGGTGACGTTGAGCGTCAGCGGCTTGCCGCGGGCCGCGGCGATCTCCTCGCCGAGGATCTTCGCGAGCTCGATGTAGGTGCCCTTCGCGCCGCCCTCCATTGCGATCTGGAACATGCGGTCGGCGCGCGGGTCGGTCGGGAAGTAGTAGGGGTGGCCGTAGCCCGGGATGAATTTCTTCTGCTCGCGGAAGCGCTTCACGACGCCCTGGGCCCACTCGCGCTTGTCGCCCTCGTGCGCGGCGCCTTCCTTGTAGATCGCGCCTGCGCCCGCCATCGTGCCGGCGAACTTGTTGCCCACCATCATCGAGCCCGCGATCATCGGGAGCTGCACGTCGTCGGGGAGCGAGTCGTAAACCATGCGCGAGACGAGGGCGATCGGCGTGAGCCCGTGATCCATCAGGATCACCATGCAGGCGTCGAAGGTGCGCACCTGGTTCGCCGGCAGCTCGCGCCCGGTGACGATGAAATAGAACGTCTCGGAGAAGCTCTTCACGCCGACGATCTCGCTGAGGACGTCCTTTCCGCGCATGCGGAATTCCTTCGTGTTCGAGGTCGGCGTTCCGATCCTGGTATAAGGCTTCTCCGTCATCGCAATCTCCCCGGTCCCTGTGTTGTCGGTGGCGTTGTTGGCGGCCGATCCTATGCAGACGGGTTGGAGCCGTGCAAGCAGCACATGGACGGACGGCTTGTGCAGCCTTCCGTTAAATGCTTGGATTGATATCAGCCGGGAGTGAATGTCCGGCATCAATTTGGGAGGGGATCAAATGAAGTGCCGTACGAGTGCCCGGGTTCTCCTGGGCGCGTTTATTGCCGCCGCCGCGGCCGTTCCTGCCGCCGCCACCGACCTCAAGGTCCTGTCGAGCTGGAACAAGGATAACTGGCCGACCTACGCAGGTCTGGTCGAGTTTCAGAAGAACGTCGACGCCATCGGCAAGGGCAAGATCAAGCTCGTCATCAGCGGCCCGGAGGTCGTGCCGGCGTTCGAGCAGCTTCAGCCGGTGTCGGCGGGCGTTTTCGACATTCTGTATACGCATGGCATATACCATTCCGGCAGCAAGGGCTTGGCATTCACGTTCGATGCCATCGACATCGGTGCCGATGCTCGTCGCAAAGCCGGCCTCATCGACTATCTCGACAACTATTATCAGAAGCACAACAAACTGAAGGTTCTCGGAGTGGTTCCGAGCAGCAACTCGGGCTATCACATCTTCCTGAAAGAACCCCTGTCCGAGAAAAATGACTTCGCCGGCCGCAAAATTCGCGGCACGTTGAGTTACCATGGCGTCATCCGGATGCTGGGCGGCTCGCCGGTGGTGCTGCCAGGCGGCCAGATCTACACCGCGCTCGAGAAAGGCGTGATCGACGGCGCCGCATGGCCGGCTGCCGGCATGCTTACGATGAAGCATTTCGAAGTCGCGAAGTACAAGGTCCGTCCGACCTTCGGCTCGTCCAACATTGGCATCTACATCAACCTCGACAAGTGGAAGAAGCTGTCGAAGGACGACCAGAAGATCCTCGCGGACGCGGCGATCAAGACGGAACGCGAAATGCCCGCGGTCGGCGACAAGATCCAGGACGACGAGGACAAGGAGCTCGCCAAGCAGGGCGTCAAGGTTACGCAACTCACGCCCGAGAACGCGAAAAAGGTGAAGGAGCTGTTCGCCGCCGACATGTGGGAAATTGCCAAGAAGTGCTGCGTGGACGGCGTTCAGGGTCTCCGCGATCTCGCCAAGAAGGCCGGTATGACGAACTGACCGGCCGAGAGGCGGAATCATGCCGGGGCAGGGCATTGTGGCGCCGCTCGTGCGCCTTCACGACGGACTGACCGATCTGGGTTTCCGGCTCGGAAAGCTCTGCCTCGGCATCATCATCTTCTCTTATTCGTTCGAGGTCGTGTCGCGTTACTTCTTCAACGCGCCGACCTGGTGGGCGGACGAAGCGGTGTCCTATTCCCTGTGCATCGGCTGCTTCCTGATGATGCCGTACGTCACGCGCCAGCGCGGACACGTCGCGGTCACCTTCCTCATCGACGCCTTGCGTCCGAGCAGACGGCACGTCTCTTACGTTGCGATCTACGTCGTATGCTTCGTCGTCTGCGGTGCGGCCTTTTGGATCAATCTCGACGAGAACATCCGGCAGGTCGTGCAGGACGTCTACATCATGAAGGTGAAGTCGTTTCCGAAGATCTACATCTCGGTCTTCATCACCTTCGGCTTCGGCATGTCGGCGATCCATTTCCTGCGCATGGCGATTTCGGGCGATACGCCGGTGCAGGGTAGCGGCGGCGGGAGTTTCGAGTGATGCAGTGGTGGGTGATCCTCACGCTCGGGCTCACGCTTTTGCTCGCGTGCTTCATGTCCGGGATGCCGATCTTCATCGGTTTTCTTGTGATCAACATCATCGGCGTTCTGATCGTGCTCGGCGATGCCGGGTTCGGCATGGTCGCCAACTCGATCTTCGAGACGACCAACTTCGCCGATCTGTCCGCGATTCCGCTTTTCATCCTGATGGGCGAGCTGCTGTTTCGCTCGGGTTGCATCGACGTGCTGTTCGATTCTGTCGACAAGCTCGTCGGCCGGGTGAAGGGCCGGCAATACGTGCTCTGCGTCGCCCTGTCGACCGTGTTCGGCGCGCTTTCCGGTGCGGCGATGGGCGTGGCCGCGATGATGGCGCGAACGCTGTTTCCCGGCATGCTCGACCGCGGCTACGACACGAAGATGTCGATCGGCGCGATCCTCGCCGGCGCTTCGCTGGCACCTATCATCCCGCCGAGCGTGCTCGTCATCGTCATCGGCACCCTCGCGAACGTCTCGATCGCCGGCCTGCTGATCGCGGGCATTCTTCCGGGCCTGATGCTGTCGGTGATGTTCCTCGTCTACACCCTGGTCCGGGTCCAGCTGAACCCGGAACTTGCGGCGGAGGATCCAACGAAGGCGGGCGCGAAGGTCAGCCTCGCGGAGAAGGGACTGGCGCTGGTCCGCATGCTGCCGTTCACCCTGATCATCTTCTGCGTCATGGGACTGATCCTGCTCGGCGTCGCGACCCCTTCGGAATCCGCCGCCACCGGCGTGATCGGCGCGCTGGCGACGGCGGCGTATTACCGGCGCCTGTCGTGGAAGATGTTCTCGGATGCGATCGCCGCGGCCGCGGTGATCACCAGCATGATCCTCGTCATCATGGCGAGCTCGAAGATGTTCAGCCAGCTCCTCGCCTTCACGGGATCGACGCGGGAGCTGACCCAGGTGATCGCGGGGCTCGACCTGTCGCCCTACATCATGCTGTTCATCATGATGCTTATCCCGTTCATCCTCTGCATGTTCATCGACCAGATCGCATTGATGCTGGTGATGATCCCGATCTACCAGCCGCTGCTCATGACCCTGGGGTTCGATCCCATCTGGTTCTGGCTCCTGATGCTGCTCAACGTCACGGTGGGCGGTATCACGCCACCCTTCGGCTACACGATCTTCGCCTTCAATGGGTCTACGGACAGGGCGACGCTCGAAGAGGTCTTCAGCGCCACCTGGCCCTTCGTCGGCCTGTTCGTGCTCGGGATGTTCATCATCGCCATGTTCCCCGGGATCGCGACGTTCCTTCCCCAGTATCTCTGAGGGCCCCAGTATCTTTGATGGCCCCAGTATCTTTGAGGGAACCGTCGCGAATTCGTGCAGGGCTCGCGGGCGGATAGGCCCTGTAATGGCGCCCCGTTAACCGCTACAATGAGAGTTCTAACTATCGGGCCGGGAGGCTGGATTCATGGAACTTCCCACAGGGAACGAGCGCTATTTTCGGATGAGTGTCGAGGAATTCGACACCGAGAAAATGATGGTCAACGCCGCTCGCCAGCGGGATCAGCGCAAGTTCGAGGACGTCCTCATCGTCGACGTTGACGCGCACCATTACGAGACCGAGTCGATGTCCGAGATCATCGAGTTCATCGAGGATCCGGTTCTCCAGCAGCTCGCCCGATCCGCCCAGCAGATCGCCCATCGCGGCTCGATGTTCTCGCTCGGCCGCGTCGGCTACCAGGACATCGGCGGGCGCGTCACCCGCTATCCGCTGCGCGGTCTCGAGAAGACCCCGAAAGACGGCAAGCACCGCGACGTACATCTGTCGCATCGCTGGATGGACGCCATGGGCGTCGACTACGCCTGCGTCTTCCCGACCCCCATGCTCGGCCTCGCCATGCATCCGCAGGCGGACGTCGAGGTCTGCCTCGCGCGCGCCTATAACCGCTGGCTCGTCGAGAAGATCCTGCCCGGTTCGCCGCGCATCAAGTCGATGCTCTACCTGCCGTTCAACGATCCGGCGGCAGCGCTCAAGATCGTCGAGGATTTCGGCGACCGCGAAGGCGTGATCGGGTTCATGGTGACGTCCGTCCGCCACCGGCCGGTGCACCACAACGACTTCATGAAGATTTATGCCGCGATCCAGGAGACCGGTCTGCCGATCGGCTTCCATTCCGGTTTCAACTGGGACGACCCGATGTTCCGCACCTGCAACCGTTTCCTCGCGGTGCATGCCCTCGGTTTCACCTGGTACAACGTCGTCCATTGCACCAACTGGGTGCTCAACGGCATGGGCGAGCGGTTCCCGAAGCTTCCGGTGATCTGGATCGAGTCCGGAATCTCCTGGATTCCCTTCCTGATGCAGCGCCTCGACACCCAATACCGGATGCGGTCGTCCGAGTGCCCGCTACTGAAGAAGCTGCCGAGCGATTACATGCGCGACATGTACTACACGACACAGCCGATGGAGATGCCGGACGACATGGCGCTCCTCGAGACGACCTTCAAGGCGATGAACGCGGAAACCCAGCTTCTCTGGGCGTCGGACTATCCGCACTGGGATATGGACCTGCCCACGGTGATCTGGGATCTGCCGTTCCTCAGCGACAAGGCGAAGCGCAACATTCTCGGCCTCACGGCCCAGAAGATCTTCAAACTCGATGTCAGCGAAAGGCACCCGAATTTCGCGACCGCCGCTGCTGAATGACAGCGGAGTCGGACGGGATACGGGACGCCGGAAAATGAACACAGACCTATGCTTGACAGCACGGAAGCGATTGGTACCTAAATGACCATACGCTGGCGTACGTCAACAGGCGAACGATACTAAAGACAAAAAAGGGCGAGCTCGAAGGCCCGCCCGACAGGGAGCTCTCAATGGAAGTCGATATGCTGGGTAACGCCATCGAGGCGTTCCACAACATGATCAATCTTGAGCGGATGGGATTCCTGACGCTCGGCGTGCTGATGGGGCTGGTCCTCGGCGTCATTCCCGGACTTGGCGGTCTCGTCGGCCTGTCGCTGCTGCTCCCCTTCACGTTCAACATGGACCCGCTGACCGCATTGGCCTTCATGATGGGCCTGCAGGCGGTGGTCTGTACGTCGGATACCATCCCCGGCGTGCTGTTCGGTGTTCCCGGAACGGTGGGTTCGGCAGCGACGATCCTCGACGGCTATCCCATGGCTCGAAAGGGCGAGGCCGGGCGTGCGTTCGGCGCGGCGTTCTCCGCTTCGGTGATCGGCGGCGTGTTTGGCGCCTTCCTTCTCGCGATCAGCGTGCCGATCCTGCGGCCGCTCGTTCTCGAGATCGGCTCGCCTGAACTTCTCGCGATCTGCGTGTTCGGCC
>JAYOEF010000116.1:0-11926 GCA_038106605.1 Alphaproteobacteria bacterium
TTGCCGACGCGCGGCTCGCGGCAGATGGTCTTCGCCACCAGCCCGCCGAGGCGGTTGAGGTCGATCACGTCGTTGTATTCCCAGGAGAACGCACCGGACGCGGGCGTTATCGGGTTCTGCAGCGTGATGTCGCCGATCTTGACTGAAAGATCTACCATCCCACGACCTCCTCCATGTTGAAGACGGGTCCTTCGCGGCAGACCCTCTTGAGCACGCGCTCGCCGTCCACCACGAACGTCCGCACGCAGACGTAGCAGGCGCCGAAGCCGCAGACCATGATCTGCTCCATCGCCACCTGGCCCGCGATGCCGTGCTTCTTCGCGACGCGCTGCATCAGCTTGAGGAGGCGGTTGGACCCGCAGGTGAAGAACGCGTCGGCGCGGCCCTCGGCAACCAGCTTTTCGAGGATCTTCTCGACGTTTTCGACGTCGCTGCTGCCGTCGGTGTCGACCACGGTGACGGTTTCCGCGCCGAGCCCGTCGAAGAGGTCCTTCGACATGACGAGATCGGGGCGTCGCGCGCTCAGGATCGCGGTGACGCCGACCCCCTTTTCCGCGGCGAGCTGCGACAGCGGCGCGAGCGTCGCGAGGCCGACGCCGCGGCCGAGCACCACGATGTTCTTCCACGCGGGGTCGAGCGAGAAGCCGACGCCGAGCGGGCCGGCGATGTTGAACTCGTCGCCCGCCGCCAGCAGCGCCATGCCCTGCGTGCCGCGGCCGCCGCACTTGTAGAGGAAGGACAAGCGGCCGTTCTCGCGGTCGATCTCGTAGACGCTCATCGGCCGGCGCATCCACACCTCGGCGCCGTCGGGCGTCGGGCAGAGCAGATGGAAGAACTGCCCGGCATAGGCCTTGAGGGCGCGCTCCGGCGCGTCGAGCACCAGAAGCTTGTATTCCTCGTTCACCCAATCGTTCGAGGCGACGTTGCAGATGAACTCGCCGACCGGCTTGTCGGGATGCGGGTCGGGTTCACCGATCCTGATGGCGGCGTTGGTGTATTTGCTGTCGGAGGCGAGCGTGGTCATCGTTGGGTTCGGTTCCGTGATGCGGGCATTAACGACAAATTACCACGCCCATGTTCCAAAATAAAGACATGTCCCATTTTTGTTACAACACGCGCGCCGTCCCGAAAAGCATCGTAATGTTTATTCGCCGGTTTTCGTAACCCTCTGCGAAATCAGGCGAATCCGAGCCATGGAACAGCCGCGACTCGAACAGGACACCGCAATTGTCCCCATAGGGAATCGTCAGCTTCCGGTCTTCGTGCCCGGCGATGAACGCACGGATGCGGGCCCGGTCGGCGTCGTATTCGACCAGTTCCCAGTCCGTTGGCGGCGGGTCGGGATAGACGACGAGACCGCCGCGCCCCGGCACCTTGTTGGCCGAATCCGGCGTCATCCAGAAATTGAGGCTGATCGCTGCGTCGTCGGCATGGAGGTCGATCGGTTCCCGCCCGCGCAGACCCTTGAACGCCCAGGCCTGGGTCAGTGGGTGCGGTCCGAGAAGATCCGGCAGAGCCGAGCGGAATTCGTCGGCGATCTGGAGGACGAGCGGGCAGGCGAGACCGTCCTCCAGGTACGAGGCGACGAAGCCCGGAATATGGGCGAAATCGTGCCAGATCGTGCTTTCGAGGAGAAAGCGGCGGAGGAGCGTGAGCGCGCGCGGATTCAGAAGCCCCGTAACGCGCGCACATCCCGGCGTCGTTTCGCGGTACGCGCGGACGATCCCGGCGGTATCGAGTTCCGGACTCACGGCGCCGCCCGGAAGCTCCGGCGCCTCGGCAAGACGTACCGGGCCGTTGTAACCCTCGCCGAGAATCTCCAGCTGGCTGTCCGTCAGTTCTACGACGCCGTCTCCGATCTCGCGGGCAACGGCCTCGTAGGCGCGTGCCATCGTCTCGAAGCGGCGTCCGTCGCGGGTGCGCGGCGGCAGGTGGCGGAAGAGCGCGGCGTCGTGTTCGAGCTTCTCGCGCGTCGCGGTACGGAGCGAGAGCGCCGCGGTTCCCATCCGGTCATCGCCGCGACGAAGTTCGTAGGTCCGCGCGAAATGGTCGAGCGCGCGCCCCCGCTTTCCCGCGGCGAGCCAGAGAAAGCCAAGCGCGCGATGCGCGTCGATGTGATCCGGTTCGAGCGCGACGACGGTTCGGTAGGCCGTAATCGCTTCCTCGTCGCGCCCGGCGGCGCGGAGTGCGCCGGCCCGGTTGAAATGGGCGGAGGCGTATGATGGCTGGAGCGCGACGAGCCGGTCGAACAGCGCGAGCGCCTCGTCGGTCTGGCCGCGTTCGGCGAGCAGGACGCCGAGATTGTGGAGGAGGGCGGGCGTTTCGGGCGAGATTCCGAGCGCCGTCCGGTATTCCGCCTCCGCTTCCGCAAGGTTCCCGCCCTGGTGGAGCGCGAGTGCTCTGTCGACGCAGGCCTTGAAAGCCGGATTCTCCGTCGCCGTCATCTCACTTCGGCACGCGGTCCACCAGACCGCGCAGGAAACGCGCCGCCGCCTCCCCCTTATGCGCGCGCCGCCACATGTCCTGTACCGCGCGCTCGTGGAGCTCCAGCGCCTCGGGGGCGGACGTGATCATGGCGATCCCCGACAGCACGTTCGGCTGCTCGCCGAGGCGGAACGGGCTCAGCGTCAGGATGCGTCGCTCGGCCTGGCGGAAGATCTGGAAGCTCGTGTGCGGCAGAGCGCCGGGGACGATGCCGATCTGGACGCCGATGGGCGCGTCGTCCATCAGCCGGATCAGGTGCTCGGCCTCGGCCCGCGCGCGGGACCGCCGTTCCGCCAGTACGTTCTCCGGCAGGTCGAGACGGCCGATCAACCCATTGCGCAGGAAACGATCGATCTCCGCGCCCGAGATCAGGTTCAGCATGCCCGGCCGCCGCGCCCGCCACATCTCCTTGCGCTCGCGCAGGATGCGCATGATCTCGGCGATCGAGGCGAGCGCCCGGTCGCGGTCCTCGTATTCCTCGGGGATGCTCTCGAAGAGCACGTCTTCCAGCGTCTCGACGAAAGCGTCCGACGCGAGGAGGAACGAGACGGGACCGGCGAGCACGACGATGTGCTCGGTGTTCTCCTCGATCTGGCGGAGACGCTCGAAGAACGCGACCGCCGAGGCGATGTACTCGACGCCGACGCCGAGGAGTGTCGGCACCGACACGCCCAAGAGCTCGGACAGGCGTTCCAGCGTGTCGATCTTGACGAGTTCGCCCTTCTCGAAGCGATAGAGGGCGGTGCGCGAGATGCCGAGCCGGTTCGCGATCTCGTCGGCGCTGAGGCCAGAGGCGCGACGGAACGCCTTCAGCCGGTTGCCGATATCGTCGAACCTGATGGTCATCGTGCTCGGTCTCTCCTTCCGGCCGGGCGATAATTCCTTGTGCGGGCGCCGCATTGCGCCATGCGCGCCCGGCACTAGGCATTATGGGCCCGATCCCTATAGTGCGCGCGAACAGGTATAGTGACTCGCAGGGAGGGTCAACGTCACCCATGGCGCGCTGGCAATACACCAAGGGATTGCACGAACTCGGCAACGGCTGTTGGGCCTACCTGCTGCCGGACGGCGGCTGGGGCTGGAGCAATGCCGGCCTGATCACGGATTCGGGCCAGTCGCTCCTGGTCGACACGCTGTTCGACCTGCCGCTGACCCGCGAAATGCTGGACGCGATGCGGGACGCCGATCCCTCCGCCGTCTCCATCGATACGCTGGTGAATACCCATGCCAACGGCGATCACACCTATGGCAACCAGCTGGTGAAAGGCGCCGAGATCGTCGCCTCCCAGGCCTGTCTCGAGGAGATGGAGATCCGTCCTCCCGAGGCCTTCATCAGCCGCGCGAAGGCGTGGCGCGAGCTCGGCGATGCCGGTGCCATCGTCCATGAGCTGATGGGCCGGAAGTTCGATTTCGAGGGGATCGTCAACACGCTGCCGACCCGGACGTTCGAGCGCAATCTTGTCCTGCATGTCGGCGACAAGCGGCTCGAGCTCACCAATCTCGGTCCTGCACACACAAGGGGCGACGTCATCGTCCATGTCCCGGCCGACCGCACGGTCTATACCGGCGACATCGTGTTCGTCGGCGGGCACCCCGTGATGTGGGCGGGGCCGGTGTCGAACTGGATCGCCGCCTGCGACCACATCCTCGGCCTCGACGTCGAGACGGTGGTGCCGGGCCACGGGCCGATCAGCGGCAAGGCGGAGGTGAAGGCGCTCCGCCAGTACCTGACCGAGCTGCGCGATGAGGCGAAGAAGCGCTTCGACGCCGGCCTCGACTGGATCGCCGCGTCGGAGGAGATCGTCGCCGATTTCTTCCCGCACTGGATCGACCGCGAGCGCGTGTTCATCAACGTCAACAGCCTCTATCGCGAGTTCCAGGGCGACAGCCGCCCGCCGAGCGCGATGAAGGTCTTCGCGGAAATGGCGAAATGGTACTGGTCCGAATATCCCGACCGGCACCCCCACGGAAACTGCACAGATCACTGACGGAAGACGAAGATGGCGCTCAATATCAAGAAGACGGTCAAGGAGATGGTCGCCGAGGCGAACCGGGAGGTCGAGGAGATCAGCGTCGATGACGCGAAGAAGCTGATCGGCCGCGATGACGTCCTGTTCATCGACATCCGCGACATCCGCGAGGTGGCGAAGACGGGCCGCGTTCTCGGCGCGCGCCACGTGCCGCGCGGCATGCTCGAGATGTGGATCGATCCGACGTCGCCCTATCACCGCGAGTTCTTCGCCGAGGACCGGAAGTTCATCTTCTACTGCGCCGGCGCCTGGCGTTCCGCGCTCGCCGCCAAGACGGCGCAGGACATGGGGCTTTCGCCGGTCGCCCACCTGCAGGGCGGCATCAAGGCCTGGATAGAGGCAGGCGGCGACGTCGAAGCGCCGCGGGAGGGCTGAGACGATGGATACACTCTGGAATTCGCCCTACACGCCCGACCTCCGAGGCTTCCTCAATTACCTGGAAGCGGAGCATCCCGACCATGTGATCCGGATCACGAAGGAGGTCGATCCCAAGTTCGGCGTCTCCGGCATCCTCCACAAGCTGGAGCGGGAAGGTCATTTCAAGGTCGTGATCTTCGAGAACGTGAAGGGTTCGAAGATCCCGCTCGTTGCCAACATGCATTCGAGCTTCGAGCGGCTGCGCTATTCTCTCGGCATGGAGGAGGGCGACGAGAAGGCGTTCCTCAAGGAATACGGCGCACGCGAGGCGCATCCGATCCTGCCCGTGATGGTCGAGGGCGAGGCGCCGGTGCAGCAGGTCGTCAAGACCGGCGCCGACATCGACGTCGAGGAATTTCCGATCTGCACCTATCACGAGCTCGACGCGGGCAAGTTCATCACTGCGGGCCTCGCGGTGATGCGCGATCCCGACACGGGCATCGACAATATCGGCATCTACCGCCACCAGGTGCAC
Source organism: Alphaproteobacteria bacterium (assembly GCA_038106605.1). Taxonomy (GTDB): domain Bacteria; phylum Pseudomonadota; class Alphaproteobacteria; order MPNO01; family UBA830; genus JAYOEF01. The sequence continues at coordinate 5,407 of JAYOEF010000116.1, forward strand.
AGCAAGGACGAGCTCGGCGTCCAGCTCTCGGAGACGGCGCACGGCAACGTGATCTGGAAGAAGTATGAGCGCCGCGGCCAGGCCTGCCCGATCGCCATCGTGATCGGGCACCATCCCGCCTTCTTCCTCGGCGCGTTGAGCTTCACCTCGCTCGACACCAACGAGTTCCACATCGCGGGCGGCATGCTGCAGCGGCCCATCCCGCTGGTTCCCTGCAAGACGATCCCGCTCAACGTGCCGGCCGACGCCGAGATCGTGATCGAATGCGAGATCCGGCCGCACGAGCGCCGGTCCGAGGCGCCGTTCGGGGAGTATCCGGGCACCTACGGGCCCGAACGCATGAACCCGGTGCTCGAGATCAAGGCGATCACGCACCGGAAGAATCCGCTCTACCAGAACGCCTTCGTCGGCCACGCAGACAACCTCCTCGTCGCCGGCCTCACGCGCCAGTCCTCCATCGAGGAGGTTGTGAAGATCGCCTGCGGGACGGTGACGCGCGTTCACGTGCCGCGTTCGGGCCGCTTCCGCTTCGTCTGCTACATCGCCATCGACCGGCGGATCGAGGGCGAGGCCAAGCAGGCGGCGATGGCCGCCTTCGTCGCCGACCCGTTCCTCAAGTTCGTCGTCGTCGTCGACCACGACGTCGACATCACGAGCGACACCGAAGTGGTGCACGCCATCGCCACGAGGGTGCGCGCCGACCGCGACATCTTTATGGTTCCCTACGCCAAGGGCTCGCCGCTCGACCCGGCGTCCTACGACCCGGAGGGTGGCTCGCATCTCGTCACCAAGATGGGAATCGACGCGACGCGGAAGGACAACTACCCTGCGGAAATCTCCGTGCCAGGCGCCGACGAGATCGACCTCTCGGCCTTCATCGAAGGGTACGGCAAACTCTAAGAATAGGGATGCGGACGCGCCGGAGGGACGCGCCGCGCCGAGGGGAGCAACGTATGCACGACTGCCACAGGATCGACGTCCACCATCACATCCTGCCGCCCAACTACGTCGACATCGTGGGCGACGCCCGCATCGGGCCGCTGATCCTCGCCGGCAAGACGCCGGAGTGGACGCCGCAGATGTCGATCGAGGCGATGGACCGGAACGGCATCCAGACCGCGGTCACCTCGATTTCGGCGCCGGGCCTCTGGTTCGGCGACACGAAGGAGACCGTCGATCTCTGCCGCCACTGCAACGAGTACGCGGCGGAAATCCGGAGCGCCCATCCGGGCCGCTTCGGCGTGTTCGCGAGCCTGCCGCTGCCGGACGTCGATGCGAGCCTGAAGGAGATCGCCTTCGCCCTCGACGAGCTCAAGGCCGACGGCATCGGGCTGCTGACGAGCTACGGCAACCAGTACCCCGGCGATCCCGCGTTCGCGCCCGTGTTCGAGGAGCTCAACCGGCGGAAGGCGGTGGTCTATTTCCACCCGACCAACGCGCCCTGCAACCAGTGCCAGCCGGAGATCCCCGCGGCGACGCTCGATTTCCCGTTCGACACGACGCGCGCGGTCGTCAGCCTGCTGTTCAACGGCACGTTCGCGCGCTGCCGCGACATCAAATTCATCTTCAGCCATGCCGGCGGCACGATCCCGTTCCTCGCCGAGCGCATCGGCCGGCTCGCCAACCGGCCGGGCTTCAAGGAGAACGTCCCGAACGGCGTGATCCCGGAGTTGGAATGCCTCTACTACGACACTGCGCTGTCGGCAAACTGGCTCGCCTTCCGCAGCCTGTTCGAGCTCGTCGAGTCCGACCACGTGCTGTTCGGCTCGGACTACCCGTTCGCGCCGGAAGCGACGATGACGGGCTCGGTCAAGGCGCTCCGCGAAATGGGTCTCGACCCCGCGGTGCTCCAAGGCATCGAGCGCGACAACGCGCTCAAGCTGTTCCCGCATCTCGGCTGATCCCATGGCGAAGGAGACGCTCGTCCTCTCGGTCAACGGCGAGCGGCGCGAGATCGCCTGCGATCCGTCGACGCCGCTGATCTTCGTCCTCCGCAACGATCTCGGCCTTACCGGCGCGAAACTCGGCTGCGGGCTCGAGCAGTGCGGCGCCTGCACCGTCCTTGTCGACGGTAAGGCCACGCTCTGCTGTAACCGCCCGGCGGGCGAGTTCGCCGGGCGCGAGATCGTCACGGTCGAAGCGCTGGCGCAGGATCCCGTTGGCGTACGCGTGCAGAAGGCCTTCGTCGCCGAAGGCGCGGCACAGTGCGGCTACTGCACGACCGGCATGGTCGTCGCCGTCACCTCGCTCCTGAAGGCGAACCCGGCGCCGGAGCACGACGCCGTGATCGCCGCGCTCGTCGACAATCTCTGCCGCTGCGGCTCGCATGCGCGCGTTCTCGCCGCCGTCCGCCGCGCCGCGGGGGAGGCCGCCCGTGGCTGAGCGCGCGACGACCCCCAGCATCGCCAAGAGCCCGTCGGTCGACGACTGGCTCGAAGTCGCGTCCGACGGCCGCATCCGCATCCGCACCGGCAAGGTCGATATCGGCCAGCGCATCTCCACCGCGCAGGCGATGCTCGCCGCCGAGGAGCTCGACGTTCCGCTCGACCGCATCGACGTCGTGCGCACCGTGACGGGCGAGGCGCCGGACGAAGGCATCACGTCCGGCAGCAACTCGATGATGGATTCGGGTCTCGCGGTCCGTCTCGCCGCCGCCACCGCGCGCCGGCACATGCTCGCGCTCGCGGCGGAGCATCTCGGCGTTGGTGTTGAAACGCTCGATGTCGAGGACGGGCTGATCCAGTCGCGCGGGACGAACCGCAGCGTCACCTACGAGGACCTGCAGGGCGGGCAACCGTTCGGCATCGACATCGACCCCGGAGTGCCGTTCAAGGCGCCGGCGGACTACCGCTATATCGGAAAGCGCGTCGGCTCGCGCGACATGGCCGACATCGTCACCGGCGCCCACGGCTTTCTCCACGACATGCGCGTTCCGGGAATGTTGCACGCCCGCGTCGCGCGGCCGCCCCACTACGACGCGCGCCTTCGCGCGCTCGATGCCGACGCCGCGCGCCGGGTGCGGGACGCCGGCATGAAGATCGTCGAGGACGGCAGCTTCGTCGCCGTCGCGGGACCGGACGAATTCGCCGTGATCCGCGCCGCCGAGCGCCTGTCGGCGACCGCCGACTGGGACCGCGGTTCGGGACTCTCCGTGCCCGACATCTACGAGGCGCTGACGTCCAATCGTCGCGAGAGTCTACCCGTCGAGAACGACGGCCGCCCGCAGGACAAGCCTGTGCCGCCGCTCGGCCCGCCGCCTGCGAATGCGGTAACTACATTGGAAGCGCGGTTCGACAAGCCCTATCAGCTCCACGGCTCCATCGGCCCGTCGGCCGGTTTCGCCGTCATGGACGGGGACACGTTGAAAGTTTCCTCGCACAGCCAGGGCATCTATTTCCTGCGGTCGGCCATCGCCGAGGCCTTCGGCATGGACCCGGAGCAGATCCGGATCGAGCACGTGCCGGGTGCCGGCTGCTACGGCCACAACGGCGCCGACGACGCGGCGTTCGATGCCGCCCTAGTCGCCCGCGCGCTGCCCGGAACGCCGATCCTCCTCAAGTGGACGCGGGAGGAGGAGCATGCGTGGGAGCCCTACGGCACCGCGATGTCGATGACCATGCGCGCGAGCCTCGATGCGGAGGGCAACGTCATCGACTGGTCGCAGGAGAGCTACGGCGACACGTTCGGCATGCGTCCGCGCTCGGGCCCCAACCGGGCGGGCTCGGCGCGTCTCCTCTCGGGGCGTTTCCTCGCCGACCCGCCGCCCGTCTTCATCCCCAAACCGGCGATGGAGCGCCATATCGGCATCCACCGGAACCTCGATCCGATCTACACCTTCCCCGAACGGCGGCTCGTGAAGAACCTGGTACGCGACCTGCCGCTCCGGACGTCGGCGCTCCGCACCCTCGGGGCTTACGGCAACGTGTTCGCGATCGAGTCCTTCATGGACGAGCTCGCGGAAGCGGCCGGGACGGACCCCGTCACGTTCCGCCTGCGCCATCTCGCCGACCCCCGGGCGCGCGACTGCGTCGAGGCGCTGGCTAAGCACTTCGATCTCTCGGCCGGAGATGGCTTATGCCGGGGCATCGCCTTCGCGCGCTACAAGAACCTCAAGGCCTATGCCGCGGTCGGCGTCGAGCTCGAGGTGACGGACGCCGCCGAGGTCGTGTTGAAGCGGGCCGTGTTAGTGGCCGATGCCGGCGAGGTCGTCGATCCGGACGGTACGGCGGCGCAGTACGACGGCGGCTTCATCCAGGCGGCGAGCTGGACGCTCTACGAGCAGGCGACGTGGGACCGCGACGGCATCACCAGCCGCGACTGGGAGACCTATCCGATCCTGCGGTTCGGCAACGTGCCCGAGATCGAGACCGTGCTGATGGAGCGCCCGGGCGAGCCCTTCCTCGGCGCCGGCGAGGCGGTCGCGGGACCGGCCGCCGCGGCGATCGCGAATGCGATATACTCGGCGATAGGTCTGCGGCTCCGGCGCCTGCCCTTCACCCCCGACGCGATCCGCGCCGCGGCGATGGAAGGCTGAACGACCGCCCGGAAGGGAAGGAACGCGAAGATGGCAGCTTCGGTCGATATCCGTCCGCTTTCACCGGCGCTCGGCGCCGAGGTACGCGGGCTCGATCTCTCGCAACCGCTCGACGACGGCGTTTTCGCCGCGGTCTACGCCGCCTGGCTCGAGCACCTCGTTCTCGTCTTCCCGGACCAGCGCCTGACCGAGCGCCAGCAGGTGAGGTTCGCGGAGCGCTTTGGCGAGCCGGTCGGATCGCGCTCGATGGAGCGTTTCGACGAACGGGACGAGCGCGACACGCGGGTGATGCTGATCTCGAACGTGCGCGAGAACGGCGTGCCGATCGGGCTGCTGCCCGATGGCGAATTGATGTTCCACACCGACTCGGTCTATCTCGAACGCCCGCTCAAGGGGGCGATGCTCTATGCCGAGGAGATTCCGTCGACGGGCGGCAACACCATGTTCGCCAACATGTACCGCGCCTACGACGCGCTCCCGGCCGGGACCAGGGCGCGGCTCGAAGGTCTGCGCGCGGTCAACGTGTTCGACTACGAGACCCAGGTGAAGACGGGCCGGCTCGATCGCAGCAAGGTGAAGAACCACGTGCACCCTGCTGTCCGCACCCATCCCGAGACGGGGAAGAAGGCGCTTTACGTCAATCGGCTGATGACCGAGGAACTCGAGGGACTGTCGCCGGAGGAGAGCGACGCGTTTCTCGCAGAACTGTTCGACCATGCCGAGCGGCGGGAATTCGTCTACGAGCACCGCTGGCGGCTCGGCGACCTCGTGATGTGGGACAACCGCAGCACCATGCATGCGCGCACCGACTTTCCGCCGGGAGAGCGACGCCTCATGCGCCGCGTCGGGCTCGAAGGCGATGTTCCGTTCTGAATCCGGGCCTAGAAGCCCGGATTGCGGCTGCGTTTCAAAGGGATCGACATCGAGAGGCCGGCGGCGCCGCAGCACGGGCAGCTGAGCGCGACGAGGATCGCCTGCTTTTCCTCTTCCGACATGTCGGAGTCTTCGAGGATCTCCATCACCTGCACTCGGATCGCATCGTGGATCGATCCGTTCGACAGGATGACGTCGTCGTCCTCTGCGCGTCCGGTCACGCCTGCCGCTACTCCGCCGCTTCGCGGAAACCCGCGAGCGGGACGAGATGCGACAGCATCGCCGCCGCGTTGTCGTGCAGGATCATCCGCTTCTCGGCTTCGCTGAGGGAAGTGTCGTCGAGCGCCTTGGTCGACCATTCCGCGCCGAACTCGGTGCCGTCGGTGCCGAACACGATGCGGTCGGCGCCGTAGGCAGCGACCCCCATCTCGATCGACTTCGGGCCGAACGAGTTGCAGTCGTACCAGAGGTTCGGCTTCCGGAGGCGCGTCGCAGGCTGGGGCTCGTCCGGCGTGTCGAGCACGTTGCGGTGCTCCATCCGCTCGAGCTCGAACGGAATGTTTCCGCCGAGATTGTGGATGTGAATCCGTGCGTTCGGGTAATCGTCGAGGATGTCCGTCATGGTCAGCGTGATCGTGCAGGACGACAGGTTCGCCTGCATGTCCTGCGTGCCGAGGCGGCGGAGGAAGTTGTCGGTCTCCGGCGTCACCCGCGGCCACTCGTCGCCGGCGCGCGGCCCCCAGTGGATGAAAAGCACCGCATGGTGGCGGTTCGCGGCGTCGAGAATGGGGCGGATGCCCTGGGCGTCGGCATAGGTGCGGAAGGCATTGCCCGGAACGATGGCGCCGATGATGCCGGGCAGGCTCATGGCGCGCTCGAACTCCGCGACCGCCGCGTCCATGTCGGCGAGCGGCAGCGAGGCATAGGCGGCGAAGCGGCCCTCGTGGGCGGCGCAGACCTTGGAGACGCCGTCGTTGAAGAGCCGGACAAGCGGCAGCGATTCCGCGACCGGCAGGCGCTCGATCCACTGGTGCGGTCCGAACAGCGACAGCACGCCCGTGGTCACGCCCTGGCGGTCCATCTCGGCGATCCGCTTGTCCAGCGTGTCGAAGG
>JAYOEF010000117.1:0-11925 GCA_038106605.1 Alphaproteobacteria bacterium
GGCGGGCCGCGCTCGAGGCCCTGCGCGCCGAGGCCGGGGAGGCGCCGCGGGCCGCCGTCGCACGCGACGGCTGGCACCGTTTCGGAAACCACGGATGGGAAACCCTCGCCTTCGTGCCGGCGGACGGATGGGTGCCGATGCCGGGCCACGGCCACCAGGACCTCGGCGCCTTCGAACTGCATTTCGGGGAGGACCGGATCGTCGTCGACCCGGGCCGCGGCAGCTACGGTCCGGACGCCGCCGACCGGTTCTACCAGAGTTCCGCAGCGCACTCCGGTCTGACCGTCGACGGCATGGACCCCGCCCCCGTGAACCGCCCCTATTTTTCCGACGCCTTTCGCAGACGCATCGTGCGCGAGCCGCCGCATGTCGAGTATTCCGAGGGCGGGGTCACGCTCACCCACTCCGGATACCGGAGGCTGCCCGGCGTCGGCACGGTCACGCGCACGTGGCGTTTCCGTCCCGGCGCGGTCACCGTTTCGGACCGGGTGGACGGTCGCGGGACCCGGCGCATCGCCCGGAGGATCGTAACGCCGCATCCCGTGTGGCTGGAGAACGGCGCCGCGACCGTCGATACAGGACGGGCGCGGTTCCGCATCTCCATGGAAGCACCGATGTCGTCGGAAGAAACCCTCTGCTGGACGGCCTACGGCGCGGGCGCGACCGGAACGGCGCTCTCCACCCAGCGAACGGCCTCGCTTCCGTTCGGCGCCTCGATAACGATCGAGCGCCTCTGAATGGACGGCGAAGGGCTCGCCGACGTGACAGTCATCACCCCGGCATGGTGCGCCGCGGGGACGATCGGCCGCGCGCTGACGAGCGTCGCGCGCCAGACCGTCCGCCCGCGCGAAGTCGTCGTGGTGGACGACGGGTCCGACGACGGCACCTTCGACGCGGCACAGGCGTTCGCCGACGTCCTTGCGCCGACGGAGCTCAGGATCATCCGCCAGGAGAACGGCGGGCCGGGGGCGGCGCGCAACCGTGCGATCGCGGAAGCGTCCGGCGAGGTTCTCGCCTTTCTCGACGCGGACGACGAATGGCTGCCCAGCAAGCTGGAGGTTTCGCTGGCCGCCCTGAGATCGCGGCGCGCCGTGCTCGTCGCCCACAACATGATCGTCGAAGACGGCGGCACGACCGTGCGCTTCGACTGCGCGCGGCACCTGCGGCAGGGCGCGGACGGGTTCGCGGCGCTCTACAAGCGCGGATTCGTCGCCACCGCGACCGTGCTGTGCCGCCGCGACGCCGCCACGGCGTCCGGCGGGTTCGACCGGACGCTCCGGTCGGGCCAGGACTACGAACTCTGGCTTCGGATCGCGCGCGACAACCCCGGCGCCATCGCCCTGCTGCCCGACTACCTGACCCGCTATCATGTGGTTCCCGGCAGCGTCTCGAGCAAGGTGGGCCTGCGGCGTCGATGCTCGCTCGAAATCGCGCGCCGTCACGCGCCGGAGCTGCGCGGCCGTACACGCTTTCCGGCCGCCGTGGCCGCGTTCCGCGTCGTCATCGTCACCGCCGAAGCCGTCCTTGCCTACCGCCGGAAACGCGACTGGCTGTCGGCCGCGGGCGTCGTCGCGGCGATGCCCTGGGCGCTCGCCGTCACGCTTGCGTCGCTTCTGCCTGCGCCCGGACGCGCTGGGGGCGCCGCATGACGGCCTTCCGCCCGATCCCGGCGGCCGGAATCGCCGTGAACGCGCTTGCGATCTATGCGGCGATCCGCCCGGCGGACGTTCCGATCCTGCTTCTGGGCGCGGCCGTCTTCGCCAATGCCGGTCTCGTCGCATACGACGCCTTCCGGCGCCCGGGAGATCCGCGGGCGCTGTCGCCCGCGTTTCTGCTCGGCATCATGGTGCTCGTCTTCTACGTCGTCTGCCCCGGCATCTACCTGCTCACGGGACCGACGAACCAGATCCCGCGCACCATCTACGACATGTGGATCGCCTACAACGGATCGCACGCCGAATACCTGGTTCTGCAGTTCTCCGCGCTGCTTTTCCTGTTCGTGTCGGTCTTTCCGGTGCCCGCCACGCTCGACGACGTTTTCACCCCGATGGCCGACCCGGCGGCACGCCGCAGGACGGTGGCCGCCTGCCTCGCCGCGGCATTCGCCGTTTCCGCATTCAAGTTCCTGGAGGCGCACGGTCTCGACCCGTTCGGGTTCCGGTCCGGCGCCGGCGCGCAGCTCTGGGCGGCCGCGCTCCCGGTCGCTCTGTTCGGGCTCACCGCATCGGTGCTGTTCGCGGCCGAAGAGACGTTCCGGATCCGGGCCGCCGTGCTGCTCGGCGCGGCGGCTTGCTTCGGCATTCACCTGGTTTCCGACCTCGCACGCCTCCCGGTCGCGCTTTTCGCTTTTCTCGCCCTGTCGATCTTCGTCCTCAGGAAATACCGGCTGGGCCGGATCCTGAACCATTCGCTCCTGATCGCCGGCTTGATCGTTGCGCTTACGGCAGCCGCCGCAACCTACCGGAAGGCCCGGCACGAAGCGTCGTTCGGCATCGATTTCGTCAACAACATTCCGCGCAAGCTCCTGTGGCGCCAGACCGTTTCCGCCTGGTGCCTCGAAGAGGCGCGGAACCGGCACTGGGAGGCCGACGGCACCGGCAGCTACCGGAATCTCGTGTCCGGTCTCGTTCCCCGTTTCCTGTGGGCGGACAAGCCGAACCTGTCGCGCGGCGCATATTACGCCGTCGAATACTGCCGGCAGCAGGTGACCCCCAGCAAACCCCACTCGGAGGCCCTCACGTTGCTGGCGGAACCCCTGATGGAGGGGGGGCGCGAAGGGCTGTTCGTCGGCGAAGCGATCCTCCTCGCGTTTCTCGGCGCGGCGACATGGCTTATGTTCCGGCTGGGTCCGGCCGGGCTGGTCTCCGGCATCGCGATGCTGCCCTGGCTCACGGGGGTCGAACAGCACATGTCCTATTATCTGGCGAACTGCGTGAAGATGGCTCTTTTCATTCTACCGTTCGCGCTCGCGCTCCACTGGTACGTGAGGCGGGCCGAGAGAAAGCGGGCCGCGTGACGCCTCCGAACCCGAAGAGCGGGCGCCGCAAGCGGATCGTGATCAACGCGCTGCACGCGAAGAGCGGCGGTGGCGTGACCTATCTGCAGAACACGCTGAAATACTTCGCAGAGGACGAAGACCTCGAGTTCCACATCTTACTGCACCAGGAGCAGTACGACCTGTTCGCGCCCCTGCCGGAGCGTATCCACCTGCACCTGTTCGATTTCCACGCGGACTTTTTCGGACTTCTTTTCTGGGAACAGTTCGCCGTTCCGCTTCTCACGCGGCTGATGTCGGCCGACGTCACGTTCTCGCCGGCGAATTACGGGCCGCTGTTCGCGCCCAACTCGGTCATCATGCTTCGCAATGCGCTGACCGTGATGGGCGGCGAGAAGCGTATCCGCAAGCGCCTCTACTGGGCGGGCGTCGCGCTGATGACGCTGCTGTCGCTCGCCGCGAGCCGGCGATCCATCGCCGTGTCGCAATACGCGCGCCACCAGCTCACCTTCGGCATCGCGTCGCTGCTCGGCCGAAAAACCACCGTCGTCTATCACGGCGTGGACAAGGGATTCCGCGTCGTGCGCCATGCCGACGAGCAGACGCCCTTCATGCTGTCGGTATCTGACATCTACATCCAGAAGAACCTGCACGGGCTGGTCGCCGCGCTGCCGAGGATCATGGAGCGGTTTCCCGATATCCGCCTGAAGGTCGCGGGACGTCCGAACGACGCCGACTATTTGAAAGGCGTCCGCCGCCAGGCGGCGAAGCTCGGCGTCGCCTGCCACATCGATTTCCTCGGCCACTGCTCAGTCGAGACGCTGCGCAACCTGTATTCCCGATGCAAGGTCTTCGTCTTTCCCTCGACGGTCGAGACCTTCGGCAATGCGCTCGTCGAGGCGATGGCGTCGGGGGCGCCGGTGGCGAGCTCGAAGACCGCGGCGATGCCGGAGATCGCAGGTGACGCAGCGCTCTATTTCCACCCCCTCGATTCCGACGACATCGCGGAGCAGGTCATCCGCATCCTCGAGGACCCCGAGCTCGCCGCGACGCTCTCGCAGCGCGGAATCGAACGCGCGGCGCAGTATTCGTGGGAAGCGACCGCGCGACAGACCTGTGCGGTGCTGCGAGCCGCCGCAGGCCGACGGGACCGCGATTGAAAGTCCTGTTCGTTGGAGAGGACAAGCCGGGGTCTCGCGCACCGCAACGGCGGCGCGCGATGCAGGAGCTGGGACACGAGGTCTCGTTCATCCGCTCCCATTCGGCGGAAGAGACTTTCGAAACGAGGCCGTCGCTCGCACGGCGGATCCGCTACCGCCTGCGGCGACCCGCCGATACCGCCGGAGCGGGGGCCGAGCTCCTGCGCATAATCGCCGCAGGCGAGCACCCGGATGCGGTCTGGGTCGACTACGTCCTCACCATCCGCCCCGCGATCTATCGCGAGGTCCGGCGCGCGTGGCCGGCGACCCGTCTCATCTGGTATTCCGAAGATGACATGCTCCAGCCCCATAACGGCTCCGTCTGGCTCGACCGGTCGGTGGGCGCCTTCGACCTGTGGGTGACGACGAAATCTTTCAACGCCCGGCCGGAGGAAATGCCGGCGCGCGGAGCACGCAACATCCTGTTCGTCAACAACACGTACGACCGCAACCTGCACCGGCCGATCGCGCTGGATGCCGCTGCCCGCGAGAGATTCGGGGCCGAGGCCTCGTTCGTCGGAACCTACGAGGCCGAGCGCGCGGCATCGCTCCTCGCGCTCGCCCGGTCGGGCGTCCGCACGCGGGTCTGGGGCAACGGCTGGCAGGCTATGCGGGAGACCCATGACGGCCTCGTCCTCGAACGACGTCCCGTCTATGGCGAAGATCTCGTCCGTGTATATTGTGCCAGCGCAATCAACCTCGGCTTCCTCCGCAAGCTCAACAGGGATCTGCAAACATGCAGGACCGTCGAGATACCGGCATGCCGGGGCTTCATGCTTCACGAGCGCAACAACGAGGTCGGATCCATTCTCACCGAAAACGAGCAGGCTGCGTATTTCTCCGACGACGACGAGCTGGTCCGGCAGTGCCGCTTTTGGCTCGCCCGGCCGGCGGAGCGGACGGCGGTTGCCGAGGCCGGGTGGCGGAGAATCTCGTCGGGAGGATTTTCCCACCACGACCGGGTCGCCGAAATCCTCGCCGCGGCGACGGCACAGGGATGACATGCGCGTCCTGGTAAACGCTGCGTCGGCGAAACGCGGCGGCATCGTCACCTATACGAGAAACCTGGTGACATACATGCTGCAGCGGGGCGTGGACGTCGCGCTCGCCGCGCCGCCGGGGTTCAAATGCCCGGAGCGCGCCCAGCACATACCAGTCGGGGCGAGCGAATACCGGCCTCTCCGCCGCGTCGCGTGGGAACAGCTCCAGTGGCGCAGCATGGTGAAGCGGTACCGGCCCGACATCCTGTTCAGTTCGGCGAATTTCGGAATTCTCTTCAGCCCGGTCGCGCAGGTTCTCCTCATGCGCGAGGGCGGACTGTTCGACCCGCTCTACCTTTCCCACGTGGCCCCGGCGCAGGGAACGAGGGTCCAGGCATCGAGGCACTTCCGACGGCGAATGATGCTGATGTCCGCACATCATGCGCATCATGTGATCACGCCGTCCCAATCGATGCTCGACAGTCTCGTCCAGTGGGATCCCGGTCTTGCCGGCAAAAGCTCGGTCAACCATTACGGAGCCCGCCCCGACCTCTTCTCTGGGAATGCGCGCCATCGGCGATGGCGCGAGGATGGGACGCTCCGGCTTCTGTACGTGTCCGTCTATTACCCGCACAAATGTCCGGGTGTCGTCTGCACGGCCACGGACCTCCTTGATGCGGACGGCGTTCCGACACACGTCACGATAACGATGACCATGGACGAGCTAGGACTCATGCCGGGCGCCGCCCACGACCGGCTGATCATGAAACGGGCACATGCGAAGGGAACGCTGACCCTGGGGCAACATCCTTACAGCGAACTTCCGAACCTGTATGCGCAACACGACGCTTTCGTATTTCCGTCGATCTCGGAAACGTTCGGCCATCCGATGGTAGAGGCGATGGCATCGGGCCTGCCGATCATCGCGGCCGACACGCCGATCAACAGGGAAATCTGCGGCGACGGCGCGATCTATTTCGAACCGTTCTCCGCGCATGGCCTGCGCAACAGCCTCAAGCAGCTCGACCGCGACGAAGGCTTGCGCCGGCGCATCACCGAGAGTGCCAAGGCCCGCGTGATGGCCGAGTTCAAGTGGGACGACCACATCACGCGGCTCCTAGATATATTTGAACGTGCGATGTCCGAGTTCGGCCGCGACAGCCACATCCTGCGAAAGGACGCAGCCCGATGACCGAACCGCAGATCCAGGGTCTCCGGCAAGGTCCGATCGTGAGGCTCGGCCAGCTCGCCCGCAGCGATATCATGCAAGCGGCACAGAAATACGTGCTCGCCGGCGGAACCTGCTCTCTCGTCGACTGGGGGCTTTTCGCGCTCCTGCTGTATGTCGCCGAGCTCCACTACATCCTGTGCGGTGCGATTTCGTTCGTGCTCGCCACCGCGTTGAACTACGTCCTGTCCGTCCGGTTCGTCTTCGGCGCCAGCCGCAGGGGCGCCCGCAGCGCCGTCGCCCTGATCTACATGGTCAGCACGATCGGCCTGGGCATCAACATCGTCATCCTGACGATCGGCGTCGATCTTCTCGGTCTTCACCCGATGCTCACGAAGATCCTGGCGTCGGGCGTGACCCTCTTCTGGAATTTTCTCGTCCGTTACCTCTACATATTTAAATGACGAAACGCGAAACACTCCGCGCGGCGGCTTTGCTGCGCCTGCTTTCCCTGGTCTGGCTCGCTGCCGTGCTCGGGGCTTACCTGTGGTCGTTCCGTCCGATTGTAAAGACTATCTTGCCGGCATGGCCGCTCTAGTACGCCCGACACCGCAGACCGTCCCTTGAGCGCACTCGTCTCCGTCGCGGCGGTGGTCGCCCTTGCGCTCGCCAGCATCGGCCTGGGCGGCCTCGCCCTTCGCGGCCTTACGGGGCGGAGCCTAGTCCTTCCGCCCCTCGACAGGTGGTGCCTCAGTTTCGTCGCAGGATACGGCATCCTCGGCTGGCTGCTGTTCTTTCCGGGAGTCGCGGGCCACTTCTTCGCTCCGGTCTTCTGGGCCTCCACCGCCGCAGGCATCGGTGCCTTCGTCCTGAACCGGGCGTGGCTCCCGATCGAACCGCGCCGGCCGTCCGCATCCGTGCTGCTCGCGATCCTAATCGCCGTCGTCGCGCTCGTCGGTTTCGTCGATTTGCTCGAGGGCATCGCGCCGCCGGCCGATGCGGACACGCTGTCCTACCAGTTCGGCCAGCCCAAGGATTTCCTGCGCGAAGGCCGGATATTCTTCTACGAGCGCGCGATCGACGGCACCTCGGCAAAGCTGGTCCAGATGACGTACGCGGCCGCGCTCGCCATGGGCGGCGAACTGGCGCTGACGCTCTGGACCATGACGACGGGCTGGGCGACCAGCGTCCTGCTGTTCGCGGCGCTCCGGCGCATCGTTCCCGAACTCTGGTCTCTCGCCTTCACGGCGGCATTCCTGTCGGCGCCGGCGGTTCTTTATGGCGGCGGCAACGGACAGGTGGAGATCCGGTGCGCCGCCTTCGCCTTGGCTGCGGCGATGCTCATCGTCGAGCAGCGCCGGTCCTCCGCGCCGGGCCCCATCGTCGCGGCGGGCCTGTTCGCGGGCTTCTTCGTGGGGACGAAGTTTTTCGGCCTGATCTTCGCGGGCTCGGCATGCCTCGTCGTCCTGCTCCGGCGCGGCGGCCTGCCCCGCGCGGCGGCGTTCGGCTGCGCGGCTGCAGCGGCCGGTTTCCAGTGGTACGCCTGGAACTTCGTCCACACCGGCGACCCGATCTTTCCGGCACTCTTCGGCGCCCTCGGGCTTCCGGACACGTCCTACTGGACGCGGGAATTCAATCTTTACTCCTCGAAGACATATGCGGCGGGGGAACTGCACCTCGAACGGTCGTTCCTGAACTACGTCCTCTATCCGGCGCTCGCCTCGTTCAATCTCGTCGAGAAGCTCGAAGGCGGACGCACCGGCCTCGGCGTGCTGGCCTTCGTCCTCCTGCCGCTCGCGCTCGCGGGCGCGACGCGCCGGGAAGCCCGGCGCGACGAAATCCTCGTTCCGCTCGCCATCGCCTTTCTCTTCTATTCGCTGTGGTTCTTCAGCGGCACGACCCAACGCGTCCGCCATCTTCTTCCCGTCTATCCGCTGCTTCTGGCCGCGCTTTGCCCGCTGGCGGTCGAAGGCGCGCGGCGGATCGGGGCGACGCGAGGCCTAGCGGCGGGCGTCGGCGCCGTCCTCGCGATCCAGACCTGCGGCCAGGTCGTGTTCGGCGTCAACTACGCGCACTACGCATTCGGAAGCGAAACGAGAGAGCAGTTCCTTGCGCGCAACGTATCGGGCGCCGAGGGAGTCGACTGGATAAACAGGAACCTTCCGCCCGGCGCCACGGTCGCCACGGGCACGCGGGAGCTCGCCTATCTCTTCGAAATCCGCTCCTACGTCCTCCATCCGTATACGCAGATGCAGGTCGACATCAGGCCCGACGCCGGGGACGATCGCCGGTTCGCCGGGCAGCTCCGCGCGCAGGGCATCACCCACCTGTACGCCACGGAGGGCATGCTGCAACGCGGCAGCCCGCGACTCGAAGCCACGCCCTTCCATCGGATGATCGACCGGCTGGTGGACAGCGGTTGCATCGCCGTCGCGCGCCGGTTCGAAAGTCGCCACTCTCCCTCCCGCACCCTCATGCAGCTCGGCGGCGGTTTCCAGACCGTGGGTTACGTCCTCGCGACCGTCGAGTTCGATCGTTGTCCCGGAAACCGATGAAAGCGCCGCATCGGCAATCGACGCACGGCGCGAGTTTGGGTAAGTAACGCCCATGTCAGACATGAAGCTATCGATCATCGTTCCCTGCTACAATGAGGCGAACACCGTCGCCGAGGTCGTATCGCGCGTCCTCTCCGCGAACGTGATGGGGCTCGGCATCGAGGTCATACTGGTCGACGACGGATCGGCCGACGGAACGGGCGACCGGATCGAGCGTCTCGCGGCGGAATATCCGCAGGTCCGCGCGGTAAGGCATACGGTGAACCAGGGCAAGGGCGCCGCGCTCCGGACCGGCATCTCCGAAGCCACCGGCGACATCGTCCTCATCCAGGACTCGGACCTCGAGTACGACCCGGGCGACTACCCGAAGCTGCTCGCCCCCATCGTCCAGGGTCATGCCGACATCGTTTACGGGTCGCGCTTCAAGACGGGCGAAGTCAGCCGCGTTCTCTATTTCTGGCACAGCCTCGGCAATCGTTTCCTGACGCTGCTGTCGAACATGCTCACCAACCTGAACCTCACCGACATGGAGACCGGGTACAAGATTTTCCGGCGGGACATCCTCTCCCGGATCTCCATCGAGGAAAGCCGGTTCGGATTCGAGCCGGAGATCACCGCCAAGGTCGCGAAACTGCGCCCGGCGCCACGAATCTTCGAGGTCGGGATCAGCTATTTCGGCCGCACCTACAGCGAAGGAAAGAAGATCGGCTGGAAGGACGGCGTCCGGGCGATCTACTGCATCCTCCGGTACAACCTGCTGCGCTGATCGTCGCAGGCGCACCGAGATCCGCATGCGTGCCGTCTTCGTAAACCACTGCCACCCGGACACGCAGCATGTCTGCGCCGTCCGCGCGCGCGAGTTCGCGCAGGCGATGGCACGACGCGGCCACCGCGTCGTCCTCCTCACGGAGACGCTGCGCCCGGACGACGCCGCGGAAGCGCCGGGCGAGTTCGCGCGCCGCCTCGACGCGCACGACTGGGCGGCGCCGATCGGTCTCGCGTGCGCTCCCGCGGGTCACGCGATCCTCCGCCGGCAGCGTGCGGGAAAGTTGCCGTCCGTCGCGAGCAAGCTCGCCGTCGCGGTATCCTACGCCCGGCGGGGCTCGGTCTTTCCCGACTGGGGCGCGGGCGCCGCGGCATACGTTCCGGTGCTCGCGCAGGCGTTCCGCCCCGACATGGTCTGGGCGAACTTCGGCAACACCGAAGGCCTGCTGATCGGGCGGCGCGTAGCCGCCGCCGCGGGCTGCCCGTGGGTCGCCGACGTGAAGGACTACTGGTCGACGTTCATTCCGCGCCCCTTCCGGCGGCGCCTCGCGGGAATAGCCGCGGACGCGGCGGCGATGACGGCGCTATCGGCCGGCCATATTGCCGATGTCGCCCCCTTCTTCCCGAGACGCCTGACGGACGCCGCGACCGTGATCTACAGCGGTCTTCCAGCCGACTTCATCGGGACCGGAGCCGCCGCCCCGGACCCCGCGCGCGTGACCATCGTCGGCGCGCTCTACGACGACCGCGCGCTCTCCGCCCTGCTCGACGGCATCGGCATCGCCGGGCGCGAGTCGGGGCTCGCGCGTATCGTGGACTATGCCGGCGACGAGGGCGAACGCATCCGGGCGCTCGCCGCGGCGACGCCGGGCATCGCGGCCTTCCGCAACCACGGCTACCTCCCCCTCGCCCGCCTGCACGATCTGCAGCGGACCGCAAGAGCGAACGCCTTCATCCGGAGCGGTCCGGCCTGGTTCCAGCACAAGGTGCCGGAACTGCTCGCCGCGGGACGGCCCGTCCTTTGCGTGCCCGCGGCGGACGCCGAGACCGCGTCGCTCGCCCGCGCCGCGGGTATTCCCTTCTACGGCTGCGACACGGCGGACGACGTCGCGAAGGCGCTCCTCCGCGACGATCGCACCGCCGCCGTGCCGAACGCGGAATTCCTCCGCGGCCTGTCCTGGGAACGGCGCGCCGAAGAGCTCGAACGCGCGCTGGAGGCCGCATGCCGCTGAAGGTGGCGGTCGGCGTGCACGGCCGCTTTCACGCGTTCGAACTCGCCAAGGCGCTTCGCGAGGTCGCGGACGTGCGTCAGGTCGCGACCGCATATCCGGCTTTCGCCGCGCGCCGCTTCCTGCCCCCTGACATTCCGCTTCGCACCGCGCCTGCGCTCGAACTGCTGCGGCGGGCGCACGGCTGCTTCGGCATCGGGCCGGCCCCGCACGCCTTCATCGGCCGCCGCTTCGCGAAGTTCGCGGCCCGCACGCTGCCGCGCGGCATCGACGTCTTTCTCGGCTGGAGCGGCGCGAGCCTGGAGGCCGCGGCCAAGGCGAAGCGACAGGGTGCGCTCGCGGTGATCGAGCGCGGCTCGACCCACATCCTCCACCAGGACGAGGTGCTGCGCCGGGTTCACGATGCGCATGACAGGCCCTTCGCCGGCATCGACCGCGATATCGTCGCGCGCGAGCTCGCCGAGTACGATCTCGCCGACCTCATCGAGGTGCCGAGCCGTTTCGCCGCCGATACGTTCGTCGCGCACGGCGTCGCGCGCGGACGCCTGACCGTCAATCCCTACGGCGTCGATGCCGGCGCGTTCGCCGCGAATTCCGATCGGCCGGACAGGGAGCGTCCGACGATCCTGTTTCTCGGCGGCGTCGGCATCCGCAAGGGAGCGCCGGACCTGATCGCCGCCTACCGCTCGCTCCGCGGGCGGGCCGACCTCGTAATGGCCGGTCCGGCGGAGCCGGGCATCGCTTCGGACGCCGAAGGCGTGCGGTTCACCGGACCGCTCGACCGGCCGGGCGTCCTCGAGGCGCTGCATCGGGCAGACATCTTCTGCCTGCCGTCGCACGAAGAGGGTCTCTCGCTCGCCATGCTGCAGGCGATGGCAGCGGGCCTCGCGGTGGTGGCGACGCCCGAAACGGGGATCGCCGACGTCGCCCGGGACGGGGCCGAGGCGCTGATCGTGCCCGCGGGATCGCCGGAGCTTATCGGCGCGGCGCTCGCGGCGCTCGTCGACGATCGCGACCGTCGCCGTGCCCTGGGC
>JAYOEF010000118.1:0-11922 GCA_038106605.1 Alphaproteobacteria bacterium
TCGTCTCGCTCGACACGGCGCAGGAGGGATTCCACGGCACCGAGGCGGGCTGGAACCTTTACGATCGCGGCCTCCGGACCATGAGGCCGGGGCCCGACGAGGAGGCGCGCAAGGCGGGCTTCAATCCCGAGTCCCATTGCGAGAAGTGGGACTACGAAGGCTGCTTCGTAGGCTGGTACCGCCATTGGCGGAAGCTGCTGGAGGAGGGGACGCGGAAGGCTGTCGCCGGCCGGACGAGCATCGCCGCCGAGTAGCCCCTCAATTCTGGACCTCGTCGAGGCCGCGTGCGGTGATCGCCGCTGCGGCCGACATCCCGGCAAAGAGCGCGAGCACCGTCGCCGTTCCGGCGAGGTCTGCGATGAACCCGAAGATTCCGCCCGCGGCGAGCAATGCGCCGACGATCGTGTTGGAGAGTGCGGTATAGGCACCGCGGCGTTCTGCCGAGGCCATGTCCACCAGATGCGTCGACCGCCCGATCCGGACGCCCTATTATGAAATCGTGAGGACGAACAGAAGCGCGGGGAGCAAGAATCCACTCCCCATCGCCTGCGGTGCGAAATGGCCGAGGAGGGCTGCCGCCCCGAGCGCCAGCGCGGCGACGGCGCCCGAGAGCATGAGGACGCGCCGGCTCGACCGGTCCGACAGGCGCCCCCAAACGTAGGTGCTGATCGCGGAGGCGAGCGCCGATGCGAGAACGAAGGAACCGAGCGCGCCGGGTTTGCCTGCCGCCGCCGCGCCGCCGCGCGCGAGGAGATAGGGCGGTGCGAGCGCAGTCGCGATCAGAAGTCCCCGCGTCGCGATGAAGCGGACGAGCTGACCGTCATGGCGCAACAGCGCCGCCTGTTCGATCGCGACGCGAAGCGGGTTCCCGCCGCCGCCCGTTGCGCCCGGCTCTTCGGCGACGGTTGCGAACATCAGCGCGGCCGCGATCCAGAGGACGCCCGCAAGCGCGAGCGCGCCGCAGATCGTCGGCACCGATCGTTCGAGCATGCCCGTGCTCAGAAACGCGCCGAACAGGAGGACGCCGATGGCGCCGATCGAGCTTGCGGTTCCGGTCGCCGTGCCGCGGGTCGATTTGGAGACGGTCTTGCCGAGAACGTCCTTGTAAGCCACCGAGCAGGCGCTTCGACCCAGCGCGAAGGCGGCGAGGAGCGCGACGACGGTCCAGCCCGCGGCCGCACCCTCAAGCGAGAGCGCCGCGGCTGCGATGCCGAGCACCGAAAGGCCCTGGACGACGCTGCCTGCGGCCCAAACCCATTTCCTTTGCGGCAGGGAACGGATCGTGGCGGCCGTAAACAGCTGCGGCAGCAGGGCGCCCGCCTCGCGTACAGGCACGAGCAGGCCGATGGCGGCGGCGGGCGCGCCGACCGCGCCCAGAAGCCAGGAAAGGACGAGCTTCGGATCCGCGAGGCCATCGCCCGTCTTGGTCGCGGCGAGGCTCAGGATGTGGATCAGGAAATTGCGCGGCTGATGACGGCAGGCGGATTCCGGAATGTCGCGGCAGACCCTGCCGTCGTCTTCGCCGGTCAAGGTCTCGTATATGCGGCGATCGAGCATTCGGGGCGGGCCCGGACGGTCAGGACCGCGCGGCCGATTTGCGTGCTTCCACACCGTCGACGAAACCCGACAGCGCAGCGTTGAACGCAGCGGGATTCTCCATTCCGGCGAGGTGCCCGGCACCGGCGATCGTTTCCATCGGCCCGCCGCCGCCCGCGCCCGCATCGAGGGCGGTGCGCGCCGCTTCGCCGTTGGCGACCGTGGAGACCGGATCGGCATCCCCGGCCATGACCAGCGACGGGCAGGCGATTCCGGGGGCGAGGGAGAAGAAGTCGGTCTGCGCCATCATCTCGATGGCCTGGCTGTAGGCCTTTGCCGGCACGCGCTTCATGATCGCGACCACAAGCGCCGTGACCATCGGCGGGGTTCCCGGCCCCACGATCGACGGGCCGCGGGATTCGGCGAGGGCCTCCGGCCCGTCCGCCATGGCGTCGAGGCGCGCCCTGCGCTGTCGCGCCCGCTCGTCGACCGTAAGGCCGCCGAGGCCGGTCAGGCCCTGGCAGAACGTGTAGGACAGGGTGCGGTCCGGGTGTTCGACGGCATAGGCGGCGCCGATCAGGGCCGCCACCGAGTGACCGACGATATGGACCCCGCCGACGCCTAACAGATCGAGCGTGGCGTCGAGCGCATAGGCGTAGTGCTCCGCGGTCGGGTTGTCCCGCACGAACCCGCCCGATGCGCCGTAGCCCGGCATGTCCCAGGCGACGAGACGGTACTTCTCGCCCAGTGCCCGGAACTGGAACGCCCAGCTCTGCGACGAACTGCCGAGGCCGTGGAGAAGCACGAGGGTCGGGCCGTTGCCGCCGGTATCGCGGATGGCGATGGGGGTGCCGCCGACGTCGACGGTTTCGAGTTCGGGAAGAGCCATGGCGCGAAGTTAACGGATTCCTAGAACGGCGTCAGGCGCAGATCGCACGCGCGGGGTCAGGCCCCTGGATCATTGCTGTGCGGTCATCGCCGTGCGGTAGCGGTGCCAGTAGTCGGCGACCGCCTGGACGCTTTCCGGCGACATCTCGTACTCGGGGCGCGGATCCTCGACCCAGTTGCCCTCCGGATCGTTGCCGCGGATGTGGATCGCCAGCGCGTCGTCGAACTGGGCCTGGCGCACGCTCGTCGCCGCGAAATGGATAGCGAAACCGATCCGCGGCCAGTCGGCGTTGTTGGGCTCCGACGAATGGATCGTCTTGTTGTGATGGACGGAGAACTGGCCCGCTTTCAGGGGCATCTCGACCGCCGCCGACGGATCCAGGTCGCGGATCGTCTGGCCGCGCGAAAGGAGGTTGTTCGGATCGTACGTTTCGTCGTGGGGCAGGATCGCCTCGCCCGTGTGACTGCCCGGAATGATCTTCATGCAGCCGGAGAGAGGCGTCGCATCGGTAAAGGCGACCCAGGCCGTGATCGATTCCGGAGGTTCGAGCCCGTAATAGGTCGAATCCTGATGCCACGAGATGAAGCGCGGATCGTGGGCCTTCTTCGTGAAGAACGACGATCCCCAGCAGACGATGTCCGGTCCGATCAGATCCTCGATGACGTCTGCAAGGCGCGGATGCGTGACGAGGTCCCACAGCCACGGAAACGGCAGGTGCGCCTTGATGCGGAACTTCGACTGCGCCTCCGCGCCGATCTTTTGCTCGAGCGCATCGAAACGCCGGCGGTAGTCGGCGACCTCGTCCGTGCTCAGCAGGTCGATGGGCCAGACCGCGCCGTTTCTTTTCCATCCTTCGATCTGGGCTTCGGTCAGGACTTTCGACATTTCGGCCTCCTCTGCTTGCCCGCGGCGGCTCAGTGCTTGCCGGCCCCGGAGCGATATTCGCTGTAGGTCCGGTCGAGCGCGGCAAGGCAGACTGGATCGAAGTCCTTCTCGGGCTCGGGCTCGGGCGTCCAGAAACCGTGCGTATCGCGGCCGCGGACGAGCGTTGCGGATGCTTCCCTGAGCTTCACCTGGTGGACGTGCGGCGCGATGTAGTGGATCGAAAGCCCGATGCGCGGACGGTTTGCATTGTTCGGCCCCGACCCGTGGACGACCGCCTCGTGGTGGATCGAGAATTCGCCCGGCTTCAGCACGACGTCTATCGCGCGGCTTTCGTCGACGCCTTTGATCGTCTGGCCCTTCACCAGGAGATTGTCCGCGGCATAGGTTTCCTCGTGATCGAGCTGGCCCATGCGGTGGGTTCCCGGAATGAAACGCATGCAGCCGGATTCGACGTCGGATTCGCTGAAGGCGTACCAGACGTTGACCGTCGATTGTTCCGACAGGCCGTAATAGGTCGAATCCTGATGCCAGGACACGAAGCGCGTATCGTGCGCCTGCTTCGAGAAGAAGGAGGAGCCCCAGCACAGGATGTTGGGGCCGATGATGTCCTCGACCGCGTCTAGAATCCGGGGGGTGCGGATGATGTCCCACATCCAGGGAAACGGCAGGTGCGCCTTGATCTTGTAACGCTTCTGCGGCTCTTCGCCGATCTCGTCCTCGAGCGCGAGGAACCGGCGGTAGTTCGCCTCGGCTTCGTCCGCATCTACTGCGCGGATCGGGAAGATGCATCCGTCCCGTTCCCACGCGCGAATCTGTTCGTCGCTCAGCAGTTTGCCCATTCGAGGCTTCTCCCTATGGTTCTTATACGGGACGTGCTTCTCCCACGATCGTCGTGCGCCACATCAGGCGCCGTTCGGTTTCCGGGAAATCGGTCCGCGCATGCATCGAGCAGCGGTTGTCCCAGATCAGCAGGTCACCGACCTGCCAGCGATGCGCATAGACGAATTCCGGCTTCTCGGAATGATCGAACACCGCTTCGAGCAGACGGCCCGACTGCGCTTCGTCCATGTCGACGACGCCTTCGGTCATCAGCCGATTGACGTAAACGGCCTTGCGGCCGGTATCGTCATGGGTGCGGAACACCGGGTGGACGGATTCTGCAAACGCCGGCGTCCCGCGATTGTCGCCCTTCTGCGTCGTGCCGTAATTGTAGTGATGGAATGCCTTCCGCCCCTCGAGCGGCGCGCGGACCTCGATCGGCAGGGTTTCGTAGGCGGCGTAGCCGTTGGCGAACAGCGTGTCGCCGCCTTCGGACGGTATCTCGACGGCATAGAGCATCGTCGCCTTGTGCGGCACCTCGGCATGTAGCATGTCGTGATGGAACATCATCTCGCCGTCCGGAAGCGCGCCGATGGGCTCGCCGTTCTCGCGGATGTTGGAGATCAGCATGATCCCGTCCGGCAGGGAATCGTGACCGCTGGTGCGGTACTGCTTGGGACGGGCAAGGCCGCCAAGCTTGCCGAACATGCCAGTGATCTCGGTCAGCCGCTGCGGCGTCAGTTTCTGGCCGCGGAACAGGAGAACGAGATTGTCGAGCCAGGCGCGGTTGAGAGCTGCCACCGTCTCCGCATCCTGGTCTTGCGACAGGTCGACGCCGACGATCTCGGCGCCGATGGTCGGGGTGAGCTTGCGGATGTCGAGCGTCATGGTCCGGTCTTCCTCGCTACTCGTTGAGTTCGCGTCCCTTGATCGTGCAGCGTCGCAGCATGCGGAGCTCCGACGGCGGGAAATCTGTGCGGGCATGGGTCGAGCACCAGTTGTCCCACATCATCAGGTCGCCCCTGCGCCAGACATGCTCGTAGATGATCTCCGAATTCTCTGTGAAGGCGAAGAGCTCGTCGAGGAGATCGCGGCTCTCGTCGGCCGGCATGTCCTCGATCCTGGCCGTCATCAGCGGATTGACGTAGAGCGCCTTCCGGCCCGTCTCCGGATGGGTGACGACGACGGGCTGGACGTAATGCTTGTACTTCGAGATATCGTCCGAGATGTCGACCTGTTCGCGGGTCGCGTAGTCGTAGATCTGCAGCGCGCGACGGCCTTCGAGCGCCTTGCGGGTTTCCTCCGGAAGCCTGTCATAGGCTTCGTACATGTTGGCGAAGCAGGTGTTGCCGCCGGTCGACGGCAGCTCCATGGCGAACAGGAACGTGCCCTTGTGCGGCATCCGGTCGTAGCACATGTCGTGATGGAACCACATTTCGCCGTCCGGCAGCGAACCGATGTACTTGCCGTCCTTCTTCGCGTTCGAGACAAGCATGATCGCGGCGTTGTAGTCCGCGCCTTCGGCGCGCCGTTCTACGGGGCGCGCGCGCACGCCGACCTCGCCGAACTGGTTAGCGAACGCGATCTGCGACCCCTCGTCGAGTTCCTGGTCGCGGAACAGAAGAACGATATGTTTCTTCCAGGCGTCTTCGAGGGCGGCCCTGACGCCGGCGTCCAGCGGCTCGCGGAGGTCCAGCCCGCGCACCTCGGCGCCGATCGTGTCCTTGAGCGGTGCGATTTCCATCCCGTTCCGTCCCCGGTTTATCGATCGGTTACGAACTTTAGCGCGGCTTTCGGGGCAGGTGTAGCGTCTAAGACGCATGGCACCCGCCGATTCCGCCGTATGGATTTTTTTTAGTAAGCTGGCTTATAGTAAGCTGGCTAACTAGAGAAACGGCCGCAACCGGGACACTTCCGTGGACAGACACATTCCGCCCGACAATGCGGGCTACCTGATCGGCGACGTCTCGCGCATGCTGCGCACCGTCTACGACCGCAGGGTCGAGCCGCTCGGCCTCACGCGCGCCCAGTGGCGCGTTCTGACCCGCCTCAACCGCCTGGAGAACTGCACACAGACAGAACTCGCAGGCGCGCTCGGGATCGAGAAGCCGACCCTCGGGAAGCTGATCGAGCGGCTTGAGGCGAAAGGGTGGGTCGAGCGCCGGCCCGACGCGCGCGACGCACGCACCAAACGGCTATTCCTCACCGACGCGGTTCGCCCGCTGCTCGACGAGATGGACATGCTCGCAGGACAGGTGCTCGACGGCGTGTTCGCCGGGATGACGCCGGGCGAGGAGGAGAAGCTCCACCAGCTCCTCGTCCGCGTGAAGGCGAACCTGTCCGGCATGATGGGCGAGTCCGCCCGCGGAGAGGAATAAGATGGCGCTCCGCAGAAAACTGACGCGCACGGTACTCCTCGGCGTCCTGCCGCTCGCTGCGGTGCTCGTCGGCGGCGATTGGTGGCTCAAGAGCACGCGGTTCGTCTCCACGGAGAACGCCTACGTCAAGGCGCATCACCTCGCGGTCAGCGCCGACATCGACGGGCGTGCGATCCGCGTCTTCGTGCACGAGAACGACCGTGTGAAGCTTGGCGACCCGCTGTTCGAGCTCGATCCCGAGCAGCGCCGTATCGATCTTGCGAAGGCGGAGGCGGAGATCGCCGGCATCCGCAATACGCTTGCGGCGCTTCGCGCCGAGTACCGCGCCGCACAGGCCGAGCGGGCCGAGGCCGAAGAGGACGTACGTTTCCAGCTCCGGACCTTCGAGCGGCAGAAGCAGCTCTCGGCGCGCGGCGTGGCGTCGCAGGCGAAATACGACGAGGCGGACCGGAACCTGACGCATGCGCGGCAGTCCGAACGTACGCTCAACCAGCGCATCCAGCAGGTGCTGGCGAAGCTCGGCGGAGCCTACGATGCGCCCGACGAGACGCACCCGATGTATCTGGAAGCGGTCGCGCGGCGAGACCAGGCCGCGCTCAACCTGCGGCGGACGCGCGTTTCGGCCCCCGCCGACGGGATCGTCGGCCGGGTCACGCTCCAGCCCGGCGAATATGTGGAGGAAGGGAAGGCGGTGATCCCGATCATCGCCACCGCCGAGACGTGGGTCGAGGCCAACCTCAAGGAAACCCAGCTCACTCACGTGATGCCGGGCCAGACGGCGACGATCGCGGTCGACGCCTATCCCGACCGGACATGGACGGCGCGCGTCGTCTCGATCAGCCCGTCGACCGGGGCCGAGCTTTCGATACTGCCGCCGCAGAATGCGAGCGGCAACTGGGTGAAGGTGGTCCAGCGCGTTCCGGTGAGGCTCGAACTCGACGGTGCGGCGGACGACGTCGCGCTTCGTGCGGGCATGACCGTCACGGTGGAAATCGACACGAAGCGCGAGCGCTCGCTGTTCCGCATGGTCGATTCCGCCTTCGCCCGCATCCGCGTCGCAGACTGAGCGCACGGGGCCCCCCGATGTCTCCCGACACGGCGACAGAAAGCCATGCCAACCGGGCGCTGGTGACCGCGTCCGTGATGATGGCGACCACGGTCGTCATCATGGACATGACGATCGCGACCATCGCGCTGCCGCACATGCAGGGCGGCCTCAGCGCGAGCCAGGACCAGATCTCCTGGGTGATGACGACCTACTTCATGATGCAGGCCGTCACCATGTCGGCGACCGGATGGCTGGCCGGGCGTATCGGACGGCGGAAACTGTTCATCCTGTCGCTGCTCGGGTTCGCGGTGTGTTCGGTGATGTCGGGCAACGCTACCTCGATCAGCGAGATCCTGATTTTCCGCATGCTCCAGGGCATGTTCTCCGCCCCGGTTATCCCGATCAGCCAGGCGCTGATGCTCGATTCCTATCCGCGTGAGAAACACGGCCAGGCGGTGTCGATCTGGGGGATCGGCGTGATGTTCGCGCCCGTGATGGGGCCCGTGATCGGCGGCTGGCTCACGGACGAATACAGCTGGAGATGGGTGTTCTACGTCTCGATGCCGTTCGCCGCGCTTGGCATCGCGGGCGCCGTCCTGTTCATCCGTGAAAGCCCGCTGAACCGCGACCGCAGGTTCGACTGGTTCGGCTTCACCGCGATCGGCATCGCGCTCGCGGCGACGCAGTTTCTGCTCGACCGCGGCGAGCGCGAGGGCTGGTTCGATGCGGACGTCATCATCGTCACGGCGGCGGTCGCCGCGATGGGGTTCTACATGTTCGTCGTCCATTCGCTGACGACCGACAACCCCTTCATCTCGCCTGCGATCTTCGCGGATCGGAATTTCGTGCTCGGGCTCGTCTTCATGTTCCTCCTCGGCGTTCTCGTGCTGTCGATGAACGTCATCATGCCGCTCTTCCTGCAGAGCGTCCGCGGCTACCCGACCTTTACCGCGGCGATGGTGATGATGCCGCGCGGGCTCGGCTCGCTCGTCGGTCTCATCCTGGCGGGGCGGTTCAGCGGACGGATGGATCCGCGGCTTCAGATCGCGATCGGATTCGCCTCGACCGCATATTCCGCCTGGTGCTTTTCGACCTTCACGCCGGACGTCGGGATCTGGCCGTTCATCGTGGCGGCCTTCTTCAACGGCATCGGCATCGGCCTCATCTTCGTGCCCCTCACGGCGGTCTCGTTCTGGACGCTCGCGCCGAACCTCCGTACCGAGGCGTCGACGCTGACGAGCCTGATGCGCAACTACGGCAGCGGGATCGGTGTCTCGATCGTCATCAGCGTCCTGTCGCGGAGCCAGATCACGGCGCATGCCTATCTCGCGGAACGGGCGTCTCCCTATAACGACGCCATGCACGCGCCCTGGCTGCCCCTGCAGTGGGATATCCTGAAGCCCGAAGGCCTTGGACTTCTCGAGCGCGAGATTTCGCGCCAGGCGCTCGCCATCGGCTTTCTCAACGACTTCCACCTGATCATGGTGGGCGCTTTGCTCTCGATTCCGGCCGTATTCCTGCTATCAACCCGCCGAGAGCGGCCCAGCCCGGCCGCAGCGGCGGAATAGGATCCGATGGCGCTCCAGAACAAGTCGAAGCTCCGCAATGCGCTCCGGAAGCTGAAGGCGATCCCGGCGGATACGTCGGACCCGCACGATGCGCACATGTCCGCGCAGGAAGCGCTCGACCTCCTGTCGGCAATGGCGGGGCTCAAGCCCGTGATGCTGCTCGGGCGCGGCTTCAACGATCCGGCGTGGATCAAGGGCGTGCTCCAGGTCGCGGCGGACGCGAAGCTCCACATCGTCGAGGGGCCGTTCTGGGATGCGAGTGCGGACGCAGGCGCGGGCGCCGATCTTCCCGACTGGTATCTCGACCACACGCGTCAGGCCTTCGCCGAGCATCGCGCCTGGTATATCTGCCGCGCCCGGGCGACGGCGGATGAGGTCGCGAGAATCTGCGAAACGGCGGCGATTACCGTGGCGGAGGAAGCTCGCCTTCTCGGCTATCCCGAATGCTGCGTGCGCGATCACTACCGGCGAGCCGCCGACTACCAGCGCGTCTGGCTCGATCTGCTCCGCCGCAAGGCGGGAGGCGACGACCGGAAGGCGGCAGAGCTTCTTGCGTCCAACGAACCGCTGGCGCCCGAGACCGACGACGACCGGAAACGGCTCGAAGCCGCGATGCGCACGATCCCGGTGCCGTTTACCAGCATCAACGCCTGCGAAGCCTGCGTGAACGGCGGACCCGGGGCGCCGGCGAACCTCAAGTCGCTAGCCGGGCGGAAATTCGCCGCCGAGGTCGACGGCGGGCTGCTGCGGGCGCTGTCGGCCTAAATCGGCGCGGAGAAGTTCCAGTCACGCGCAGCCGGCGCCTCGGCATCGCGGAGCGTCTTGCGGATGCGGACGAACGGCATGTGGCGGGTGCCGCTTATGAGGGCAAGGTAGAGCCTGAAGCCGGTACCGGCGTGCGATGGAAGCGTGCTCATCGGCTGGTAGCCGTAATGCGAGCGGAGCATCCGCACCGTCGTTCGCACCGACGGCATGTGATGGTCGTCGAAGAAGAGGACGCCGCCCGTTCGCAGCAGGCGCGTCGCGTAGTAGGCGTCGACGAACAGCGCGTCGAGCGTCTTCCAGCCGTCGATGAAGATGAAGTCGAACTTTCGGCCTTCGGCCAGCAGGCGCGGCAGGGCCTCGTCGCTTCGCGCCGCCACCACGTCATGGCGGGCCGTTCTCGGATCGAATGCCGCGACGGTCTCGAATCCGCGGATGTCTCGCGGGTTCGGCTCGATCGACGTGACGCTGCCGCCGCGTTTGCGCAGGGCGTTCAGCATGTAGACGGCGGTGCTCCCGCTATGGAAGCCGATCTCGAGGCAAGCGGTTGCCTCCAGCTCGTTCAGCGTCTCGTGGATGAGATCGCCTTCCCAAGGCGGACATACCGGCTGGCCGGAAAGGGGGCTCAGCGACGAGAGCGCATCCCGGACGGCCCGTGTCTCATCGAGCGGGCGGTATCCGAGACGGCGCTTGATCGCCTGCTTCACCTTTTCCTGCCCTGTCCGGGGGCTCAGGCGGCCTTCTTGGCCTTCTTCTCGTCGAGCAGGCCGGCGCGCTTGAGGACGCCATCGAGGCGCTTCTCGAGTTCCTTGGTCGCCGGGAGCATCGGCAGGCGATGCTCGTTCTTCGGCATGATACCGAGCCGCTTCATCATGTACTTCATGGGGATCGGATTGGTGTCGTAGAACACCGCCTGGTTGATCTCGAACAGTTCGTAATGGAGCTTCTGCGCCTTCTTGAGATCGCCCGCCCAGATCGCGTCGCACATCTTGGCGAGCTTCTTGGGCTGCAGGTTGCCGACCGCGTTCATCAGGCCGCAGGCGCCCACCGCCATCATCGGGTAGCTGAGATCCTCGAGCCCGACGAAGATACGGAAGTCCATGCCGAAATGATCGAGGCAGGTCGACGCGAACCCGAGGTCGTCGACCGCATGCTTCATGCCGACGAAATTGGGGCAGGCGTCGGCGATCTGCTTCAGCGTGTCGAGCGTGACCGACACCGCCGCGCGTCCCGGGATGTGATAGATCATCCAGGGCAAGCCCGTCTGCTTGCCGAGCACCTTGTAGTACTCGACGAGACCGCGCTGCGGCGGACGCGTGTAGTAGGGCGTCACGATCAGGAGCGCGTCGGCGCCGGCCTTCTCGGCATGCGCCGACAGGATTTCCGTCTCGATGATGTTCTGCGAACCGGTCGCCGCGACGATCGGCAGCTTGCCCGCGGCCGCCTCGACGGCGACGTCGACGAGCTTATTGCGCTCCTCGACGGTGAGCGAGGCCGGCTCCGACGTCGTGCCGTTGACGAGAATTCCGTGCGACCCGTTCGCCACCTGGAATTCGACGAGGCCGGCATAGGCGTCGTAATCGACCTTTCCCTTGCGAAACGGCGTGATCAGCGGCGGGATCGAGCCTTTGAGGAAATTGTTCGGCAGCTTCATCATCTCACGGTCTCCCCTGCGGCGGTCCTGCGGCGCGGATTATTCTGATGTCGTAATACAACGGCGACGCGGGGCCGATCCTGCCCTGCGTCGCGTCGCATTTCAATCCGCCGCCCGGGAAAGCTCCCGAACGGCGGCGTTATTAGGTGTCGCGATTACTCGCCGGCCCGGCGCAGGTCTTCGGCGTTCGTGTCGAAGCCGTAATTCGCGCCGAGGACCGACCACGGATGCTTCAGGTCCTCCTGCCACAGCAGGCTTTCCATGACGATGTTGAGCGGCTGGTCCTGGATGGTGAGCTCGTAGACCGACTCGTCGTAGGACGCGTGGTTGTGCGTGCCCCAGCCCGGCGCCGACAGCATCAGGTCGCCGGCCTTCCATTCGTA
>JAYOEF010000119.1:0-11814 GCA_038106605.1 Alphaproteobacteria bacterium
TCGAACCAGAACGTGTCCGGCATGTAGATACCGAAATGCGCGCCCGGGTCCCAGTTGAAGATTCCGCGTTCGGGCACGTTGCGCAGGTCGCGGTCGACGACCACCGGCTGCGGCACGCCGGCGACGAGGCCGATCGTGTAGACCTGGTCGGCGTTGATGCGGAGGATACGCGTCCAGATCTCGCGCCGCTCGGCGACGCTCCGCGCGTTCACCCAGGCGCCGTTGAGCGTGAGCAGCTCGAGCGCGGCGGGATCCTCGGGCGCCTCGCCCGCGCGGCCGCGCGTCTGGTGGTGCTGGCCCCATTTCGGCCATTGAAGCTGGAGCTGGCTCGTCGGCGCGAACTCGTCGGGGATCGTGTCGGCGTTGGGGATGCCGTTCTCGTGGCCCGACCAGATCGACATCACCGTGTCTCCCGCGAACACGCGGTTGCGGAACACCTCGCGCTGCGACGGGCGGGTGAACAGCTTGATGCCGACCTTGAGCCACGAATCGCGGATCAGCTCCAGCACGTCGGTCTGCTCGGTGTCCTCGCCCGCGGTCTCGACGATGATCTCCATCGGCCGTCCGTCGGGCAGCAGGCGGACGCCGCGCGAATCTCGCTTCGTCAGCCCGATCCCGTCGAGCAGCCTGTTGGCGCGCTTGAGATCGAATTTCGCCCATGCGCTCCGGTAGTCGGGACGGTAGAGCGGGCTCTTCGGCAGCACGGTGTTCTGGCCCTCGATGGCGAGGCCGTAATAGATCACCTGGTTGATCTCGTGCCGGTCGACGGCGAGCGAGAGTGCGCGGCGGAAACGCGCGTCGCGCAGCAGCGCACGCCACGCCGGGTCCTTCGCGTTGAGGTTCGGGAACAGGGCGAGATGGGCGGCGCGCGCGGTCTGCCACAGGCGCACGTTGAAGTGCTCGCGCTTCTCCGCCTCCTTGAGGAAGGTGTAGTTGTTGAAGGCGATGCCGCGCGCCTGGAGGTCTGCCTCGCCCGCGCCGGTCTTGAGCGCGATCACGCCGGGCGCCGCGATGTTCATCGCCACCCGGTCGATATAGGGGAGCTGGACGCCGTTGCGGTCGACGCGGTGGAACCAAGGATTGCGCACGAACAGGAAGCGCTGCGCCGGGGGGCGCGTCCGCAGCATCCAGGGCTCCAGCGTCGGCAGATCGGGATTGTCGTTCTTGTACTGGTTGTCGGCCCGGTTGTGGAGCGCGGCCCAGTCGCGCTGGCCGGAGGATTTGGCGATTTCGGCGAGTCGCTCCCGGTCCGCATAGCGCGCGTGGAACTGCTTCAGATAGTGCGCCGGGCGGTAGATGTAGAGCGGCGTCGCCGCGGCGAGGGACGGCAGGAAATAGGGGTTCGGCGACGGCCATGTGAAGCGCACGGTCTGCGCATCCAGCATCTCGAACGTCGCGGCCGTGCCGTCGACGACCATCTGCGGCGGCGGGCCGAGGGGCGAAAGCTTTCGGTCGTTCGCGACGTCCTCCCACCAGTAGCGGAAGTCCTCGGCGGTGAACGGTGTGCCGTCAGACCAGCGGTGACCGCGCCGCAGCCGGAGCGTGAAGACGCGGTTCCCCTGGGTCTCGACTGCTTCGAGGATGTCGGGCCGCAGCCGGAACTCGCGGTCGTAGGTGACGAGCCGCGCATAGCCGTAGACGACGAGGATGCGCGTGTCCTTCGACTGGCCGAACACGACGCGGAGCGTGCCGCCCTGTTGGCCGGGATTTTCGATCTCCACGACGCGGGGCTTTTCGGGCAGGCGCGCCGCGACCGGCGGCAGCGTGCCGTCGCGCACGGCGTCGGCGAGGATCGGCGCTTCCGCGAAGGCGGGCGCCGTCGAGAGGTGCGCGAGCGTGGCGAGCGCCATGCCGAGGACGCGGCCCCTCATGCGCCCAGCCCCGAAAGATCCGCGGTCGGATCCGCGCGCACATAGTGGCCGCCGCCGAGATCGACGAGCGCGAGCGGGCGTCCGCCGTCGATGGTGAAGGGCGCCGGCCACTCGCGCGGGATCGACGCCTTGCCCTCCATCAGCGCCCCGAGGTCGAGGCGCCGGCTGGGATCGGGCTCCGGCACCGCCGACAGCAGCGCCTTGGTGTAGGGATGGAGCGGGCGGCGGAACAGTCGCGCGCGCGGCGCGGTCTCCACGAGACGCCCCGCGCACATCACCGCGATCCGGTCGGCGATGTAGTCGACGACCGCGAGGTTGTGCGAGATAAAGATATAGGTGAGACCGAGCTCCTGCTTCAGGTCCTTCAGCAGGTTCAGAATCTGCGCCTGCACCGAAACGTCGAGCGCGGACACCGGCTCGTCGCACAGCAGCAGCTCGGGCCGGAGCGCGAGCGCGCGGGCGATGCCGATGCGCTGGCGTTGCCCGCCGGAGAACGAGTGCGGATAGCGGTTGAGGAAACGCGGGTCGAGGCCGACCAATGCCATGAGTTCCTGCACCATCTCGGCGCGGTAGGCGGCGTCGCCGATGCCGTGGATCAGGAGCGGCTCGGAGACGATGTCGAACACCGTCATGCGCGGGTTGAGCGACGAGAACGGGTCCTGGAACATGAACTGGATCTTGCGCCGGAAGGGCAGCAGGTCCTTTTCCGGCAGTCTGGCGAGATCGACCACGGTGCCGCCGTCGTTGAACAGTACCTCGCCCGAGTCCGGCGACAGCGCGCGCATGATCATCTTCGACAGCGTGGTCTTGCCGCAGCCGCTTTCGCCGACGAGGCCGAGGCACTCGCCGCGCTCGACGAAGAAGCTCACGTCGTCGACCGCGAGGAAGCGCGTCGTGCCGCCGCCGGAGGAGAAGCCTCCCTTCCGGAGCGCGTAGGTCTTGGTCAGCCCCTTGACCTCCAGGAGCGGTCCGTCGATCGGGGCCGGCGCCTCCTCGCGTTCGGCGAGCAGGTGTCCGGTGCGGTGTTCGATCTCGCGGAGCGGCGTCAGGCGCTGGCCCGGCGGCATGTGGAAGCGCGGCACGGCGCGCAGCAGCGCGCGCAGATAGTCGTGCTGCGGATTGCGGAAGATGTCCTGCAGCGTGCCACGTTCCAGCACGCGGCCGTGATACATGACGACGATCTCGTCGGCGACGTTGGCGACGACGCCGAGATCGTGGGTGATCATCAGTACCGCCATCTGCAGCTCGTTCTGCAGGTCGCCCATCAGCTTCAGGATCTGCGCTTGGATCGTCACGTCGAGCGCCGTCGTCGGCTCGTCGGCGATCAGCAGCGCCGGGCGGCAGACCAGCGCCATCGCGATCATCGCGCGCTGGCGGAGCCCGCCCGACAGCTCGAACGGATAGGTCGCGAGCGCCTTCGTCGGATCGGGGAAGCCGACGAGGCGGAGCATTTCCGCGGTCAGCTCCATGCCCTCGTTGCGCGTCAGGTCGCGGTGGAGGAACAAGGCTTCCGAGACCTGGTCGCCGATGGTGTGGACCGGCGAGAGCGAGGTCATCGGCTCCTGGAAGATGATCGAGATGCGCCCGCCTCGGATGCGTCGCATCTCGGGTCCGTCGCGGTCGAGCTTGAGGAGGTCGGTCGAGGAGCCGTCGCGCGGGTCGTTGAAGACGATGGAGCCGCCGGCGATCTTCGCCGATTTCGGCAGGATGCCCATGATCGCCTGCGAAACCACGGACTTGCCCGATCCGGATTCGCCCACGAGCGCCACCGTGCGGCCCGCGGGCACGCGAAAATCGACCCCGTCGACGGCACGGACGACGCCCTCCGTCACATGGAATTCGATCTCAAGACCGCTGACATTCAACAGATCGGGCATCGGTCGCCGCTGACGGACGTGTGAACTTCGAACTCAAACCGAGTACGTCGAGGTTGCCGAGCGTCGCCGCTGGGAGGTCGAGACCGCCGACCCTGGCGGCCACCGTCGCGCACGATACGATTTCTTCGAAACCGACGATCGTCGATTCCACGCGGATTGTACACGCGGGACCTTTGAGAACAAGCTGCATCCAGCCTCCGGAGCCATCCCGGCGGGTGCTGAAATGACGCAGGCGGAGGGCGCGAAGCTCGCTCCAGTCGATGCGCTGCGCAAGGAGGCCCGTTGCCTCGATCCCGTGCGCGTCGCACTCGATCCGCATGGCGTGCCGGAGTGCGGTGCGAAGCCCGTGAATCGCGAAAAGGAGGCCGAGCGCGCCGAGGATCCAGGCCATCGGGGGCGCGAGCGGCAGGAACAGGAGCGGCCCGGCGGTGACCGCGAGCCCGGCGGCGCAGCGGACATAGTCCGGCATCAGAGAACGCACGGGATAAAGGTAACGGCTCACGTGGGTTCCGGGAACGCGTCGCAGGCCGAGATCCAGCGCGCCGCCTTGTGCGCAGATGTCGCCCGGACGAAGCGCCCGATGAAGTCCCAGGACGCCTCGTCGTGGGCGAGGTGGTGCGTCAGGAGCCCGGTCGGCTCGCCCGCGTCCGCTCTGCCGGTCCGCTTCGCCGAGAGATGCGCGAGCGTGGCGCCGATGCAGGCCTCGTCGCCCGAGAACGCGCGCGTGCCCGGCCAGTCGATGACGTCGATGTGCGTGTTGACGGCAATGAGCTCCGGCACCGGCTCGGCCGCGGGACGCACATGGAAGGTCGAGAGGCCGTTGAAGCCGAGCGCCGGCAGCAGCGCGACGACCGGCGGGTCGATGCGGTTCCACGGCGGCACCATGACGTCGAGCCATTTGCCCTCGCCGAACACGGTATCCATGCGCCCGCGCCCGTCCGCGATCTCGCGCGCCACGGTCCAGAGGTCGCGGTCGCTGCCGAGCTCGGTCTTCTTGCCGTCGCCCGGCGGGCGGTGGTTGGCGTGGGCGTATCCATGTTGAAGCAAGTCGATGTCCGCTTCCGCCCGCAAAGCCTCGGCGAGGTCGGCTCGGGCGCGCGCCGGGATCGCGGCAATGGCGAGCGGCACACCGAGATCGCGGCGCAAGCCGAGAAGACGGCCGAGCGCCGGCGTCGCCTCCACGGCGTCGTCGTCGCGCCACCAGAACGTCGCGGTGCGGCCTGCGGTCCCCCAGGCGTCGAGCTCGGCGGATAGCCGGTCCCAGGCGCTCATCGGCCGAGCCACTCGAGGACGAGGCGCGCGCTCGTGTCGGCGCCCGTGACGTCGAGGCCCGAGCAATCGGGCGGCGGCGCATCGAGTGCCGCGTCGATCGCTTTCGCCAGCGTCGCCGGGTCGAGCGCGTCCTGCGGGATCGAGCGGATGCCGCTCCGGTTCTCCAGCAGCCGCGCGCGGAGCGTCTGTTCGGTCTCGAGCCCGCCCGCGTAGGGCACGATCACGCCGCGGGTTCCCGCGGTCATCATTTCCATGACCGTATTGTAGCCGCCCTGGCTGACCGAAAGCGCGCAGTTCGCCATCAGCACAGTGAAGTCGGGCCGCGCGCGCTCGACGATCACGCCGGCGGGCGCGTCGGTGCGGATCGCCTCGAAGGTCTCATCGGGAAGCGCGTGACCGGCGAGGATGCGCCACGTGCGGTCGCGCAGCCTCGTCAGGGGCCGAGCCTTCATCGCCGCGCGGAACAGTTCCTCGCTTACTGCGCCGCCGCCGGCGGAGACGATCACCTCGTCCGTGCCCGGTCCGCCCGGCGTCCGCGTCGGTGCGTCGACGACGTAGCCCGTATAGGCGACGCGATCCGCAATCCGCGCAGCGTGGGCGAAGGTCTCGCCGAAGGGGATCAGCGTCGGGTCGCCGTGGATCAGCACGCGGTCGTAATAGGTCTCGACGCGGGCGAGCATCTCCTCGACGCGTTCTGGCTTCGGCGGCTCGACCAGGATGTCGCGCACCGAGGATACGATGAGCGGCCGCGGCGTGCGTGCCTTAGCCTCCTCCAGAAGGGGCGCCAGCTCGCGGCGGAGCTGGCGGCGGCCGAACGGGAACAGCTCTGTGATCAGCACGTCGGGCCGCTCGGCCCGGAACAGATCGAGCAGCAGGTCGCGCCGGCGGTCGATGAAGGCGTCGTCGATCACCGCGTCGTTCTCGTCGATCAGGATCTTGAAGTACTTGTCGGCGGCGCGCACCGGCGGCAGCTGCACGAGGCGCGCGTCGGCGATGTCGAGACCCGGAACTTCGTGCCCGCCGGAGACGACCGTCACCTCGATTCCTGCGCGGCGGAAGGCGCGGGCGAGCGTCGCTGTGCGCTTGAGATGGCCGATGCCGAGAAGATGCTGGACCCAGAACAGGACCCGGGGTGCCGCGGTCACGCTTCGACTTCCCCGAGCAGGCTGACGTTGAGCTCGGCGATCTCGAAGCGCCCGTCCTCCCAGGCGTGGAACAGATGGAGGCTCGACCAGTCCATCTTGGCCGGCGGCTTGCCCACCATGCTCCAGCCGGTGGCGAGCGAGAGCGCCGCGCGGATGATGCCCTGGTGGCAGACGGCGCCGGTCGGCCGCCCGGAGGCGGCGATCCCGCGCGCCCAGGCCGCAACCCGCTCGCGCACGTCGCGCGGACTTTCCCCGTTGTGCGGGCGAAGGTCGAGACCCAGCGCGGCGCGCTTCGCGACCTCGTCGCCGTAGATCTCGTCGAGTTCGGGGCGCGTCCGGCCCTCCCAGTCGCCCCAGTCCATCTCGACGACGGCGGGTTCGAGCCGCGCGACGTCGAGGCCGAGGATCGATGCGGTCTCGCGGGCGCGTACGAGCGGGCTCGCGACCCAGTCGAAGCTGCGGTAGTCGTGGGGAACCGCCCATTCCGAGACGGCCGCGCGGCCCTCGTCGGACAGCGGCCGGTCGGCGCGGCCCTGCAGGCGGTGCTCGGCGTTCCAGTCGGTCGGCCCGTGGCGGATCAGCGCGATCGGGATCATGCCGCGCGCCGCTCCGTCTCCGCCGCCTCTCGTGCCGCATGGAGCGCGGCATCGAGCGCCGCGGCGGCGGCATCGAGGCCGTGCGCCGACGCGATCGTGCGGAGGGAGGCCGCGCGCATCTCCTCCCGCATCGCGCCGTCGACGAGGAGGCGGGCGAGCGAGGACGCGAAGGCCGCGACGTCACCTTCGGGCGACAGAAGGCCCGTTTCCGTGTCGCGCACGATGTCGGCGACGCCGCCCGCGCGCCCGGCGACGACCGGAAGCCCGGTGGCCTGCGCTTCGAGGAGCGCCATGCCGTAGGCCTCGTTGATCGCGGGCCACGCGAGGATGTCGGCGCCAGCGTAGAACGCGGGAAGTGCGTCCGGCGCGGCAGCACCCGCAAAGCCGATGCGATCCGCGGGGAACGCGGCGAACGCAGCGGCGACATCGTTGCGCGCCGGCCCGTCTCCGACCATGCAGAGCCGCCAGTCGGCCGTCGGCGGCGTGCGTGACAGAACGTCCGCCAGCGCGCGGTAGCTCGCGAGCTTGTCGCCCGGGCGCATCATGCCGACGGCGAGGAGGAGCGTCGCATCCTCCGGCCAGCCGAAGCGCCTGGCGAATGCCGCGCGGTGTGCGTCCCGCTTGCTGGCGGCGTCCGCAAACAGGCCCGTGTCGGTGAAAGGGCGGAGCGCGCGATAGCGGGCGGGTGTGCGCAGCAGCGGCGTCACGCAGGCGGCGTCGAGGCTCGACAGGCCGATCACCGCGTGGGCGCCGCGCAACGCATTTTCCGCCGCGCAGTAGCCCCGGTCCCAGCGTCCGCCTGCCTGCTTCGGCGCGTGAGAGGCCTCGGCGACGACGTAGGGAATGCGGAGCGCATTCGCGACCCGGGGCCCGAGATGGTCGGGCGCCTTGTGATAGAGGTGATAGGTGAACCAAAGGTCCGGCCGGTCGCCGGGGCCGTTGCCGGACGAGGCCGCGCGAAAACGGCGGACAAGACGGTCGGCGAGCTTCGCGCCGGTCTCCGCGATGCGGGCCTGGCGCCCCGCGTCGCCCGCGCCGTCGCGGCTGACGAATCGGCTCGCGAGCAAGACCTCGTGGCCTGCGAGCGCGAGCGCCCGCATCAGGTTCCGCGCCACCTCGCGGTCGCCGGACGGGACCGGCGAATCCGGGGGCTTCATCGGGGCATAGAAGGCAATGCGCATCGGGGGCGGGTCGGCGGGCTCAGGCGGCGTCCCGGCCGCTGTTCGCGCCGGGCGCGCCGAGCTTGGCCGCGAGCCGGTCGACACCGGCGGCGAAGGAGAAGGCGGTACGCACGCGGGTCTCGCCGCTGCGCCCGAGGAACAGGCGCCGTTCCGGCATCGCGGCGAGCGCGGCGATGGAGTCCGACAGGGCGGCCGGGTCCTCCGGCGGGACCAGAATGCCGGTCTCGCCGTCGGCGATCAGTTCCGGCACCGCGGAGACGCGGGTCGCGATGCAGGCGAGGCCCTGGCTCTGGGCTTCCATCAGCACGTTGGGCAGCCCGTCGCGGTCGCCGTCGCGCCCGACCCGGCAGGCGAGGACGAAGAGGTCGGCGTCGCGGTATTCGGCGATTACCTCGCCCTGGGGCAGCGAGCCCTTCCAGTCGATCCGGCCGGCGATGCCGAGATCCTCGGCCTGTTTCCTGAGCGCGTCGCGGAGCGGACCGCCGCCGACATGAACGAGGCGCCAGTGCAAGCTTTCCGGCAGGCGCGCGAGAGCGGCGAGGAGAACGTCGTGGCCCTTCTTCTCGACCGCGCGCCCGACGCAGAGGATGCGGAGCGGGTCGGAGCGCTCGGCGCCGGTCCTGAGCGGCCGCCGGTCGGGCGCCGGCGGGAATCGTGCGCCGTCAATCCCGTGATAGACGAGCTCGACACGCCCCGGCTCGGGCGCGAGCGCTGCGAGATGATCGCGCGCGTAGGCGGAGCAAGTGACGAGCCAGCGGCAGTCGGCGAGCTTCTCGCGCTTCTCCCAGTCGGGCGTCGTCCAGATGTCCTTGGCATGGGCGGATGCGGTCCACGGCAATCCGGTCAGGATTGCGGCATAGCGCGCGACGGATGCGGGCGTATGCAGGAAATGGACGTGGATGCGGGTGACGTCCGCTGGCATTTCGTGCGCCAGCACCATCGCCTGGCCGAGGCGGCGGATGCGGTTCGGCGTGCGGTCGCGCAAGAGGTCGCGAAGCCAGGTCCGGCGAAGGGCGCGCCATGTTGGCAGGCGGCGCACCGCGCGCCACGCGCGCAGCACGCGCATCGGCTCCTGGTAGAGATATTCGGGAAGGTAGTGCACCGGCGCCTCGATCTCGTCGTGCACCGGGTGCGAATGCCTGTCGGTCGGATGGCGCAGAGAGACGATGCGAGGGCGAAGGCCGCGCTCCTCGAGGCCGCGGATCTCCTGGGCGATGAAGGTCTCGGAGAGCCGGGGATAGCCCTTGACGACGACGGCGACGGTACCGGTCATGGTACGCCGCCTACTCGGCGACCGCGACCATCCGACGGCCGCGGTTGGCGATCAGGCGCGTCGCGCGCCGGTTGACGTTGTCGAGCCCGTCGAGGAGGCCGGGCACGACCACGTCGGACGGGCGCTGCTGTTGCGGCAGCTGGCGGAGCGCGGTCGCCATGTCGGAGGCGCGGCGCACGTCGTCGTCCGGCAGCATGCGAAGGAGCCCGAGCTCCTGCGCCCTCTCCGACCGGATGAACTGCTCGAGGCGGGGCTCCGTCCGCGGCACCACGATCGCCGGCTTGTCGAAGGTCAGGATCTCGCAGAACGTGTTGTATCCGCCCATGGCGACGATCCCCACCGCCCGCTCGATCAGGTGCTCGATATTGGCGTCGAACGTGATCGCCTCGACCATCGGCAGGTCGGCGGCGCGGCGGGCGAACTCCGCCTGCTTGTCCTTCTGCATGAACGGCCCGAAGACGAGTAGCGCCGGATACGGCGCCTTCGTGTCGTACTCGTAAGCGCGCAGCACCCAGTCGACCAGCGCCTCGCCGTCGCCGCCGCCGCCGGGCGTCACGAGAAGGTAGGGCTGGTCGAACGGCACGTCGTGCTCCGCCGTTTGTTTGCGGCGGACCGGCTCGCGTTCGAGATAGCCGGTGAACACCATCTTGCGGCGCACATGGGAGGGAATGTTGATGTCCGCGAGCGGATCGCACACCTGCGGCAAGCCGTAGACCCAGATCTCGTCGTAAAGCGATGCCAGTGCGGGGACGACGTTCTTGCGCTCCCACTCCGGGCCGAGGAGCGACGGCTCGTCCATCACGTCGCGCAGGCCGAGGACGAGCGGCGTGCCGCGGGCGCTCAGCATCTCCAGCGTGTCCTCGGCCTCGCCGCGGAGCCCGAGCGGCTCCTTGTCGACGATGAAGATGTCCGGATCGAAGATCTCGGCGGTGTGCTGGATGATCGAGGAGCGCATCTCCACCGTCTGGTCGATGTCGATGTCGAGGCTCTGGGAGACGTAGTCGCCGTTGCGCAGCTTGATGACGCCCGGCACGCGGACGTAATCCACGCGTTGCCGGAAGTCGAAATTTCCGATGATCGGGGACCCGGAGAGTATCATAACCGACATCTCCGGGTTTCGCTCCACGAGTGCGTGGGCGATTGCGCGGCAGCGCCGCAGATGTCCCAACCCGAAAGTGTCATGGCTGTAAATCAGCGCTCGGGTCAGGCGCCTTTCGATCATCATCCCGGGACCGCCATCTTTATTTTCTTGGAATATCGCACAGGTCGGCTCCGATCCCAATACGGATGATATCGGACCGATAGGGTGCCGTTTCGGTGCGAATATTTAAGTGATCCGCATCACATCCGCGCTCGGCCGCAACTGACATGCTCGTTGCGGTTCCCGCGGCCTATGGCGTACAACTCGCCCAAGGCCGCACGGTGACGATGGGTCGGGGCAGACGGGCGCCTGCGTGGAAAACAGCATCTACCGCTACATCATCAGGCATTCGCTCCGCCAGCAGGTCGTGCTGACGCTGATGGCGGTCGCCTCGTTCCCGTTCCTCTACGCCTTTTACGAATTGCCCAAGATGATCGTGAACGGTGCGATCCAGGGCAAGAAAATGACGTACCCCGTCACCGTGCTCGGGATCGATCTCGACCAGATCAACTATCTTTGGGTGCTGTGCGGCGTCTTCCTCGTCCTCGTCGCCATCAACCAGGGCTTCAAGTACGCCATCAACGTCTACGGCGGCGTCACCGGCGAGCGCATGCTGCGCCGGCTTCGCTTCGACCTCTATTCCCGGGTGCTGCGCTTCCCGCCGCCGCAGTTCCGCAAAACCTCGCAGGGCGAGGTGATCACCATGATCACCGGCGAGGTGGAGCCGCTCGGCGGCTTCATCGGCGAGGCCTTCAAGCTGCCGATCTTCCAGGGCGGCTACCTGATCGTCATCCTCGCCTTCCTGCTGGTGCAGAACTGGTACATGGCGCTCGCCGCTGTCGCGCTCTACCCCGTCCAGTTCTACCTGATCCCGAAGCTGCAGCGCCGGGTGAACCTCCTCGGCAAGGAGCGCGTCCGCCTTGTCCGCCAGCTCTCCGACCGTATCGGCGAGACCGTCGCCGGCGTCCAGGAGGTCCACGCCCACAACACCGCCCGGCGCGAGCGCGCGGATTTCTCCCGCCGGCTCGGTGCGATCTACGAGGTGCGACTCCAGATCTACGTCTGGAAGTTCGTCATCAAGTTCCTCAACAACTCGATCAACCAGCTCGGCCCGTTCTGCTTCTACGCCATCGGCGGCTGGCTGGTGATCAAGGGTCAGCTCGATATCGGCACGTTGATGGCGGCGATCGCCGCACACAAGGACCTCGCCGCGCCGTGGAAGGAGCTCCTCAACTTCTACCAGCAGCGCGCCGACGCCCAGATCAAGTTCGAGCAGGTGATGGACCAGTTCCATCCACCGGGCATGATGGACGAGCAGCTCCAGGTCGGCGAACCGGAGACAATCTCCCCGCTCTCGGGCGAGATCTCCGGATCGAACGTCGGCCTCGTCGACGAGGTCGGCACGCCGCTGCTGGATGGCGCCTCTTTTGCGTTCGACGCCGCTTCCCACGTCGCCAT
>JAYOEF010000007.1:0-52597 GCA_038106605.1 Alphaproteobacteria bacterium
GCCAGCCGGTGATGAGCTGGCGCTCGCGCCGGCCGTAATAGGCGGAATCGACGGTGAGCGTCAGCGCGGCATAGCCCGCGTCGCGCGCCCGGTCGATCAGCGCCTCGACCCACTTCCGGTCGCCGCGGATGTAGATCTGGAAGATCTTCGGGTGGTCCGTTTCCGCCGCGATCTCCTCGAGCGACGGTTCGGTGACCGTGCTGACGAAGTTCATAGTGCCGAACCGAGCCGCCGCCCGCGCCGCCGCGAGCCCGCCCTCCGGCGTCACCTCCTGCAGCGAGCCGATGGGCGCGAGCAGGCACGGGATGCGGAGCGGATGCCCGAGGAAACTCGCCGACGTGTCGATATTGCGCACGTCGCGCAGGATGCGCGGGCGCAGTGCGAGGCAGTCGAGGCAGTGACGGTTGCGCCGCAGCGTGGTCTCGGTCTCTGCCGCTCCGGTCACATAGTTCCACACGGAACGTGTCACGGTGTTGCGTGCGGCGACGACGATCTCATGCATCGTCGCGTAGGAAGGGGCGGCGTCTTCGGCCATTCGTAATCGCTCCAGGATGGGTCCGGCTCGAAGGGCGGGGTGCCCGCGGACGTTGAAACGCATGACTTTTGAACCGTTCCAGCGAATTTGCCAACCGGGATTGGCCTTTTCAACGCGCGTTTCGACGCGTTATGCTTAGACAACGAAGAAACAAATTTTGCAGGGGAGAACGTTCGATGAAAACTCATGCGTGGACTATTGCCGGCATTTCGGCCGTGGCGGGGCTGCTCGCTGCCGCGTCGCCCGCCCTGTCGAAGACCGTCAACATCACCGTCGTCGGCGGTCCGCCGCCGGCCGTCACGTTCGTCGGCGCGTTCAAGGACATCGTCGCCGAAAAGATCAATGCCCGCCTGAAGGCCGAAGGCCACGATCTCCAGATCAACTGGAACCACGCCTACGCCCAGTCGCTCGCCAAGTTCAACGAGGTGTTCGAGGCGGTCGAGGAAGGCATCGGCGGCGCCGGGCTGATCCTCAAGAACTTCGAGCCGTCCAACCTGCCGCTCGAGGCCTATACGGTTTATGCGCCGTTCGTCGACCTGACGCGCCCGCAGATCGTCTCCGTCGACGCAAGGATGCGGGAGGTGATCCCGGAGCTGAACGCCGCTTACACGAAGCACAAGCAGGTCTACATCCAGACCGGCGTCAACGAATCGATGCAGCTGATGACCAAGTTCCCGGTCACGAAGGTGGACGACCTCAAGAACCGCAAGATGGGTTCCAGCGGCACCTTCGCGGAATGGCTCCGCGGCACCGGCGCCGTCACCGTCAACGCGAACATGGCCCAGTCCTATACCGACATCAAAAACGGCGTGTACGAAGGCTATCCGATCTCGGAGATCCTGGGCTTCGTCTACAAGACCTGGTCGGCCGCGAAGTACTTCACCGAGGTGAACTTCGGGCCGACGATCGTTTCGGCGATCACCTTCAACTCCGATACCTGGAAGAGCCTTCCCGACTACGCGCAGAAGATCGTCCGCGAGGAATCCGCGAAGTGGCCGGGCTATCTCGACGAGCTCGATGCGA
Source organism: Alphaproteobacteria bacterium (assembly GCA_038106605.1). GTDB lineage: Bacteria > Pseudomonadota > Alphaproteobacteria > MPNO01 > UBA830 > JAYOEF01. The sequence goes on from JAYOEF010000007.1 coordinate 1,559, forward strand.
AGAAGGTCGAGAAGTTCGTCGGCATCATGAAGAAGGGCGGCGTACAGTTCTCCAAGCTGCCTGACGCCGAGCGGCTGAAGTGGGCGAAGGCCATGCCGAATATCGCCAAGGAATGGGCGCAGCGGCAGGACGAGAAGGGCCTGCCCGGAACCAAGCTCATGGCCGCGTACATGGAGGAACTCCGGGTACGCAAGATCGGTATCGTCCGCCAGTGGGATAAGGAATAGGCGACGGCGCCAGCGCGCCAGCAGGGGACCGGACATGGCTCAGATCGGTACGAGTGCGACCTCCGCACTTCGCAAGGGGGTCGTGGCGAGGTCGTTCGATTTCGTAGTGTCCCTCTTCAATGCGGGGGGAAGCCTCTGGATCTTCGTGATCATGACGCTTCTCTGCTCCGACGTGCTGGCGCGTTTCCTCTTCAATTCTCCGATCAAGGGAATTCCGCTGCTCGTCGAGCTGTCGATCCTGATGATCGTGTTTCTCCAGCTGCCCGCCGCGATCCGCAGCGGGCGGCTGACGCGCTCGGACATCATGCTGGCGGGGATGGTCGAGCGGCGCCCGTCGCTCGGCATCTCGCTCAGGATCCTGTACGACGCGCTCGGCATCTTCATGATGGGCACCGTTTTCTACTACACGGTCCCGACCTTCGTTAAAGTTTGGAACCGCGACACCTTCGAGGGACTAGAAGGCGACTTCGCCCTGCCGAGCTGGCCCTTCAAGCTCCTGATCCTCGCCGGTTCCACACTTTGTGCCATCCAGTTCGGCCGCTCGATCTTCGGTAGCGTGAAAGAGCTCTTCGCGCTTCGCCGCGCGAAGACGTTCGACATGCCGGGCGTCGTCCGCATGTTCCTCGTGATCGCCGTTCTCTGCGCCGTCCTTCTCGGTCTGACCTCGACTCTCCACATCAGCAATGCCGGTATCGGCCTGATCTCGATCGTCTTCGTTCTGATCGCGGTCTATGCGGGCGTCCATGTCGGCGTCGCGCTTGGATTGATCTCGTTCGTCTGTGTCTGGGGCGTGCGCAACGACGTCGAGACTGCGGGCAAGCTGCTCGCCCTGTCGATCGGCGAGAGCATGCAGGAATACGAGTTCGGCGTGATTCCGCTGTTCGTCCTGATGGGGCTGCTCGTCAGCGTGTCGGGGATCGGGCGCGATACCTACGACGTCGCCAACCACATCTTCCGCCGGGTAAAGGGCGGCCTCGGGACCGCGACCGTGGGCGCGAACGCCGTGTTCGCCGCCGTCACAGGCACGAGCATCGCGTCGGCCTCGGTCTTCACCAAGGTCGCGGTGCCCGAAATGCTCCGCCTGGGCTACCGGCCGCGCTTCTCTGTCGGTGTCGTGGCCGGCAGTTCGGTGCTCGGCATGCTTATCCCGCCGAGCCTCCTGCTGATCATCTTCGGTATCCTCGCCGAACAGTCGATCGGCGATCTGTTCATAGCCGGAATCGTTCCGGGCCTGCTGCTGACGGTGGCCTACTGCGTCCAGATCTGGGTCATGGCGAACAAGTTCCCGGACAAGGTCGGCACGCCCGAGGCGCTCAACACCGACCGCCCGCCGCTGATGACGGGCCTGCAGGCGGGGCAGAAGAGCCTGCCGATCGTCCTCCTCATCGCGCTCGTGCTCGGCGGCATCTACGGCGGCGTGTTCACCGCGACCGAGGCGGGCGGCGTCGGCGCGCTGGGCGCGCTCATCCTCACCTGGGTGAAAAAGACGCTGACCGGAGGCACGCTCTGGGAGGCGCTGTCGGAGACCGGCCACGTGACGGCGGCGATCTGCTTCCTGCTCGTGTCGGCGCACATCTATTCGCGCATGATCGCGCTCACCGGTATTCCGAACCTGATGGAGCAGTATGTCGAGGCCTCCGGCTTCGGCGTCGCCGGCCTGATCGCGATCTACGTAATCACGGTGGTGCTGCTCGGCACAATCCTCGACGCAGGATCGATCATGCTGATCACGGTGCCGCTCGCGATCCCCGCGCTCGCGCCGTTCGGCGTCGACATGATCTGGTTCGGCATCGTCACCATCATCGCCGTCGAGATCGGACTGCTGACGCCGCCGCTCGGCATCGCGTGTTTCGTCATACACAACAATCTCGGAGACGACAGGATCAAGATCGAGGACGTGTTCTGGGGTGCGGCGCCGTTCGCGCTGACGATGCTCATCGTCCTCCTTCTTGTCATCGCCTTCCCGGAACTCGCCACGACCCTCGTCTGACCTCGGGAGACCCGACGTGAAACTGCTGACCATCGATGCCGCGAACGGCGGCCACCCCGGTGTAATTCTGGGCGACGGCCGCGTGCTGGACCTAGCCAAGACGCCCGCCGCGACGCTCGATAGCGGCTGGCGGCCGGGTTCGGTGCGCGAGATCCTCGAGCGCGGCGATGCCGGGCTCGATGCGATCCGGCGGACCGCCGATGCCGCGGCGAAGCAGGTTGCCGCCGCCGAGGCGGCCGGTGCGGTCAGCGATTTCGACAAGACGCCGCTGCTGCCGCCAGTGACCGACCCGTGGCTGATCTTCTCGGTCGGCATGAACTATGGCCGACATCTCGCAGAGATGGGCAACACCCCGCGTCCGCCCCATCCGGCAGGCTTCATCAAGACGCGCGACTCCCTGCTCGGATCGGGCAAGGCGATCAAGGTGCCGCCGCAGTGCCCGGACAAGATCGACTACGAGGGCGAGTTCTGCTTCGTCTTCGGGCGCGAGTGCCATAGCGTCTCGGTCGACGAGGCGATGGACTACGTCATGGGCTACACGATCGCGAACGACGTCTCGGCGCGCGACTGGATCCCGGACATCAAGAAGGGCGAGCCGCCGTTCGGGCCGATCCACGGCTGGGAACGAAACATCATGGGCAAGAACCTGCCGGGCTTCACGCCCTGCGGGCCGGTGATCGTCACCAAGGACGAGATCAAGGACCCCTACGATCTTCATCTGCAGACGCGCCTCAACGGCACCGTCATGCAGGATACCAAGACCGACGACCTGATCTTCAAGGTCGCGGAAGTCGTTTCCTACTATTCGCAGTGGTACCGCTTCCACCCCGGCGACATCGTGACGACGGGCTCGCCGTCGGGCGTCGGCGTCGGCCGCAACCCGCAGGTGTTCATGCACGCGGGCGATACGGTCGAGGTGGAGCTCGAATGCGTCGGCATTCTGAGGAACACTCTCGCCTGACGTGGCGCCTGACGGGGCGTCTGCCGTCGGCGGGGCGGGGGAGGGACGAGATGGCGAAGAAACCAGCGGCGCGCGCGAAGCGCTACGGCATGAAGGTCGAACAGCCGGTCTTCGTGACCATGCGGGACGGCGTGCGCATCGCCTGCCGGATCTACCGGCCGGATGCGCCGGGCCGGTTCCCGGTGCTGTTCGCCGCCTCGCCCTACCAGTACGAGACCGACGACCTGCCGCATTCGACGCTGTTCCTGTGGCGCGAGGTCGGGCCGGTGGAATGGTACGTGCGCGATCAGGGCTACGTTTACATCCACATGGACGTGCGCGGCTCCGGCCAGTCCCAGGGCGTCTACAACCTGCTCGACCGCGAGGAGCAGCAGGATTACTACGAATGCATCGAGTGGGCTGCACGCCAGCCTTGGTCCAACGGCAATGTCGGCGGCCTCGGCCAGTCTTACTATGCCTGGTCGCAATGGTTCATGGGTATCGTCAACCCGCCGAGCCTGAAATGCATCGCGCCCTACGACGGCGCCGTCGACATGTATCGCGGTACCGTCTACCACGGCGGCATCTATTGCGATTTCCTCGCCTGGTGGTACCAGATGGTGCGGGTCAACAACCTGCACCGGCCGGCGAACGGACCGGGCGGGCAGTACATGCCGCTCGATCTCGCGGGCGAGATGGCGAAACATCCGACCTACGACGACTGGTGGCGCGAACGCTCGGCTTACGAGCGGCTCCACGAGATCAAGGTGCCGGTTCTCTCGATCGGACATTGGGGCAAGATGGGTCTCCATCTCCGCGGCAACATCCTCGGCTACGAAGGCGTGAAGGGTCCGCGAAACCTCGTCGTCACCGGCGCCAAGGATGTGTTCGAGGCGCACGATCAGTTCGATCATATCTCCTATCACGAGGCCGAGCTGCTGCCGTTCTACGACTACCACCTGAAGGGTCTCAAGAATGGCTGGGACAAGCGCCCCGCGGTGCGTCTCCATGTCGGTGGCCGTAACGAATGGCGCGACGCGGACGAATGGCCGCTCAAGGCGGCGAAGTACCAGGCATTCAACCTGAGCAAGCGGAAGTCGAAGAGCGTGGCGTCGCTCAACGACGGATCACTCTCGACGGCGGCGCCGGCAAACGCGGGCGGATCGACGAGCTACGACTACCCCGTGCCGTCGTGGAAGCTCGGCACCGTCGGCTTTGGTCCGCAGGGACCGGACCCGATCCGCGGTGTGCTTACCTTCACTACGGAACCGCTGGAGAAGGATCTCGAGATCGCCGGGCCCGTCATTCTCGAACTTCATGCGTCGTCGACCTGTACCGACACGGATTTCGTGATCAAGGTATCGGATCAGCATCCGCAGTCTGCGGAGGACCGGGCGAAGGGGCTGCAGCCGGCCTCGCGGGTCGTGACCAAGGGCTGGCTCCGCGCCTCGCACCGCGAAAAGGACGAGAAGCGGAGCACGAAGCTGCGCCCGTTCTACAGCCATGCGAACCCGCAGCCCATCGTTCCGGGCGAAGTGCTGCTCTACGAGATCGAGGTGATGCCCTGCGCGCACCGCTTCAAGGCGGGACACCGCATCCGGCTCGAGATCGTCAACGGCGACTCTCCGCTCACGGATTCGCTCTTCACCCACCAGTACCTCTATTACAAGGTCGGCAGCGATACGATCTGGCACAACGCGAAGCGGCCTTCGCGGCTCCTGCTCCCGGTGGTTCCGGCGAAGTAGGGCGTTGTCAGATCAGCAGAAGAAGCGCTCCGGTGATGCAGAAATTGCAGCTCATCAGGAGGAAGTGGTAGGTCCGCTGCGGGTCCGTCATCGTCCAGTAGCGGTGGAAGATCGCGGTCGCGAGCGCCGTGAAGGCAATCAGCAAGCCCGCGCCTATTTCGGTGTGCCAGTCGAACAGCACGAGGAACGCGCCCGGAAACTGGAGCGCGAAGCCGAAAGACAGGCTGAAATGGCCTGGAAAGCCCTTGGCGCGCAGCCTTGCGACATTGGTATTCCACAGCAGCACGTTCTTCACGCCCTGCCAGATGAAGTAGATTGCGATGATCGCCTGACCGACGATCTGCGTGACGCTGTGATCCGCGTACATTTTTCGTTCCTCCCGGAGATGCGCCGTTCTATCGCGATCCGGGGCCAGCATCCATAGGGACCGCCATGCGCCTTGGATATTTCATCCAGCCCGTCCATCCTCCGGCAAAGGATTATGGGCAGGCTCTCCGCGAGGATCGCGAGGCGATCCTGCTCGCCGACCGCCTCGGCTTCGAGGAGGCCTTTCTCGGCGAGCACATCACAGACCGGGCCGAGCCGATCACGTCGAACCTGATGTTCATCGCCTCGCTGGCGCACGAGGCGAAGCGCATCGTGTTCGGCAGCGCTGCGGTGACCCTGCCCTCGTATCACCCGGCGATGGTCGCGGCGCATGTTGCCATGGTCGACCACATCACCGAGGGCCGCTTCGTCTTCGGCATCGGTCCGGGCGGGCTGCTGTCCGATGTCGAGATGTTCGGCAACATGGGCATCGACCGCAATGCCAAGATGCTCGCCTCGATCGACATGATCCTCGCGCTGTGGGCGGGCGAGCCGCCCTACCGCCTGAAGAACGAGTGGTGGGAAGCGACGACCGAGAAGACCATGAACACGGCGATCGGGCAGGGCATCGTGTGCAAACCGCTGCAGCGGCCGCATCCGCCGATCGTGGTGACCGCGGTCGCGCCGGATTCGCGCGGGATCACCGCTGCGGCGGCGCGCGGCTGGGATCCGATCTCGTCGAACTACGTGCAGCCGCACTGGGTGGCGACGCACGGGCCGCGCTATCTCGACGGGCTCCGCCAGGCCGGGCGGCCGGTGAACGGCTCGGGCTGGCGCATCGCAAAGTCGATCTTCGTCGCCGACGACGAGAAGACAGCGCGCGATTACGGCCGCTCGCCCGCCGGCCCCTATGGCTTCTATTTCCGCAACATCATGACCAAGCTGATCGGCAACGGGAAACCGCAGATCTTCCGCGCCTGGCCGGACCAGCCGGACGACCAGGTGACGCTGGAGCAGTCGCTCGAGACGCAGGTGATCGCGGGCACGGTGGATTCGGTCGTCGAGCAGATTCTCGCTCTGCGTGAGCTCGTCGGCGATTTCGGCACGCTGCTCTATACCGGGCACGACTGGATGGACCCGACGCTCGACCGGCGGTCGATGGAGCTGATGGCGAACGAAGTGATGCCGCGCGTCAACGAGGCTCTGGATGAGCGCGCCGCCGCACAGTAGCAATCTCCTCATCCGCTACGCGCCGCCGCCGGTTCTCGCCGGTGCGCTCGCAATGCTGTGCTGGGCGATGAGCATGATCGTCGTGCGAGACGTGGCGGGCGTCGTGCCGCCGGTCGCGCTCTCCTTCTTCCGCTGCCTGATCGCGCTCAGCCTGCTGTGGCTGATGTGCCATCGCTCGCTCCGCCGCCAATGGCCCCTGATGGTGCGGCACTGGAAACTGATCGCGACCATGGGCGCGCTTCTGTTCATCGGCGGCAACGGCATGCTGTTCGTCGGTCTTCAGTTCACGACAGCGATCAATGCAGGCCTGATCAATTCGGCCGAGCCCGTCGCCGTCGTTGCCGTCGCCTGGCTGATGTACCGCGACCGGCTGACGCCGCGGCAGTGGCTCGGCGTCGCGGTCTCGGCGGCCGGGGTCGTCTATCTCATCGCCCGCGGCCGGCTCTCCGTTCTGGTCGGATTCAGCCTCAACATCGGCGACATGTTCATTCTGGTTTCCATCGTCTCATGGGCGTTCTACGCAATGACCATGCGCCACGTGCCGCTCGAGCTCGACCGGCTCAATCTCCTGTTCGGGATCCTGCTGGCAGGGGCGGTCATGCTGTTCCCGATCTGGATTTTGGAGAACCTCTGCTACGCGCCGACGCGCTTCGGCCTGCCGCTCGTCTGGGCGACGGGTTTCAATGCGGTATTCGCCTCGATCCTCGCCATGTTCTGGTGGAATCATTCGCTGCAGAAGCTCGGGCCCGGACGGGCGAGCCTGCTGGTTCACCTGATTCCGGTCTATACCGTCATTCTCGCCGTGTGGTTCCTCGGCGAGGAGTTCAAGCTGTTCCATGCGATCGGCATCGCGCTGATCGGCGTCGGGATCTGGCTCACCACCATGCAGCGCGGCATACAGGGAGGGACGCATTGACGAAGAAACGCATCAGGGCGGCGACCGTGGGAGAACCTCCGGAGGGGACCTGGTCCAACTGTCTCGTCGTCGGCCGTCACGTCTACATCGCCGGCATGACGTCGCGCAGCGAGGAATTCAACCGTATCGTCGGCGAGACCGCCTACGACCAGGCGAAGGTGATCTTCTCGAAGATCGAGGCGCTGATCGAGGCCGCGGGCGGCACCATGGCGGATATCGTCAAGGTCAACGTCTTCCTCACCGACATCAACGACCGAGAGCAGGTTTGGAAGGCGCGGCGCGAGTTCTTCGCGGGCGACTTCCCTGTATCGACGCTCCTCGAGATCTCGAAGCTCGTGCATCCCGATATGCTGGTCGAGATCGAGGCCGTCGGATACCTCCCGGACGCGACGGAATGACCCCTGTTTCGCCCCCGGTCCGCGCGCTAACATCGGCGCAAAGCGGGAGCGAAACGCCATGCTGACCATGCGATCCGCGCTGGAGCGCGCGCAGCGGCTCTACGGCGCCAACGTCGCCGTCGTCGATCGCGAAGGCACGTTCACCTGGGCCGAGCATATGGACCGCGTGATGCGGCTCGCCGGCGCACTCGAAGCCGAAGGTATCGGGAAGGGCGACAGGTTCGGCATCCTCTGCCGCAACGCCTTCCGTCAGTGCGAGCTGATCCATGCGGGCTATTGGAACGGCTCGATCCCCGTTCCCGTCAATTTCCGCCTAGCGCCACCCGAAATCGCGTTCATCCTCGATGATGCCGGCGTCGAGCTCCTGTTCGTCGAGGATGCCTTTCTCGATCTGTTCGCCGATTCCGCCTTCGACCCGTGGCGCGACCGTGCCGTCTGCATTCCCGGAACGGGAAGGCGAACCGAGTTGCGGACGAGCGAGGACCTGATCGCCGCCTGTGCGCCCGGAGACGGCAACGACAGCGCCGAGGACGAGGACGCCATCCTCCTCTATACGGGCGGGACGACAGGCCGGTCGAAGGGCGTCCGCCTTACCCACCGAAACGTCTACTCGAACGGCATGCAGTGCGCGGTGCCGATGAAATCCGCGTCGCACGATATCTATCTCCACGTCGCGCCGATGTTCCATTCGGCGGACCTGCTCGGCACCGCCTACACGCTGGTCGGCGGCGGCCATGCCTATCTCCCGGCATTTTCGCCGGCGAACCTGCTGCAGGCGTTCCAGGATTACCGCGCGACCGCGACCATGCTGGCACCGACGATGATCATCATGACGCTGCAGGAACCGGACATCGCGAAGTACGATCTCTCGTCGTTCGACCGCGTGCTCTACGGTTCGGCCCCGATGGCGGTCGAGTGGATCCGCCGCCTGATGGACGCGTTCCCCCATGTCAACGTCATGCAGGGATACGGTCTGACCGAAACCTCGCCGATCCTGACGACGGTCGACGAGGACGTGCATGTCCGCGCGGTGGAGACGGGCGAGCATGCCATCCTGAAGGCCGCCGGGCGGCCGCTGATCGGCATCGACATGCGGATCGTCGACGATGCGGGGAACGAGGTGCCGGCGGGCGAGGAGGGCGAGGTCGTCGTGCGCGGACCCAACGTCACCAAGGGCTATCTCAACCGGCCCGAGGAGAACGCGCGTGCCTTCCAGGGCGGCTGGTTCCATACAGGCGACGTCGGGCGCATGGACGAGAACGGCTTCATGTTCCTGCTCGACCGCAAGAAGGACATGATCATCACCGGCGGCGAGAACGTCTACTCGTCCGAGGTCGAGGGCGCGCTCTACCAGCACGAGAACGTGCACGAATGCGCGGTGATCGGTGTACCGGACGAGCGCTACGGAGAGGCGCTATTCGCCGTCATCGTGCCGCGCCCCGGAACCGTGCTGACCGAGGACGAGATCGTCGCCCATTGCCGCGGGCGTATCGGCGGATACAAGATACCGCGACGCATGACCTTCGTGCCCGAGCTGCCGAAGAGCGCGATGGGCAAGATCCTGAAAACCGAACTGAGAAAGACCTACGGAGCCGCATCGAAATGAAAGACAGCCTGAAGCCAGGGATAGAGGGAACCCGCATGTTCGACATCGACAAGGAGCGCACCATCAGCTTCATGGGCGACGAACTCCGGGTCTACGGCACGCCCTACATGGTGCGCGATATCGAGGAAACCTGCCGCCTCCTGGTCCAGCAGCATCTCGATGAGGGCGAGGAAACGGTCGGCGCGCATGTATCCGTCGATCATCTCGGCGCGAGCCTGATCGGGCAGAAGGCGACCGTTTCAGCGAAGATCACAGGCGTCGAGGGAAGGCGTATCAATCTTGAAGCCGAAGTTCACGACGGCATCGATCTGGTCGGCAAGGCGAAGCACGTGCGCTTCGTCATCGACCGCGACCGCCAGAAGGAACGGCTGGAGAAGAAGCGCGCGCTGATCAAGTAGGATCGGCCATTCAGCCGTAGAACAGCCGCGGCAGCAGCAGCGAAACGGCCGGGATCGCGATCAACGCGGAAAGCCTCAGGATATCGGCGCACCAGAACGGGGTGACGCCGCGGAACACCGTGGTGGTCGACACGTCCTTCACCACGCCCGAAAGCACGAAGACGTTGAGCCCGACGGGGGGCGTGATCAGGCTGATCTCGGTGACGACCACGGCGACGATCCCGAACCAGACCAGGATCTCGTCCGGCCCGAGCCCGGCGAACCCGAGGCCCTTCACCACCGGGAAGAACACCGGGATGGTCAGCAGCAGCATCGACAGGCTCTCGAACACGCAGCCGAGGATGAGGTAGATCGCGACGATCACGAGGACGACCGCGAGCGGCGAGAGGTCGTGGCCGGTGACGACCGAGAGCAGGGCGTCGGGCAGCCCGGCGCGGTTCACGAAATTCGAGAAGATCAGCGCGCCGATCAGCACGGTGAAGAGAACCGCGGACGTCCGCGCGCTGTCGGCGAGGACTTCGTAAAGGGCGCGCCAGGTGAGCGTGCGGCGCGACAGCGCGATCAGGAACGCCCCCGCGGCGCCGACGCCCGCCGCTTCCGTCGGCGTGAACGCGCCGCCGTAAATACCGCCCATGACAACCGCGAACAGGAGCAGCGTGCCCCAGACGCCCTTGAGCGCCTCGACGCGCTCGGCCCAGCCGCGGCGCGGCACCGCAGGGCCGGCGGCGGGATTGCGCCACACCACCCAGCGCACCGCGCCCATGTAGAACGCGATGCCGAGAAGGCCGGGGAGGAAGCCGGCGGCGAAGAGCTCGCGGATCGAGGTCTCCGTCATCAGCCCGTAGATCACGAGGATGACGCTCGGAGGGATCAGAATGCCGAGCGTGCCGCCCGCGGCGATCGACGCGGTGGCGAGCGTGTCGGCATAGCCGTAATGGCGCATCGGCGGCAGAGCGACCTTCGTCATCGTCGCGGCGGTGGCGAGGGAGGAGCCGCAGATCGCGCTGAAGCCGCCGCAGGCGACGATCGTCGCCATCGACAGCCCGCCGCGCCGATGTCCGAGGAAGGAGTGCGAGGCATCGTAGAGCTCGGACGACAGCCCGGCGCGGGCGACGAGGTTGCCCATCAGAATGAACATCGGGACGACCGAAAGCTCGTAGTTGAGCACCGTGTCGGACACCAGCGTGCCCGCCATCGACAACGCAGGGCCGTAGCCCGAGATGTAGCCAAAGCCGAGATATCCGACGAGCCCCATTGCGAATGCGATGGGCATGCGCAGGAAGACGAGCGCGAGCAGGACGGCAAAGCCTATGAGAGCGATTTCCATGTCGGCGGCGGGGTCAGGTTATGGCGGAATCCTGGGCGACGGTGCGGTCGCGGCCCAGAATGTGCTCGACGGCGTTGAGCAGCGTCGCGGCCGCCGCGATGCCGCTGAGCACGGCGATGAACCAGCTTACAGGGCCGAGCGGAATGCGGAGGAATTCGGTTGCATCGCCGTATTCCAGCTGGTCCACACCGACGAACCAGACGCGCCAGCACACGGCGGAAAGCGCGACCGCGCAGACGAGATTGAGGAGGGCTTCGCGGATGCGGGCTGCGCGCGGCGGGAAAAACGGATCCAAAAGATCGACCGTGACATGATCCTCGCGCCGGCTCACTGCGGGGAGCACCCCGAACACGATGATGCCGAGCATGAGGCGCGTCAGTTCCGTCGCGCCATCGAGCGGCGCGGCAAGGACCTCGCGCCCGAACACGTCGACGCAGGTCATCGCCATCAGGACGAACAGAACGACCGCGGACACACCCTCGGTCGCGGCCCGGAACAGGATGTTCCGGACGCGCGCCCGCGGGGCGTCCGCGAAGTTCGGCGGCAGGTCGTCGGCCACGACTACTTCTTGGACTTCTCGTAGTCCTTGGCGAGCGTCCGCAGCTCGGCGATCGCCGCCTTGCCGTCGAACCACTTCGCGACCTGCTTGACCCAGTCGTCCTCGAGCGATTTCACGCGCGCGTAGTAGGCGTCCCGTACCGCGTCGGACGCGGTCGAGATCTTCGTGCCGGCCTTGAGCGCATCTTCGCGACCGACCTCGTCGGCAAGGTCCCAGTACCGGCCGAGCTTCGCGAGATGCATGCCGGACAGCTTGTCGACAGCCGCCTGATCCGCCTTTGAGAGCTTCTGATAGGTCTTGGGATTCAGAAGATAGCCGAAGCTGCCGTAATAGAGGCCGCCGGGCATTTCGGTGACGAACTGAACGACTTCCTTGAGGCGGAAGCTTTTCTGCGTCTCCATCGGCATGAAGACACCGTCCGCGACACCCGACGCGAGCGACTCATAGACCTTCGGCGCGGGCAGCTTGACGGCGACGACACCGAGCTTCTCGCCGACGAGGCTGCCGACGCCGCCGGGAACGCGGATTTTCATGCCCTTGAAGTCGTCGAGGCTCGCGATCGGCTTCTTCGTGTGGATAACTGCAGGCCCGTGCGAGTTGAGGCCGATCAGCATCACACCGCGATGTTCGTTCGCCTTCTCAAGGTATTTCTGGTGCACCTGCCAGTAGGCCGCCGCGGCGGCTTCGCCGCTGGTCCCGAGTCCCGGGAACTCGACGACCTGGGTGGCGACGAAGCGCGTGTTGTAGCCGTGGAAAATCCACGTCATGTCGGCGACGCCGTCGCGCACCACGTCGAACTGCTTCGGCGGCGAGGCGATGTTGTACTCGATCTTGGTTTTCACCCGGCCTTCGGTCGCCTTTTCGAGCTCTGCACCCCATTCGGGGAAGATGTTGGCGTTGACGAAATGCGTCGGCGGCGCCCAGGTGCTGATGCGGATTACGGTCTCGGCGCCCGCGGCGGTCGAGACGAGCGCAGCCGCGCCCGCCGCAATCAGTGTGGTCTTGATCCCCTTCATGAGGGTCCTCCCTTGATATTGATGCCCTGAAGGCATGAAGGAAGCTTATCGCCCTCCGGTCTCCGTGACGAGACGGAAACCGGGGCGGTTCGGGCAGGTAGGGAGGCTTGGAGGCGTCAGAAGCGCCGGAAAACCGCCTCTACGTCGTCGTGGGAGACGTTTCTTGGGGCCGCTGCGCGGACGCCGGAGCCGCCGGTCATCGTCACCTCGATCCCGGAATGGCGGGTGATCGCGGCCGCGAGGATTGCCGGATCGATCGGCTTGGATACATAGTCGTTCATGCCCGCAGCGAGGTAGCGTTCCCGGTCGCCGGCCATGGCATTGGCGGTAAGCGCGATGATCGGGATGTCTCGGATGGGCGGCTCCATCCGCCGGATCTCGATGGTGGCCGTAACCCCGTCCATCTCGGGCATGTTGATGTCCATCAGGACGACATCGAACCTCTCCGCACGCAGTGCCTCCAGTGCCCTGATCCCGTTTTCGGCGACGGTCACGCGTGCCCCGGCACGCTGCAGCAGTGTGACGGCAAGCCGCTGGTTCACCGGATTGTCCTCCACCAGAAGAATCGAGATATGCGGCTCCAGCGCTTCTTCTGCGGCAGGCGCTGTCGTCGACGGTAGCGGGCTCCGTGCGGGAGAGGGCGTCGCCGGTCGGGGCCGGGCAGGGGCGCCATGGCGATCGCGGGCTGCGGCGGCGCCGTGGATGGCGCGGGCGGCCTGACGAAGCTGGGCTTGGCGAAGGGGAACTTCGAAGTATCGGCTGACAGGTGTCTTTCCGTCGTACTCTTTCGATTCCGTATTGCGTCCGATCATCCATACGACCGGACCGTCGGCGGCATGATCCGACAGGAACGAACGGACGAAATCCGTCGAGGCGTCTGCCGAGCGCTGATCCACGACGACGAGATCGATCTCGTCGTGTGCGGCAGCCTCGCTGCTGTCGAGGACGTCGAATCCGTACTCGTGGAGCTGCCGCACGATGCCGCATTCCGGAAGTTGCGAGCAGCCGATGACCATCGCCTTCCGGCGTGTCCGCGTGGCCGTGTTCCAGCACGGCTGATCGGCCCGGTCGTCCAGGGTGCAGCGGATCCGGAATCGGAACGTGCTGCCTTCGCCCGGCGTGCTTTCAACCGAGATGTCGCCGCCCATCAGGCGGGTCAGGCGACGGCAGATGGAGAGGCCAAGGCCTGTGCCGCCGTACTTGCGCGTGGTCGACGCGTCCGCCTGGGAGAATACCTGGAACAGGCCCTTCTGGGCGTCTTCGGAGATTCCGATGCCCGTATCCCGGATGGAGAAGCAGAGTTCGATCTCGCGTCCGATCGCGGCTTCGGCGGTGCATTCGATGGCGATCGAGCCCTCTTCGGTGAACTTGATCGCGTTTCCGATGAGATTGAGCAGGATCTGGCGCAGCCGTCCGGGGTCGCCGACCACGGTATCGGGGACGTTTCGTGCGATCAGCGTCGTCACCGCGAGCCCGCGTTGCGAGAATCGTGGGCGGAGAATCTGGACGGCACCGTCGACGACGTCCGCGATAGAATATTCGGTCGCCTCGAGCTGAAGCCGCCCGGCTTCCATTTTCGAGTAGTCGAGAATGTCGTTGATGATATCGAGGAGCGCTTCGCCCGACTGGCGGATGGTTTCGACGTAGTCCTGCTGGGTCGGATCGAGCGTGCTGTGCGCGAGCAGACTCGCCATACCCAGGACGCCGTTCATCGGCGTGCGGATTTCATGGCTCATCTTAGCGAGGAAGTCCGACTTGGTACGATTGGCGGCTTCGGCCGCGTCGCGCGCTTCAGCCAGTTCGCCGATGGTGCGGACCAGTTCGGCGCTGCGTTGCTCGAGCCGGTCGCGCGTGTCCTGCAGCTCGATGATATGATCGTTCAGCTTGCGGCGATTCTCCTCGAACTGCGACTCGATCGCCTTGCGGTCGGTGATGTCGAAGGCCACCGCTTCGGCGACGAGCGTGCCGTCCGTCCGAAGCCGCGGACGCGAGATCGAATGCATCCAGCGCTCGCCCAACTGCGGGTGCAGGTACCGGAAATCGGCGGAATGCTGGCGGCGGTGGAGAAATGCCTCCTGCACCGCGGAGATATAGGATTGTCGGTCGTCGGGATGGATCGAGTTGAACAGCAGTTCGGGATCGGCGGAAATCTGTTCTGCTGTATAGCCTGAAAGCTCGAACGCGGTTCCGCTGACATAGGGATACGAGATGGTGCCGTCCGCTTCCTGCAGGCGCTGATAGACCATGCCGGGGATGTTTTCGACGATGTTGCGGAACACCGCCTCGGATTCCTGGAGCGCGTTGCGGGTTCGCTCGGACTCCGTCTCGTCGCGGATCACGATCAACGTCGCCGGCCCGTCTTCCCACACGATCCGGAGCGACCAGTATGTGATCGGAACCGACGATCCGTCGCTTCGCAGCATGCGGACGGATCCCTTCCGCGGGCCGGTGGACTCTTCGCGGAGCGCCTTGCGGTTGCGGATGACGACGTCGCGGGAGTCCGGCGCGATGAGGTCGAGCGCATTCCGCCCGATCAGCCCGTCCGGCGTTTCGTAGCCGAGAATGTCGGCCGCGCGTTTCGATGCGAAGCGATATTCGCCGTCGCGGGCGACGATGATTCCGTCGGGACTATGGTCGACGAGCGCCTGGAAGCGCCGTTCGCCTTCGCGCGCGAGCTTTTCCTGTTGCTTGATCTGCGTGATGTCGACGTAGGTGGCGGCGACGTAACCGGACGGCGTGCGGTGCTTGGTCTGGCGAATCCAATGGTCGCCGAACCAGCGGATCTCGGCGACGCTCGGCAGGTTCTCGTGGCGTTCCAGTGCCGACCGCATGTACCGGGCGCGATCCTTCTCGTCAGTGGTGTATCCGCCATGTCCGAGCGTCAGGACGAGGTCGACGAGTTCCTCGATCGTCAATCCGATGCGGATTTGAGAGGAAACGGGGCCGAAAATTCGGCGGTAGGCTTCGTTGAAATAAGCGAGGCGGCCAGCCGTGTCGAACAGGGCGAAGCCTTCGGAGATGCCAACGACGGCCTCTGCCAGAGCGCCCTCCGGCAGGTCCGGCGCCGCGTGGTGCCCGTCTTCGGGCCGCACGGCTCCCGCAGCGCCGTCCGGTGCGTCCGGGCGATAGTTGGCTCCGTGTTCTAAGGTGTCCAAGGATCCGCGGTCCAGGCTGTTACCACCCGGCGATCGGCAGCCGGGAGCAACGATAATGGCGCGGATTTGTCTAAATATTCGTTAAAGCTGGCACTTACCCGCCGGTTTCCGGCGTATTGCGCCCGTTATTCCTCGACCAGTTCGTCCGGCTCTGCGGGGCGCGCATGGAGCACCGGGGCCGCCCATGAAAGGGCGACATCCTCGATCTCGCGGGCGTTCGTGCTGTAGAGGTTGAAAAGCCCGTTACTGCGCCCCGCCTTCAGCCGTTTCACGTAGCGGGTACCTTCGTCGGCGAGCTGGACGACGCACAGCTTGCCGAGGCATTCGCTCGGCACGCCGTCGTAGTTGCGGCTGTAGAACAGCAGCCAGCCCTCGTCGATTGGAAGCATGGAGTCCCCGACGACCTCGACCGCGACCGTGTTCTGAGGGTCGAGGCCGGTCGGGCACTGGGCCGTGCGGCGGCCCTGCCCGAGCGGGAAATCGTCGATCGAATCGACCTTGGCACCGGCGCCGACGCTGCCCACCACCGGGACTCGCGGCAGGTCCTCCACGAGGTCGACGATGCCGACGCCGAGAATTGCCGCGATTTCGCCGAGACGCTTGAGGTTCACCGAGACCTTTCCGGTCTCCCATTTGTGGAGATGGCCGGCCGACGTCCCGAGCCGCGCCGCGAGCTGCTCGAGGGTCATGCGGCGCTGCTTGCGCCAGTATCGGATGCGCCTGCTCATGTCCCTAATTTGCATCATATGAAAAAAATTTGCATCGATTTTTCGCAGCATCTCGCGAACCCAGAAATTATCATATAAGATAAAAATATGGTCATTGTTCTTATTATCAATTGGAGAAGGCCCGTATGTGGAAAAATATGAAGCGATTACATCAGGTTGGGGCGGGCTGACGGGTGCCCGAAATGACGCTTCCGATGGGAGTTCGGGGGCGGGTGGCAGCGCATTTGGTCCGCAATCTGAAAAAACCGGTGGCGATCCGACCGGGGTCGGCCAGGGCGACGGCGTTGCGAGAGTGCTGCTTGCGGCAGGCGCTTCGACGAAGAGTGTCGCCGGTCGCCTCGCTGTCCAGGCTCGTCAATGCACTGACAATCAACACAGACCACTTACTGGGGGAAAGTCACGCCCATACCCATGCTGGCTTCCTGCCGGTTGAGCCGCCGAACGGGCGGCGCTTGGCCAGCATCTTTATCCTGCCGAGCCCGCCGCCCCCTCCGCCGCCGAAGGCGGAAGAGGCGAAAATACAAGAAGACCGGTGCAGAAGACGGCTTGCCGAGGCGCGGCGGTTTGGCAGCTATTGGACCATCCCGACCGGCGGCGAGGGCGATATGGAACCTGCCACCGTTACGCGGCCCGAGCTCCGGCGGCTTCTCGGCGGCAGGTAATTTCCGCGCCCGCCCATGCGTACCCGGCATTTGCTGGGCGTCCCTCCATCTGGTGTATAAATAACTGAACGGGACACGGGATACGGGAGGCCCATCGATGTTCGACTTCTTCTTTCCGACCGAGCCGTTCGGTTCGCAGACGCTTCGCCTCGTCGCCGAAGCGGGTGAGGGCGGCGGCGATGCGTTCGAGATCGCGCGGGTCTGCCGCGACATCGAACTCGGCAATAAGGCAAGCTGGGAAGCGGCCTGGGTCGAGAAGGCGGAGGACACCGAGGCGCGCGCGCGAAAGGCACTGAAGGCGGGGCATGGTCGGACGGCGATGCGTTACTTCTTCGCCGCCAACCAGTACTGGCGCATGGCTGACGTGTTCCTCACGATCGAGCGTAACGACGACAAGGCCGAGTATTTCAAGAAGTCGCAGGCCTGCTTCCGCGAGGCGGCGAAGCTCCACGATCCCGTGATCGAGATCATCACGGTGAAGTGCGGCGACGAGGAGTACGACGGCTACTTCTGCCATCCGCGCAATCCGAAGCCCGGCAAGTGGCCGGCGATCTTCTTCATCGGCGGCGCCGATGCCTTCGCCGAGGAGATCTACTTCTCGGGGCGCGAACTGGTCGAACGCGGCTACGCGATGCTGCTCGTCGACACGCCCGGCCGCGGCTCGTCGATGTACGTGAAGGGCATCCCGACGCGGGCCGACTACGAGGTGCCGGGCAAGGCGTGCTTCGACTGGCTGTTCGCGCGCCCGGAGATCGACCCCGATCGCGTCGGTCTGATGGGTATCTCGATGGCGGGCTACTACGCGCCCCGCGTCGCCGCGTTCGAGCCCCGCATCAAGGCGCTCGTCTCCTGGTGCGGCTGCTACTCGATCCTCGACGACCTCTACAAGTTCTACGACCACCTGCAGCCGACGGTGCAGAGACTACTGGGCGGCGTCAGCCACGAGGAAGCGCTCAAACAGCTCGAAGCCTTCTCGATGAAGGGGCTCGCGCAGAACATCAAGGTGCCGACCCTGATGACCCACGGCGCGCGCGACCGGCTGATGAGCGTCGACGGCGCGAAGAAGCTGTTCGACGAGATCGGGGCGAAGGACAAGACGCTTCATATCTTCGACGATCCGAAGGAAGGCGGCACCGTACATTGCAGCCACGACTGCTGGGTCCATCATGGCCCAATGGTCATGGACTGGATCGAAGAGCACGTCTAGGCGATCAGGCCCGGGCGTACTCGGTCAGTCGACGATGAAGAGCTTCGCGCCGGTTCTGGTGGAGGAGCGGTGAGGCGCGTCGCCGAAATCGGAGACCTGGTAGCTCATGCCGGGTTTCAGAGTGAACCGGCGCCCGTCTTTCAACTCGGTGTCGAGCTCGCCCTCCAGCACGTAGAGGATGTGGCCGCGGTCGCACCAGTGGTCGGCGAGGTAGCCGGGGGAGTACTCCACCGAGCGGATACGGATGTCGCCTAAGTCGAGCGAGCGCCATAGCGCGTGACCAGTCTCGCCGGGATGTGTCGTCGGCTCGATTCCGTCCCATGCGGTGACGGTGAAGGGAAGCTCGGGAATCTTCATTCTCGGGTCTCTTGGACGGATATGCCGGTCAACCGGCCTTGCCGTTGTCTTTCTTGTTGTTGCGGTTCTTGCTGTCGTCTCCGCCTGCACCTACCGCGACCTTGGTGATGATCTACGGCACGGAGCGTTCCCAGAAGCGGGTAACGAACGACCAAAAAAGACACAGACCTGCCCCCACTGAGTGGTCCGTGTTGATTTTTAGGGCATTGACAGCCCCTGTTGCAACGGGACGATGGTTTCCGGGACTGGCGGGAGGTAGCCTAGGGCACTTTGCGATCTTACGGTTTTATAGTCCCTACGCCATTGTTAGATGAAGATCTGTGCTTCCTTGAGGTTGTAGAAGATCTTGCCGTTGAGCAGCTCGCTACTGAGCTGGACATTCAAGCTCTCGCAATAGCTGTTTTCCCATGGTGACCCCGGTTCGATGTAAGAGCTCTACGAAGCGGTGGCGGCAGTCCAGTCACGAATAGCTTCGGCGAAAATCTCGGCAACCTGCTGCATGCAATCCCGGAAAGCCTGTGGTGGCTCTTCGGTGCGGGATATCTCCGCTATACCCGCGCGAGAAGTTTCGACAAGTGGCGCGGAATGACGTGCTGGCGCGGGCAAAGAGGGGAAAGGGCGGCAAGGTGACCTGCGGCCGATCTACTAAAACCCCTGTTTTCCGCCAATTTCCATGCCTTCTCCGGCGGCGGCGCGGGGCGACGTTCAATCCTCCTTAACGAGGCGCCCGGGTTAGTCCCCCATGATGCAAATCGTCGACTGTATCGTCGTCGACCACGACCTTCCTTTCGTCGCTGTTGCCGCGCTCATCGGGCCGTTCGGCGCCTTTACGGGTGCGAGCCTGATTTCGCGTGCCCTATAGGCGGAACGGCGGCTGGCGCAGGTCTGGAAGGGCGCGGCCGCGCCCGTCACGATCACGCTGCCGCGCGGACGCATTGTCACCAACGATCCGGTATCGGTACCGGCGCCGGGCGTGCGGGTCGCGGACGTTGCCTGATCTGTCCGCATAGCGCCTGGGGCGCCGTTTCAGGCCCGCATCGTCGGCAGCGGGCTCGTATCGACGAATTCGATCTGGCGGTAGGCGAGCTTCTCGAACAGCTCCGCGCGCACCTTCGCGTGCTTCGGGTCTTCGAACAGGTTGTCCATCTCGTCCGGATCGGCCTTGAGGTCGTAAAGCTCTCCCCACGAGACGCCGCGCGCCACCGTCATGCGGTAGCGGTCGGTCACCACGGTGCGGATGCGGGGCGGGCTGTCGTAGCCGAAATAGCTGCGCTGCTGGTCGTCCTCGACGATGACGCAGTCGACCGCCTCCGGATCGGCCTTTCCCGCGGCAGCGGAGAGAAGGCTGCGGCCCTGCATGCCGTTGTAAGGCTCGATCTTCGCGCGGTCGAGGATGGTCGCCGCGATGTCGAGGGTGCTTGCGAGGGTCTGTGTGCGGCGTGCCCCGGCACCCGGCTCGGCCCAGATGAAGGGCACGTGGGTGATGCCGTCGAAATGCGCCGGGCCCTTCAGCATCAGCCCGTGGTCGCCCAGGAAGTCGCCGTGATCGGCGGTGAAGACGACGATCGTGTTTTCGGCGAGGCCGGTCTCTTCGAGCTTCGCGAGGATGGCGCCGACGGCGTCGTCTATCATCGCGATCATGCCGCAGGTCAGCGCGCGCGCCTCGAGGATTTCCCGTTCGTCCACGGCGAAGGCGTTCTGCGAATTGACGATCGCCTTGCCCGCGGCGCGCGCGTCGCGGGCCGATTTCACGTGGGGCGGCAACGGCCGGTTGCCGTAGTCGTAGCTCGCCGGTACCTGCATGTCCTCGGGGCGGTACATGCCCCAGTATTTCCCGGGCGGCGTGAAGGGGTGATGGGGATCGGGGAACGACGCCATGAGGAAGAAGGGCTTCTCCGCGCCGTCGGCCGCGTGTAGGTCGAGATATTCGAGGGTCTTCTCGCGGATGTAGCTGGTCGGGTACAGCTCCTCCGGGATCGCCGTGCGGTAGGCCTGCGGGCATGCGTAGTCGTGCGGCAACTGGTTGTCCCGTTTCCGGAGGTCGTCGGCGTCCGCACGCCGTTCCCTGAACCAGACGAAGTAGTGCCCGCCCACGTGATCGGAATGGTCGGTGCAGAGATCGACGTGCTCGAAGCCGTAGAACGGCAGGTCCATGCCGTAGGGCTTGCCCGGACGCCAGCGGTCCGGATGCTCCTGGTCGTAGTCGCCGTCCGGGTCGGCGGCGAAGGCTTCCGGGATCTCGTCGCGGAGCGAGGCGTAGCCGGGTCTGGGGTCCGGGCGCGTCTGCACTGCGGGCAGGCCGGTCATGTTCTGGATATGGCTCTTGCCGACCAGTGCCGTCGCGTAGCCGGTGCGGCGCATGCCGTCCACGAACGTGCTGGCGCGGAGGTCGAGGGGGATGCCGTTCGAGCGCACGCCGTGGAGCGACGGCATGCGCCCCGTGATCAGCGTCGAACGGTTGGGCTGACAGACGGGTGTCGCCACGTAGAAGCGCTCGAACAGCGTACCGCGCGCGGCAATGGAATCGATGTGCGGCGTCTTGAGGACGGGATGGCCGGTGCAGCCAAGGTGATCGGCGCGGTGCTGGTCCGTGATGATGAAGAGGAAGTTCGGACGGTCTGACAAAAGAGCCTCCCCGCGGCATTGTTTCGTTGCGATCCGATCATATATCGGAAGACGGAAAAGCGCGGTACGGAACGTGTCCTTTCCGGTGTCCCCGGGGTCTCCGGCGGACGCGCGAAGTGGGGAGAACTGCAGACGTGAAGAAAGCCGTCGTCGCGATGGCGGTCGCCGCCGTTGCCGCCAGTCTCGCTGCGGGCGCATGGTATGCGACCCGGGACGGCGGGCCGTCGACCGGAAGCTGGCGGGTCGCCGAAGTCGACTCGGGCCCGATCTCTCTCTCGGTGTCTTCGTCAGGCAACATCAAGCCGGTCGTGACCGTCAATGTCGGCTCGCAGGTCTCCGGGCAGATCTCGGCGCTTCAGGCCGACTTCAACACGCCTGTGAAGGAAGGGCAGGTCATCGCCCGCATCGAGCCCGGCCCGTTCGAGGCGAAGGTGCAGGAGGCGAAAGGCGAGCTTGCCTTCGCGAAGGCCAGCGTCGCAATCCAGAAGGCGACGCTTGCCGAGTTCAAGGCCGAGCTGTCGGGCGCGCAGGCGAAGCTCGTCGAGGCCGATCGGGACCTCGAGCGCAAGAAGTCGCTTCTCGAACGCAAGGTGGTCGCGAGCAGCGCGGTCGATACCGCCGTCGCCACCCAGGCGCAGGCGCGCGCGACGGTCGAGACGCAGCGCGCCCGGCTCGCGCGACAGGAGGCGCAGATCCAGTCCGCCGAGGCGCAGGTCGTCCAGAAGGAGGCGACGCTCCGCCAGCGCGAGTTCGACCTCGATCACACCATCATCCGCTCGCCGGTCGACGGCGTCGTGATCCAGAGAAGCGTGGACATCGGCCAGACCGTCGCCGCTTCCCTCCAGGCGCCGGTGCTGTTCACCATCGCCCAGGATCTTTCTAAGATGCAGGTCGAGACCAGCGTCGACGAGGCCGATATCGGCCGGGTCCGCGAGGGGCAGGCGGTGCGTTTCACTGTCGACGCCTATCCCGAACGCTCCTTCGAGGGAAGCGTGCAGCAGATCCGCCTGTCGCCGCTCGAAGTCTCCAACGTCATCACCTACACCGTCGTCGTGAGCGCCGAGAATCCGGACCTTGCGCTGCTGCCGGGCATGACCGCGAACGTCGAGGTCGTCGTCGGCCGCCGCGACGGCGTGCTTCGCGTACCCAACGCCGCACTCCGTTTCGCGCCTCCGGGTGCAACGGCGGCGCCGTCATCGCCGGGCAACGCGTCCGCGCCGCAGACGCCGGAGGAACGCCGCGAAGCGGCGCGCAAGCGGCTCGAAGCGCGTGTCCCCGAGTTGGAGACCAAGCTCGCGCTTTCTGCCCGTCAGAAGGAGGACGTGGCTGCGATCCTCCGGGACAGCGGCCGCGCCGTCGGCATGATCGCACGCGGCGGCGGCACCGAAGCGCAGGTCCGCGCCGCCGGACAGAAGGCACGCGCCGAAGCGGGCAAGAAGATCGAGGCGCTGCTCGACGAGACGCAGCGCACGACGTTCCGTCTTCTTCAGGCGGAGTCCGCGGTCGCCCGTGCGCGTCCTGCGCGCGTCTGGATCGGCGGCGAGGACGGCGCGCCGAAGCCGGTCGACATTCAGGTCGGGCTGTCCGACGGCCAGAAGACCGAGGTCCGGAGCGGCGACCTCAAGCCGGGCGACAAGGTCATCGTCGGGCGCACCGCGCCGCCGGCCGCGCGCTGAGCCGGGCGATGGAGGACGTGCGCGAGGACGGAGCGGCCGGCCCCATCATCCGGGTCGAAGGTCTCGGCCGGGACTATCCGGTCGGCACCGGCGTCGTCCGCGCGCTCCGCGATTTCGACGTCACCATCGAACGCGGCGATTTCGTCGCCATCATGGGGCCGTCGGGATCGGGCAAGTCGACGGCGATGCACCTGCTCGGCTGTCTCGACCGGCCGACGTCCGGCCGCTACTTCCTCGACGGCATCGATGTCTCGGCTCTCGACCGCGACGCGCTCGCCGGCATTCGCAACCGCAAGATCGGCTTCGTCTTCCAGGCGTTCAACCTTCTTCCCCGGGCGAACGCGCTCCGCAACGTCGAGCTGCCGCTGACATACGGCAAGACGCCCCGGGCCGAACGCGCCGCGCGTGCCGCGGACGCGCTGAAGACGGTCGGTCTCGCCGACCGCATGGACCACAGGCCGGCGCAGCTCTCGGGCGGGCAGATGCAGCGCGTCGCCATCGCGCGCGCCATCGTCAACCAGCCGGTCCTGCTGCTCGCCGACGAGCCGACGGGCGCGCTCGACACGCGTACCGGGATCGAGATCATGGCGCTGTTCCAGCGTCTCAATACCGAAGGGCGCACCGTCATCATCGTGACGCACGAGCCCGAGATCGCACAGTTCGCGAAGCGCATCCTACGGTTCCGCGACGGCAGGCTCGAGGAGGACGAGCGCATTGCCGAACCGGCCGATGCGGCGGCGCTGCTCGCCGGCTCCGCGCGGAGCGCCGCATGACGCCCGTCGACTCCATCCGCTCGGCGCTCGATTCTCTTCGCGCCAACCTGCTGCGCACCGTGCTGACGACGCTCGGCATCGTGATCGGCGTTGCCGCGGTGATCGCGATGGTGGGTGTCGGCCGCGCCGCCGAGCAGCGCGTGCAGTCGGTGATGCAGAATCTCGGCGCCAACATCATGATCGTGCTCAACGGCACCAGCACGTCGGGCGGTGTGCGTCGCGGCTCCGGCAGCAAGCCGTCGCTCACGATCGGAGACGCGGACGCCATCGTTCGCGAACTTTCCTCGGTGCAGGCCGCGGCGCCCTCGGTGCGCGGCACGGGGCAGGCGGTCTACGGCAACACCAACTGGTTCACGGCGCTCCAGGGCGTGCGCGACGACTACCTGCCGGCACGCGAGTGGGGCATCGCGTCGGGGCGGGGGATCGAGGCGACGGACGACCGGGGTGCGCGCAAGGTTGCCGTCATCGGGCGCACGGTCGTCGAGAAACTGTTCGGCGCCGAGGACCCCATCGGCCAGACGATCCGCATCCAGCGCGTTCCCTTCACGGTCGTCGGCATCCTGGCCTCGAAGGGGCAAACGACCTGGGGTTCGGATCAGGACGACGTGATCTTCATTCCGCTGGCGACCGCGATGAAGCGCGTGCTTGGCGGACGGCAGGTGCGCGGCGACTATGTGCATTCGATCACCGTGAAGGCCTACTCCGGCGACCAGCTTGCCGATGCCGAGCGCGAGGTCACCACGCTTCTGCGTCAGCGCCACCGCATCCAGAGCGGCCAGCCCGACGACTTCTTCATCCGCAACATCACGCAGTTCCTCGAAGCGCGCGCCGAGCAGGAACGCACGATGGGCTTCCTGCTTGCCTCCGTCGCCGGTGTGTCGCTCCTCGTCGGCGGTATCGGCATCATGAACATCATGCTGGTGTCTGTGACAGAGCGGACGCGGGAGATCGGTCTTCGTATGGCTGTCGGCGCGCGGGCGCGCGACATCCTTTCCCAGTTCGTGATCGAGGCTGTGACGCTGTCGCTTGCGGGGGGCATGATCGGCGTCGCGCTCGGCGTCGGCGGCTCGCTCGCAGCCTCGGAGCTCGCAGGCTGGGGTCTCGCGATCTCGCCCGAGGCGATCCTCATCGCCGTGGCGTTCTCGGCCGGCGTCGGCATCTTCTTCGGCTGGTATCCCGCACTCAAGGCATCGCGGCTCGATCCCATCGAGGCCCTGCGCCACGCCTGAAGTCGAACCTGGCTGGATTGCGAGAAAAAACGCCGTCTCAGGCGGTGTCTTCGTCCTCGAGCGGCTCGCGAGTCACGCGATCGCCCCGACGGGTCGTCAGGATGATCGCGATTATCGCCGCGACGGCAATGCCGAGAACTGCGAACAGGAACGCGGGATAGTCGACGCGGTGGAACTGGTTCGACCCGAGCCAGTAGAGCGCCGCGACGATCGCCACGATTACCGCCCAATGCAGCTTCTTTCCGAGAAACAGCGCTTTCATGCGCGCGCCCTTTCCGCGGCTGCGGTCACCGGAACCGGATCGCCGCGCCGCGTGGCGAAAAACCAGATCGCGACGACGGCGCCGAGACCGTTGATGGCGAAGCCCGGGATGCCGAACAGCGCATGCAGAGGCGGGTACATCAGCCCGGCGGCGCCGAGGATCGCAACGGCTCTGAGACCCGCACAGAGCGGCGTGCGCAGCCATCCCTCGAGCCCGACCGACAGAAGCCAGACACCCACGAACGCCGAAGCGGTCGAATAGACGGTCAGCCAGACCGGTCCTTCGAACAGCAGGCTCGGGTTGTAGACGAAGATGAAGGGAACGAGGTACTTGGCGATCCCGACGCGTGAGGACTCGACGGCCGTCGACATCGGGCCGGTTCCCGCTATCGCCGCGGCGGCGAAGGCGGCGAGCGCAACGGGCGGCGTGATCGTCGAGACGACGCCGAAATAGAACGCGAACATGTGCGCGGCCATCGGCACCACGCCCATCTTCACGAGGGCGGGAACGATAAGTGCAGCGACGGTGATGTAGACCGCCGTCGTCGTGATGCCCATGCCGAGGATGATCGCGGCGACGGCGGTGAGCATCAGCAGCGCGAACAGGTAGCCGCCCGACATGTCGATCACCGAGTTGGTGAACTTGAGGCCGAGTCCCGACGTGAAGGTAGAGCCGATGATGATGCCGGCGCAGGCGCAGGCGATGCTGACCGGGATGCACGAGCGGACGCCGGATTCGAGCGCGGACAGCAGGTCGACGGGGCTCATCCGCGTCGATGAATTGACGAAGGAGAGGGCGAGCATCGCGAGGATCGCCCAGAACGCGGCGAGGGTCACCGTGCGCCCCATGATCAGGAGCACGACGAGGAGGACGAGGGCCAGCATCAGGTGCCAGCCGTTCCGGATCACTTCGCCGAGGTTGGGGAGCTGGTCGCGCGGGATGCGCGCGATGCCGTACTTTCCGGCCTCCAGATGGACCATGAAGTACATGGTCGAGAAGTAGAGGAAGGTCGGCACGATGGCCGCGAGCACGACGTAGATGTAGGGGACGCGCAGGAACTCGGCGATGATGAAGGCGGCCGCGCCCATGATCGGCGGCGTGATCTGGCCGCCCGACGAGGCGCAGGCCTCTACCGCCGCGGCGAAGCGCGGCCGGTAGCCGAGATTCTTCATCATCGGGATCGTGAACGACCCGGTCGTCACTACGTTCGCGGTCGCCGAGCCGGAGACGGTGCCGAGGAACGCGCTCGATATCACGGCGGCCTTCGCCGGGCCGCCCAGCCGGTGGCCGGTGAGAGAGACCGCGAGGTCGATGAAGAAACGTCCGGCGCCCGAGCGGATCAGGATCGCACCGAAGATGATGAACAGCACGATATAGGTCGAGGCGACGAGGATCGGGATGCCGAAGATGCCGATGACCTGGATAAACTGTGCGTCGATGTAGGTGTCGACCGGCACCGGCGGGCCGTAGAGCATTCCCCAGAACCAGTCGGACTTGAGCGTCTGGAGCATGAAGAAGCCGGTGATGAGGACCATGGCCCAGCCGACGGCGCGCCGCGTCGCCTCGATGACGAGGCCGATCAGGATCCAGCCGTAGACGACATCGAGCGGGTCGGGCGAGCCTTCGCGCCCCTGAAGCTCCTCGATGTCGTCGAACATGTAGACCTGGACGGCGAGGACGAGGGCGATCAGCGCGAGGTCGATGGCGAAGCCGAGCACGCGCTTGGCATTGCCGGGCCGGCCTTTCTGCCATACCGGCTCGTAGAGCGAGCTGCGGAGCATCGGCTTCACGAGGAAGGCGAGGAGCAGCATCACGCTGAGATGCGTGGCGCGGAACGACAGCGATTCCGGCGTTCCAAAGCCCGCGACGAAGATGTGATAAAGCGCGAGCGCGACGGCGAGAGAGGAGGCGATCAGCGCCGCGACCGTCGGCAGATCGAATCGACGGGCGCGCAGCACGTCCTCGATGAACGAGTATTCCCGCTGCTCGCGGTATTTCAATTCGGTAGAGGGTTCTGACATGTTTCCGGTCCTGACGCGGGCCGCCTCCGGGCGTTTCCGGAGGCGGCCCTGCGGTTCAGCAGTGCCGGGTCAGGCGGGCGCGACTACTTCGCGACGCCTTTTTCCTTGTAGTACTTGAGCGCGCCCGGATGGACCGGGATCGCCGCGCCCTTGAGCGCATCGGCGAGCTTCACCTCGCTCCAGGTCTTGTTCACCTTCACGAGCTCGTCGTGGTTCTTCCACAGCGAGGCGGTGAGCTGGTAGGCGAGCTCGTTGTCGAGCGCGGCGCAGGCGATCAGCACGGTCGCGGTGGCGAGCGTCGAGACGTCTTCCTTGATGCCCTTGTAGGTGCCGCCCGGGATCGTCTCGGCGAAGAAGCCGCCGTTATCCTTCGTGAACGTGTCCAGCTTGTCCTTCTCGATCGACAGCAGGCGCATACCCGGCTGGAAATCGAGGGCGATGAACGAGGAGTTCGGCACGTTGGTGAGCGCGACGAAGGCGTCGATATGGCCGTCCTTCATCAGCGCGACGGAATCGCTGTAGCCGACGCGATGGATCGTGCCGCCGGCCGCCTTGATGCCGTCGTAGGTCACGCCGTACAGCTTCAGCAGGCGCTCGACCGTCACGTTGCCGGAGAACACGAGCTTGCCCGGACTGAAGTTGAATTTCTCGCGCTTGAAGTCCGCATAGGACTTGATGGGCGAGTTCGCGGGAACCGCGGTCTGCAGGATGCCGGGATAGAGGTTGGCGAAGTGGCGGACGTTCTTGTGCGCCTGCTTGAAAACGTCCTTGCCGCCGTAACCGTCTGAGGCGGTGAAGGCGAACGTCCAGCCGAGCTCGGCGCTGCCCTTGTCGATGTTGCGGACGTTGCCGACGCCGCCGCCGGGTCCGCTCGACGTCTTGACGTCCTTTAGGTCCTTCTGGGCGAGTTCCATCATCTTCGCGCCGAACGGATACCACGCGCCGCCCGCCGGGCCCGTGATCATGCGGACGAAGGTTTCGCCGTTCGCGGACCCTGCCGCTAAGGCGAACGGAATCGCGACGAGCGCGACCTTGGTGAGGTTTTTCATCGGCAATCTCCCTTTTGAAGGCCCCGTTGATCCGGGACCGGTGCGATTTTGTTGGTTTCCCGGACTATCCCGCGATCGGGGCGGCAGCGCAAGGGAAACGGCCTAGGCTTCCGGGTCGCCCGCGGTCAGGTAGTCCCACATGCGTTCGAAGATTCGCCCCGACGACACCGCGCGCGCCTTCGCCTGCTCGGCCGAAAGCACAAGGGACGATCCTTCCTGACCGGTCTGCATCACGGCAAGTTCGGTCTTCGCCGCCTCCTCGAGATAGAAGGCCATAACGATCGCTTCCTCGACGGTGGCGCCCGTCAGGATGCAGCCGTTGCCGCGCATGACGATGGCGCGTGCCTCGCCCAGGGTCTCCGCGAGGCGGGCCGCCGCGGCGACGTCGCGCAACAGTTCCGGATCGTTCCACAGCGGCGGGCAGGGGGCGAAGTAGGTGGCGAACCCGATCCGCGGCTTCGGCGTCCGCTGGAAGGTCGAAAGCGTCATCACGTCGCGCAGGAAGGTACGCGCGATGCCGTTCACGTCCGGCCGCCGGCGGTAGATCTGCTGGTGGCAGCGCACCTCGCCGAGGACGCCGGCGGGCAGGGGGCCGTCGATGGGAACCACCGTGCCCGCATCTTCCGGGGAGACGAGGCCCATCGGCTTCGGCGCACAGACGAGGAAGCTCTTGTCGTCGAGCCGGGCGCTGACATGGCCGTAGGCATGGCCGAGCCCGTTGCGTCCCAATGCGCGGGCCGCCATGCGCACCCGGACCTGGGTGCGTTCGATCGGCTCGCCGAGCGTGCCGAATTCCGTCTCCGCCATCTGCGGGCCTAGTCCTTGAATTCGGGAATGTCGGGCTTGGAGCCCCAGACGCAGAACGATTCCGGGGTGAACGGGAACTGCCGGGGACGCCATTCGTCTTCCGGCTCGATCATCCGCACGCCGCAGGAATATTCGTAGACCATGCCGTCCGGGCCTTCGAAATAGAGGAAGCGCGCGCCCGAGGTGGCGTGGCGGCCGGGCCCGAAGACGATGCGCACCTGCCGATCCTGCAGGAAGTACGACGAGCGCATGATGTCGTCGGTTTCCTTGACCTGGAAATTGATGTGCTGAACGCCGGGCTGCGTGGTCGGGAACAGCGCGAAACGATGATGGACCTTGTCGAAGGACATCAGCGGAGCGTCGCCGATCCAGTCGTTGGTGTGGAAATTGAAGAGGGTGGTCCAGAATTTCTCGTCGCGCCGCGCGTCGGTCGTCTTGAGGCCGATGTGGTTGAACCAGTAGACGCCGGAATCGCGGCTGGGGAAGAAGCGGACGCCGGAATAGAATGGCCGGACGATCAGGTCGAACTTCGTGCCCGTCGGATCCTTGAAGGTGAGATACTTCATGCAGCGGCGCACCGCGGCGCCTTCGTTGTCGCCCCAGGCGTATTCGACGCCGTTGGCCGCGAGATGGCTCGCCGCGGCGTCGAGAGCGTCGTAGTCCGCGACTTCGATGCCGACGGTGTTGTCCTTGGGATCGCCTGCGAAGTAGCAGATGTTGTGGTCGCGGTCGTCGCCTCGCAGGTATATGCGGCCGTTCTCGCGGCGCACTTCCTCGAGCCCGTAGATTTCCTGCGCCCACTTCGCCGCCTCGTCCGGGTTGGAAGCTCCCAGATGGACGTAGCGAAGATCAACCAGTTCGATCATCTCGTTCCTCCCTACAGCGCCTAACTCCCCGCATTCGCGGTCCGCGCCGGAACACCGCGACAAGAATAGCGTCAGGCGGCGGGACCGGCAAATCCTGCCAGGTTGCGGCAGATTGGTCCGGGGGGGGCGGAAGAAATTTCCCTTTGCCATTCTCGGAGAGGGATTAGCAACATCAATTCATTGTGTTTGTTTGGGGGTGGCCCATTTTTGCTTTAACCCCTCCTCCAGGGGCCGCATGAACGAATTTGGGGAAAAACGGTAACCGACCATTTTGAAGAGCCGAACAGCCCTGAAACGGGTATCAGGAAAGCCGGCTCAGGAAACGATGCGCTCAAGGGGATTTTCGTGCGCAACGAGCTGACGGATGCGCTAGAAGACTTGCTGCGGCGCGGTCACGGAACCGAGCTCTAAACCTTTTTCAAAGACGTCGTAATGGGGGGGCATTGCCGTGGTCGCTGCGCTCTGCGACCCGCCCGGCTTAGCTGTCGTTGGCTCCGATACAGAAGCCGCGCTACGTGATCTTCTCGTCTTCACTGGCTTCGCTTCCTTCGCCTGCATTCTCGCCCGGCCCTAGCGCAGTCTTTGGTGATATACCTCCCTCTCCGACCTCGTGCTGATTAACTGAACGGCGAACGTAGTCGCCGCCCGATATGGCTTCGTCGACCGCGCTGCCGGCGGGGCGGAACTGGCAGGTGCAGGAGCCAGAGCCAGAGCCAGAGCCAGAGCCAGAGCCAGAGCCAGAGCCAGAGCGGGGAGCTTCGCGGCGGAAGGAGCAAAGGCTTGGACTTAAGAGGATCATGTCCATGTGCACGTCTCCCGGGATCGCTGCTCAGGCGCTAACCTGGACATTTCCCTTGAACGAGACGATGAGCCGATCGACGAGCGTTTAAAGTTCATCGTTGAAGAGGTTTAACTGGGCGGGTTCCGAGTGTTAACGCGCGATCTCCGCCTACTGAGCCCCGAACCGGTAGCTGATCTGGCGTCTCATCGCCACCACCGCTTCGCTCCAGTGCTCGCGTGCCGAATGAGCCAGCTGGTAGTGGTTTTCGGCAAACTAGATCAGATGCTTGAAGACCAAAAAATTAGGTGCAGAAGGCACGAGTTCGTATGGAATTTTGGTAACCTCTTTTAAGCGTGCAGGGGGGCAGGCTCTGTTAACGCAAACGAACGATGAAGGTCTTTGGGTCTCATTTCCATCTCTACCGCCAAGCCTCGATTCGTGCGGCATTTCGCGTAGTATGACGCGTGATGCCCGTACACGTTCTCGCTACTCATATTCTGTTCGCCGTCGCGCTTTTCTGCGTGTCTGTGCTTGTGACCTACAAGGTCGTTCATTTCGGCATTCTCGTCGAGCCGAACCACCGTTCTAGCCACGACCGCCCGACGCCCTCGACCGGCGGGATCGCGATTGTCGCCACTTTCTTCGTGGGCTTCGTAATGGTTCTTATCAAGAGTGACGAGGCGCGACTTTCCGGACATCACCTCCTGGGCTTGGGCATTGCCTCGTTCGGCATCGCGCTGGTCGGCCTGATCGACGACCTCCGGCTTCTAAAGACCTTCAAGTTGAAGCTCGCAGCGCAGCTGGCGGCCTCGCTCGTGCTCGTCGTATTCGGAATATCTTTCACCCAGGTATCGCTCCCTGGTATCGGCGCTGCTGATCTCGGGTGGCTCGGCTATCCGCTCACGGTGATTTGGGTCGTGGCCATGACCAACGTCTTCAACTTCATGGACGGGCTAAACGGGCTCGCCGGTGGCACGGCGGTGATCGTTTCTGCGTTTCTCTGCGCCGTGACGTTTCTCGAGAGCTCCTATTTCGTCTATATCTTCTGCTACATCTTCGCCGCCGGCTCCGCGGGTTTCTTGGTCTTCAACTTTCCGCGCGCTCGTATCTTCATGGGCGACGTCGGCAGCCAATTTCTTGGCTTTTCGTTCGCGGCGCTGGCGGTGATCGCCGCGGAGATCGACGCCTCGCGCACGTCTTTCTTCGTGGTCCCACTGCTCTTCTTCAATTTCCTGTTTGACACGTCGTTCACGTTCATGCGCCGTCTGGCGTGCGGCGAGGACGTCACTCAGGCGCACCGCACGCATCTCTACCAACTGCTAAACCGCACGGGATGGTCGCATGTCGGTGTTAGCGCGTTCCATTTCGCCGTAACTGCGGCGCAGGGCGTCGGCGCGCTGATCCTCATCCGGCTCGGGCCGGACGACCGCGCCTTGATGTTCATTCCCTATCTCGTCTTCCAGATCGCCTACGCAGCGTTGGTGATGCGCGCCGCTCGCTATCGCGGACTCGTCTGACGCGCAACGCAGAAGCGCCGGTGCGGAAGCCCGCGCCGGCGCATCGAGATGCGTCAGTGCGTGCAACTGGTCGTCCAATCCAAGCTCTGTTCACTGAGCGCGATCCCAGGGGGGCGATGCTCGTCGATGCCTACAAGCAGGTGCTTGCGGACATGGCCGACCTGTTCGAGGCCCAGCGGCATGAGAACATCAAGCGGGAGGAATCCATCCGGTTCTTCCTGAGCTCGATCGAAGCGCGCCTCGCTTCGGGTCTTCGCGCCGATCTCGGGCTTTCCGAGGGCGAAGGCGGCCGTAAAGGCGTCTGGCCATTCCGCAAGGCGGCATGATCCCATCCGTAATGGATTGGAAAAGCTAGGGCTGCGTCTCGCAGCCCTTTCTTTTTCGCCTTGGATTTCCTATCGTTTTCGCGGTTGTAGTTCTGTTTTTGTATACCGCTGTTCGGGATACGGTTAACGGTCATGGCAGACGCTCCAGCGAAACACCCCGGCAGGATCCTGTACGAGCAGGTCATGGTTCCGCTCGGCGTGAGCCGTAACAAGCTCGCGCGCGACATCGACGTGCCGGTGGGACGCATCAGCGACATCGTCGCCGGCAAGCGCGGCGTCACGCCCGACACGGCGCTCCGCTTCGCAAAATATTTCGGAACGACCGCCGAACTCTGGCTCAGGCTCCAGTCCGACTACGATCTCCAGGTGGCGCGCGAGACGACCTGGCGTGAGGCGGAGGCGAAGGTCGCGGTCTTCGAACCCCTTTCCCCCACCGAAGATGGGGGGGCGGCTCCCGCCATGCGGGCTCTCGAAGCAGCGCCGTCGGCAGTGCCTTCAACGCCTCCGGCCCCGGCTCCGATAACGCCTCTGTCCGTGCAGGCTCCTGGCGGGGAGGCGCCTGTCGTGTCCCCTGCCACGTCCCCTGCCACGTTCCCTGCCACGTCCCCTGCCACGTCCCATGGGCCCGCCACGGGCGCTCAGGACGAGCCGGACCTCGATGAGGACGATGCGGACATCGACATTCCCGAGCCAATCCCCGGGCCGCCGGGCAGCCGCCCGGCCTGAAGTCTCGGCCGGCGCCCGTCAGTCGAGGGCGACGATCTCCCCGCTTTCCGTCTTCCCCTGCCGCTTGTAAAAGCCGAGCGCCTTGAGCGTCGGCTCGTCGCTCGCCACGAACAGCATGGCGTCGTCGGCATCCGAGCCGTTGCAGTGCTCGTACCACTCGCCGCCCGGGATCGCGATCGCATCGAACGGCTGCCAGTCGAAGCGCTTGCCGCCGACGATGCTGTATCCCTTGCCGTGGAACGGGAACATCACCTGGCTCGCGTTCTGGACCTGGGGCAGCGTCTTTTCGCCCCGGCGCAGCATCTGGCCGAAGAACGTCATGGTCGGATAGGCAGTGCGGCCGCTGACCGGGTCGATGTACTCGACCATGATCGCGTCCCACGGGCTGCCCTCGTGGTCGCGGAAGCCGTTGAGGAGCTCGAGCGTCCGGCTCCAGCGGTAGACGTACATAGGCGAATGCTTGCCGGTGCCGCGCCGGTTGTCGATGAAGCGCGGCTTGAGGCCGCCGATGCCGTAGGTGCGGTGGGAGTAGTCGTCGCTGTAGCGCGCCGACTGCTCGCGCCGCGAGACCAGCTGGCCGTCGACCTCCTCGCGGTAGTCGTGCTCGAAGCTCGCCGCGTTGAGGACCTCGGTCAGCGGCAGGTCGAGGACGCTGACATTGACCGCGAAATCGTCGCCGTGGTTGCCGTGGTTGTGCCAGGCGTCGGCCGGCGTGAGCACGACATCTCCGGGCCCGAAGCTGATCGGTTCGCCCTCGACGCCGGTGAAGTTCTGCGTGCCCGTGAGCCCGATGCGCACGGCGTTGATCGAGTGCCGGTGCGGCGGCATGATCTCGCGCGGATCGTTGAGCCGGTAGGCGGTGTAGAGGGTCGAGACGGTGGCGCGGACCGGCGCCATGCCCGGGTTCACGAGCACGATCGAGCGCCGCTCGGAATCCTCCATGGTGATGAGCTCGGCGGCTTCGTAGAGCAGCGGCTCGATCTCGGAATATTTCCACTGGAACGGAAGCGCCTTGCGGCCCTTGAGGACCTGGCCGTCCTCGTCGTGGTCGTCGGCGTCGTTCTGCACCGCCCAGTAGGGCGCTAGATCGAGATCGTCGAGCTTGCCGTAGAGCGCGTCGAGCCGCGCATCCCGGTTGGAGGCCTTGCCTTTCGCCGTGTTGGTCACCGTCGCCATGTCCGAAACTCCTCCGTTCCCTGATGCGGGAAGCCTAGCACCGGCAATTGCCGGCGGGTAGGGGACGGTAGGACGCGGGCCGGGGCGCGGCGATATGCCCCGACCCCGGGTCGTCCGGCGGTTCGCGACCTGTCAGACCGGCTCGACGATGTGGAGCCCGCGGAGGCGGTCGACCACGTAGATCAGGCCGCGCTCGTCGACGGTGATGTCGTTCGCGCAGATGCGTTCGCAGCCGGGCTGCGGATCTGGCTGGAAGTGGCCCACTTCCTTCGGCAGGTGCGGGTTCGAGATGTCGATCATGCGGATGCCGCGGGAGAACCAGGCGAACGGGATCACCGGCCCGGTGACGATTTCGCTCGGCTGATGGCAGCCGGTGTAGATGCCCTGGGGCTTGCCGATCGGGTCGAGGTCCGAGACCTGGTAGGACGAAACCGGGATAGGGTTGGTCTCGTCGGTGATGTCGAACACCCAGGTGAAGGCCGGCGCGTGCGGGCGGAGCTTCGCCACGTCCTCGTCGGCGACGACCAGGTGGCGGTGTCCGCCGATCTCGAACGGAATGGGAAGGGCGGTATGGGTCGGGTGCGGAAAGGTCGGCCCGGTGTTGAAGGACGAAACCATCTTCGGCTTCGACAGGTCGTCGATGTCGAGAATGAAGAAACCGTGGTGCCAGTAGCTCATGTAGAGCCGATTGCCCATGCGGAGCGGATGGTGGCAGCGCGGCTCGGGCCCGCCCTCCCAGACATACTCCTCGCCGCCGGCTTCCCACTGGCCGGGTATCCACCACTTGCAGACCTCTTCCGGCTTCGACGGCTCCTTCAGGTCGAGAACGACCATGATCGTCCCGCGGAAGCCCTCGTAGGTCGATGAGAAGTACATGTAACGACCGTCGAAATCGAAGCGATGGACGCCCTTACCTGTGGTGTTCCACGTGGTGATCAGGCGAGGATTCGACTTGTCGGAGACGTCGTAGATGCCGACGCCCGTGTGGAAATCCGCCGGCTTGCCGGGCCCGATGAGCTCGTGGTTCCGCACCATCAGTTCGCCCCTGGCATGGACCTTGTGCGAGTGCGTGCCTTCGGGCATCGGCACGTGCGAGAGCTGCTTCGGGTTCTTCGGGTCGCTGACGTCGACGATGGTCGTGCCGAACGGGTTCGCCATGTGGCCGATATAGGCGTAGTTGCCGTCGACGCGGATCTGCCCGCCGCCGGCGCAATCGAAATACCCGACCTCTTTCAAACCCAAGCTGCTGGCCATCGCGGCGTCCCTTCCGTTCTTGTTGGCGATTGCGTCAGACGTAGTCCCGGTAGCGCGCGATGCACGTGTCGACGACCTCGTCCGGATCGCGCGTCCACCAGTTGCGCGCGGAGAATATCTCAACCTCGTTGAAACCGCGATAGCCTGCGGCCTCGACCCAGGCGCGGATGCGCGGGATGTCGATCACGCCGTCGCCCATCATGCCGCGGTCGAAGGTGAGGTCGACCGTGGGGACCAGCCAGTCGCAGACGTGGAAGCCCAGGATGCGCTTGCCCGCCCGGGCGATCTGGCTTTCGAGCTTGGGGTCCCACCACACATGATAGACGTCGACGGCGACGCCGATGCCGTCGTTGCCGAGCGCGTCGCAGAGATCGAGCGCATGCTCGAGCGTGTTGACGCATGCGCGGTCCGCGGCCTGCATCGGGTGCAGCGGCTCGATAGCCACCGGAACGCCTGCATCACGCGCGTGTGGGAGCATCTCGGCGAGCCCGTCCGCGACCTGGCGGCGTGCGTCCGGCATGTCGCGCGAGCCCTCGGGAAGTCCGCCGCAGACCATGATCAGGCACTGGGCGCCGATGGCGGCCGCCTCGTCGGCGGCGCGCCGGTTGTCGTCGATCGCCTTCCGTCGGCCGGCGGCATCCTTCGCCGTGAACATGCCGCCGCGGCAGAGGCCCGTCACCGTCATGCCATGATCGTTGAGGATCTTCGCGGCTTCTTTGATGCCGCATTCGGCGAGCTTGTCGCGCCACACAGCGATGCCGCGGATGCCCCTCTTCGCATAGCCTTCGACGGCTTCCCGGAGCGTCCACTGCTTCATCGTCGTCGCCTGGTTGATGGCGAGACGTTCGAACTCCGCCACGGTCAGGCCCCCACGCCGTGGACGGCGAGGACGCGGCTCATGCGCGAGGCCGCGTCATCCGGATCGCGCAGCAGGCCCGCCTTGTCGGCGAGCCGGAAGATTTCCGCGAGATGGACGATGGAGCGCGCGCTCTGCTGGCCGCCGACCATGGCGAAGTGGTCCTGATGGCCGTTGAGATAGGCCATGAACACGACGCCCGTCTTGTAGAACCGTGTCGGCGCCCGGAAGATATGGCGGGACAGCGGCACGGTCGGCGCGAAGATTTCGTGGAACTCCTCCGGCCGGTTTCCGGCAAGCGCCGTGAGTGCGGCCGACGCAGCGGGCGCGATCGCATCGAAAATGCCGAGGAGCGCGTCCGAATATCCCGCTTCGTCGCCGGCGATCAGTTCGGCGTAGTTGAAGTCGTCGCCGGTGTACATGCGGACGCCGTCGGGCAGGCCCCGGCGCATGCGGATCTCCTTGTCCTTGTCGAGGAGGGAGATCTTGATGCCGTCGACCTTGGCCGCGTTCCTCTTCAACACGTCGAGGCAGACGTCCATCGCGTCGTAATGGTCGTCCTTGCCCCAGTAGCCGCCAAGCGCCGGGTCGAACATCTCGCCGAGCCAGTGGACGATCACCGGCTCCTTCACCTGGCCGAGGATGCGGTCGTAGACCTTCCCGTAATCCTCCGGCGATTTCGCGCATGCCGCGAGGGCACGGCTCGCCATCAGGATGATACGCCCGCCGCACGCCTCGACCGCCTCGCATTGCTCCTCGTAGGCACGGATGACGTCGTCGATCGAGAGGTCGGGCGAGGGCGCAAGATGGTCGGTGCCCGCGCCGGATGCGACCACCGCACCCGGGATCTCACGCGCGGCATCGACGCTCCGGCGGATCAGTTCGAGCGAGGTCGGCCAGTCGACGCCCATGCCGCGCTGGGCGGTATCCATCGCCTCGGCGACCCCGAGGCCGAGCGACCACAAATGGCGCCGGAAGGCGATGGTGCGGTCCCAGTCGACGGCCGCATCGATCCACGGGTCGTTGTCGGCCCGTGCGTCGGGCACGACATGGGTGGCGGCGTAGGCGATGCGGTTGAAGGGCCAGTCGGCGACGGCGGGGAAATCGCGCGGCGCGCCGGTCGCGAAGGTTTCGATCCGCCCGTCGGAGGTGGGAAGCGGGAGCGTTGCCATTACGCCGGAAGCTCCCCGATGTCGATCCAGCGCCGTTCGTCCCAGCTTTTCATCGCGGCTTCGGCGAGCTGGACGCCCTTGGCCCCCTCGCGCAGGTTCCAGTGGAAGGGCGTGCCGTCATAGAGGTGGCGGATGAACATTTCCCACTCCGACTTGAAGCCGTTGTCGAACGTCATGTCGGCACCGTACTCCTTCCACGTCGCGAAGAAGTCCGTGGTCCGCGGCTCGTCCGGGTTCCACACTGGAGACGGCGTGCCTTCGCGATCTTGTATCAGGCACTTCGTCAGGCCGGAGACCGCGGCGCCGTGGGTGCCGTCGGCATGGAACGTGACGAGATCGTCCTTGCGCACGCGCGTGCACCAGGACGCGAAGATGTTCGCCACCGCGCCGCCTTCGAGCTCGACCATGGCGTAAGACGCATCGTCGGCATCGGCGACGTAGGGCCTGTCGTCCTCGTCCCAGCGCTTGTCGATGTTGACGCGGCCGAGGCAGCTCACGCTCTTCACCGCGCCGAACGTGTTGTCGAGCACGTAGCGCCAGTGCGGCATCATGTCGAGGATGATGCCGCCGCCGTCGGCCTTGCGGTAGTTCCAGCTCGGGCGCTGGGCCTTGCGCCAGTCGCCTTCGAACACCCAGTAGCCGAAATCGATCTTCACCGAGAGGAGGCGTCCGAAGAAGCCCTCGTCCATCAGCTTCTTCATCTTCTGCAGACCGGGGAGGAAGATCTTGTCCTGCACCACGCCGTGGCGGACCCCGGCCTTCTTCGCGCGGAGATAGACGTCGATCGCATCTTCCAGCGTCGCGGCGGTCGGCTTCTCGCAGTAGATGTCCTTGCCGGCGTCGATCGCGCGGCGCAGCAGGTCGGCGCGCAGGTTGGTGCTGGCCGCATCGAAGAACAGGGTGTCCTTCGGGTCGGCGATGGCCGCGTCGAGGTCGGTCGTCCAGCGCGCGACGCCGTGCTCTTTGGCCAGCGCCTCAACCTTCGCCGCATTGCGCCCCACGAGGAGCGGGTCGGGCATCACGGTGTCGCCGTTCGCAAGCTTCACGCCGCCTTCGTTCATGATTGCCAGCACGGAACGGATGAGGTGCTGGTTCGTGCCCATCCGGCCGGTGACGCCGTTCATGACGATGCCAAGGCGATGTTCGGTCATTTTCAGGAATCCTTATTTGCGTTTGTGATTTGCCGTATTCGGATCGGCGGCGACGAAGCGGGTGATGACGTCGTGCATGTGCTGCCGCCGCGCCCGCAGCTCCCTGGAGCTGTAGAGGTTGCGACCGTACACGAGTGACAGGGTGTGGCCGTTCGAGAGGTAGTAATAGATGAGCCCGACGATCGTTATGTAGAGATGGGCCGCGTCGATGCCGCCGTTCAGTTCGCCGCTTGCCGCGCCGCGCTTGAGGACGGCATCGATCATGTCCTCGAACGGCTTGTGGATCGACCGGACACGTC
The DNA here is from genome assembly GCA_038106605.1 of Alphaproteobacteria bacterium. Taxonomy (GTDB): domain Bacteria; phylum Pseudomonadota; class Alphaproteobacteria; order MPNO01; family UBA830; genus JAYOEF01. The sequence goes on from JAYOEF010000007.1 coordinate 40,892, forward strand.
CCGACTTCGCCACGTGACGGGCCTTGTGGAGATTCTCGTCGTTCAGGAGCGTGATGGCATGGGGATTGGCCAGGTAGAAATCGATGGCGAAATCGACCAGGCGGTTGATCGCTTTCAGCGGCGGGTCCGCATGCAGGTCGAGCGCCGCGCTCTGACTGCAGATGTCTTCGTACAGCGCGTAGAGGACGGCGGCGAACAGCTCGTCCTTGTTGCCGAAATAGTGATAGAGCATCCGCTTGTTGATGTCCGAACGCTCGGCGATGTCGTCGACGCGCGCGCCGTCCAGTCCCTGGGCCGCGAATATCTCCGTGGCGGCGGCAAGGATGCGCTGCCGCGATGCGTCGGGATCGCGCCGTATCGGTTCCCGGGAGGTTTTCCTGTCGACCTTCGTCGCCATGGGGCTGCGTATTTCTCTGCTGTTCGGCGCGCGGCAGTTCTGCGTGCGGACCGGCTCCGGGTTGACATGTGCCTGTCCTGCCCGTAGCGTGAAATAACTAATTAGTTACTTACGCCGCAAGCGGCGTTTCGACAAGGAAAATGATCATGGATTCGGCCCCGCGCATCAAGACCACCACCGTCGGTTCCTATCCGGTGCCCGCGTGGCTCGGCAACAGCCCGTCGGAACAGGACATCACGGACGCGACGCGAGTGATCTTGCACACGCAGGAAACCGCAGGCCTCGATGTCGTCTGCGACGGCGAAGTCTATCGCTACGATCTCAGCCACCCGGAAACGAACGGGATGATCGAATACTTCACGCGGCCGATGGAGGGTATCCGCTCGGCGCTGACTTTCGACCTCATCCGGCAATTCGAATCCGACATGAAGATGGGCTGGCGGCGCCTGCCCGCCGGCGTGGTCGAAGGCCCCATCGGCAGCGGGACGATGAATCTCGCGCTTCCCTGCCGCCGCGCGAAAGCGCTGGCGCAGAAGCCGTTCAAGTTCGCGCTGACCGGGCCGCACATGCTGGCGAAGACGCTCGTCGATCATCACTACGGCAGCATCGAGGCGGTGACGGATGCGATCGCCGACGTTCTGGCCGAACAGGTCGCGCGGCTCGATGCCGATATCGTCCAGATCGACGAGGCCAACCTGCCGGGACACCCGGAGGAATGGGAATGGGCGGCGGCCGCGATGAACAAGGTGCTCGACGCCGTTCCGGGAATCCCGGCGGTGCACCTGTGCTTCGGCAACTATGCGGGCCAGCAGCCGCAGGACGGGTCCTGGGGCCGCCTGATGGATTACCTGAACGCCCTCCATGTCGATCACATCGTGATGGAATGCGCACACCGGCCGGCGGAAGAACTTGTGGCGTTCAAGGAACTCCGCCCGGAAATCGGCATGGGGCTCGGCGTCGTCGACGTCAAGCGAACCATGACCGAATCCCCGGACGACATCGCCCGCCTGATCGAGCGCGCGGAGAGCATCATGGGCGAGGGGCGTGTGACGTACATCCACCCCGATTGCGGCCTGTGGAACCACAAGCGCTATATCGCGGACCGGAAGATCCGCGTACTGAACGCAGGACGCGATCTGTATCTGGGGCGTGAAAAAATCTCGGCCGCCTGACCCGTCACTCCATTCCGAGAAGCCCGTAGATCCGGCGGGTATATGCGCCGAAATTCTCGTGGGTCTTGATATCGAGTTTCCGCGGGTAGGGAAGCTCGACCTGGATATCGCCCGCCATGCGCGCGGGACCCGACGTCAGGACGATCACGCGGCTGCCGAGGAAGACCGCCTCCTGGATGCCGTGGGTGACGAACAGGATGGTCTTCTTGCTCTCCGACCAGACGCGCAGCAATTCGAGGTTCATGTGTTCGCGCGTCAGCGCGTCCAGCGCGCCGAACGGCTCGTCCATCAGAACGACCTTCGGGTCGTGCACCAGCGACCGGGCGATGGCGGCGCGCTGCTGCATGCCGCCAGACAGTTCGTGCGGGTAGTTTCCTTCGAAGCCTTTGAGGCCGACGAGTGCGAGGAGGTCCTTTGCCCGGTCCCGCGCTTCGGCCATGGGCAGGCCGAGGATTTCGGCCGGCAGCAGGACGTTCTCCAGGACCTTCCGCCATTTGAGCAGCAGCGGCTGCTGGAACACCATGCCGATATCCCGGTCGGCGCTGAACCCTCCGCCGTTCGCCCCGCCGATCGACATTTCGCCGCCTGAGTGCTCGTAGAGCCCGGCGATCATCTTCAGAACCGTGGTCTTGCCGCAGCCGGACGGGCCGACGAGCGCCACGAGTTCGCCTTCGGCGACGTCGAACGTGACCTCCGAGACGGCCAGGAATTTCTCCCCCCGCGTCTCGAATTCCTTGCGCACTCCGACCAGCCGGATGAAGGGATCGGTCATCGGGAACTCCTCATCGCACGCGCGCGTCCTGGGGGACGGTCAGTTTTTCGAGCAGGATGACCAGGCCGTACAGGATCGATCCGATCAGCGTGATGAGCAGCACCGCCATGAACATCGCAGCGGTGTCGAGTTCCACCTGGCGCTGGGTCATCAGATAGCCGAGGCCTTCCTCGGAGGCGATGAACTCGCCCACGATCGCACCGGCGACGGCGAGCACCACGGCGACCTTCATGCCTGAGAAGATGTAGGGCAGGGAGCCCGGAAGCTGGATCTTGATGAAAATCTGCCATCGCGTCGCCCGGAGCGTGCGGACGAGATCGATGAGGTCCGGCTCGACTTCCTTCAGTCCCCGGGAGGTCGTGATGAGGATCGGCAGAAAACTGATGGCAAACGCCATCAGGATGTTCGACCCCATTCCGTAGGAGAACCAGACGATGAAGATGGGGCCGAGCGCGACCTTCGGGATCATGTTCAGGCTGATGAGGATCGGCATCAGCGCCGAGTCGATGACTTTCGACCAGGAGAAGATCAGAGCCATCCCGACGCCGAACGCGACCGCGCAGATGTAACCGCCGAAAATCTCGCCTGCCGTGAACAGGGTGTTGTGAACCCAGGCGTTATCGTCGCCGAGCGTCAGGATCGTCGCCATCGGCGACGGCATGACATAGGGCTCGATTTCGCCCAGCTGAACGAAGAGCTGCCAGGCGACAACCGCCACGACATGGGCGGCCACGGCGATCCAGTGCCTCCGGACAAAATTGAGTACTGCCATTCCTTCCCCGTTCGGTCTGCGCCGACTGATCGTTCCCGCTCCGCGAGAAGATTAATTGACAGGCAGGATATCCGGTCCTAGCCTGAAATAACCATATAGTTACTTACGCGAGCTAAGGCGTGACGGCAAGGGGGGACGACTGCGCGAGTGCGGCCGGTCCCGAACAATTCAACGACAAACAGATGAAATGGGAGAACGTTCATGAAGTCGAGAAATTTGCTGGGGCCTCTGGCCGCGGCGGCGATTGCCGTAGCGGCCGTGCCGGCCCAAAGTGCGGAAAGCATCAACTTCATCCTCAACTGGGTCGCCGGCGGCGACCATGCGCCGATCTACTGGGCCAAGGCGCAAGGCATTTATGAGAAGGCCGGAATCGACTTGACGATCGAACAGGGCAAGGGCTCCACGCTTTCCTCCCAGCGTGTCGGTATCGGCAAGAACCAGCTCGGGATCGCCGATCTCGGGACCGCGCTCGTCTCCAAGGGTGCCGGCGCCGACGTCGTCGGGGTGATGAACCTGTATGCCAATTCGCCCTACGGCATGTATTGGCTGAAAAGCTCGGGCATCAAGGGCATCAAGGATCTCGTCGGCAAGAAGATCGGCAATCCCGCATCCGATGCGGCACGGCAGATGTGGCCTGCCCTGGCCGCCGCGGTCGGCATCGATCCGAATTCCGTGCGTTGGGTCAACGTGGCGCCCAACGCCAAGATCGCCGCGCTCAAGTCCAAGAACATCGATGCGACGACCTCGTTCTACAACATCCACTTCATCTTCGAGAACGTTCTGGGCGACGACATGGGATTCCTTCCGTGGCGCGATCACGGCATCAACCCCTACGGCAACTCGATCATCGCCAACGGAAAATATCTGCAGGAAAACAAGGCGACCGTCGAAAAGTTCGTGAAGATCACGCAGCAGGCTTATGCGGACTGCGTCAAGACGCCCGATCCCTGCATCGACGCGCTCGTGGCCGCGAATTCCGGCCTCAAGACGGACTCGTCGATGAAGAACTGGAAGCTCGTGACCGAGCTGATGGACGACGCGACGTCGCGCAATGTCTCTCTCGGCCATTTCGACGACAAGCGGATGGTCAGCGACTACAAGATGGTCGAGACGTATTTCAAACTCGAAAAGCCGTTCGACATAAAGGGGGCGTACACCAACGCGTTCCTGAACTCGGCGGTCAAGTTCCCCGCGAAATAGGACGCACCGCGAAACATTCGCGGCTGGCTCACAGGACGCCATCGGAGGTCATGCCTCCGGTGGCGTTCGCATTTTTGGGGGGCGGCGCCTTCGGGTTCCGGATCGAAGCGGGGTCCCGCGGTCGCATGCCGGGGACAGAAGGTTCACATCACCTGGATGCTGCGGAACAGGACGCCGTGGACCCGGTTGCGTCCGACGGACTTCTGGATCTCGCTCATCAATGCCTCCCGTAGCGCCTGGATACGGTCTCGCTTGTTGAAATCCGCGGCCTCGGTCGCCTGAACGCGTTCGAGCACCGAATGCATGATCTGTGACAGCGCGAACTCGACACGGTCCGAATCCTCGACGCTGCCGAGTTCGAGCTGGATGTTCAGCTTGACCTGATACGACTTTCCTCCGGTGTAAATGTTGGTGATCACGGGGGGCAGGTCGTAGACGAAATATTCGCCGCTCGACCGGCCGTCGCTCATCTTGGCGCTGCCCTGCATCAGGAACATGCCGACGGCGGTGATGATCGCGACGATCGCGAGCACGCCGCCGATCATGATGATGCGCTGGCTGCCCCGATCGTAGTCGTCGTAATCGTCGTAATCCGCGTATTCGTCGAAATCGTCGTATTCGTCGAAATCGTCGCGCGTGCGGTCGGATGACCGGAACACCCCGAGGCCGGCCCGGCGTTCTTCCTCGGCCGCTTTCGCCTTCTCGATCGTGGCTTCGTAGAAGCCGCCGCGATCGTCCTGCTTCATCTGCTTGAAGATCGTCTTTTCGACGAACTTGTTCTCGACGTAGTCGAAATGCTCTTGGATAACCTTGACGCCCTGGTACTTGCGCGTCGAGGACAGCTTGCGCGCCTCGTTGCGGGCGTCGGTCGGATTCTGATGGCGGCCGACGCTCCGCCAAGAGGTCTTGCCCGACAGAACCTGTACGTCGAAGGAGAGACTGCCTTCCAAAGCCCAAGAGCCCCCGGCTTGCGTTCGAACCGGCTTTTTTTAGAGGCTCCTGCTTAAAGAATTGATTAATTACCAGGCCTGAAACCCTTGCCGAGAGCCATGCCGGTGGCCGAATACCAGCCTCAGACCCTCCCGGAACTCCCCTATGCCGCCGCCTCGGGCGATGTGCGGGCCATCTACGATGCGCTTGCGGCGGCGCTCGGCGTCCGACTGGTCAATCTCGTTTACCGCCATCTCGCCACCGTGCCCGGGTGCCTCGAATGGGCCTGGGCAACGGTCGGCGCCGATTTCCTCGCGGGTCGCTTCGCCGACCGGTCCATGCCGATGGCCGCGATTGTCTCCGGAGGACGTGCCGATCCCGGGGCGCCGATATCGCTCGCTGCGTGCGGCCTTTCCGCGGCGGAGGCGGAGGCCGCGATCCACACGGTCGACGCCTACAACCGCGCCAATCCGATGAACGCGCTGAGCCTCCGCGTCGTTGCGCGTGCACTTGCCGCCGGCCGTGCGGCGGGGCCTTTCAGACGCCCAGACATCAGACGCCCGGAGAGCGATGCCTCCGCGCTGGTCGAGCTCCTGCCGATCGCGCCGCTGGACGGTCTGCCCGGAGCGACCGTGGAGCATTTGCTTCTGCTCGCCCGCCAGGCTGCGGGACCGGAGACGCGGATCGTGCCCTCGCTGTTCCGGCACTTCACGCCCTGGCCGATGCTTCTCGCGGCGATTTCGGACCGGCTCGCGCCGCTGGCCCGGGCAGACGTCCTCGGGCCGCTTGCCGCGCGCGTGTCGGACGAGGCCTCCCGCATCGGCGACGCGATGTTCGATGCGCTCCCGCCGTCCGGTCCGGGTGCCGTCCTGCCGCCCGCGGAAGCGCGCGCGGCGCTTGCCGAGACCGTCGCGGCCTTCCCGCCGGCGATCTGCCGCATGATCGTCGTCGGCGCCATGTTGCGCTCGATCCTCCGCCCGTGACAGTTTAGGGCCGCAACAGGGAGGGACGATGGAACGCTGGCGTGCGATCTACGATTTCTGGTTCGGGGCCCCCGGATCGGAAGACCACGGAACGGTGCGCGAATTCTGGTTTCGCGGCGGGCCCACGGTCGACCTCGAAATAAGGGAGCGCTTCGAAGACGATTACCGCCGTGCAGCCGCGGGCGAATACGCCGCCTGGCGGGACGGGCGCGAGAGCGCCCTAGCCCTCGTCGTCACGCTCGACCAGTTCCCGCGCAACATCTACCGCGGCGATCCGCGCTCCTTCGCTGCCGACGCAGAGGCGCGCGCCGTCGCGCGCCACATCGTCGCCCAGCCCTGGCACGCGGAGCTGCTGGCGGTCGAACGCGTCTTCGCCTATCTGCCGTTCGAGCACAGCGAGGATCTCGCCGACCAGAAGCGCGCGGTCGAGCTGTTCGAGTCCATTGGTCCCCATCCCGAGCGCGAGAACTGGATCGACTACGCGGTGCGTCACATGGTGATCGTCGAGAAGTTCGGACGCTTCCCCCATCGCAACGAAATCCTGGGCCGGCAGGGCACGCCGGAAGAGCTCGAATGGCTCGCGAGCAACGAGGAGCGGTTCGGGACGGACGGCAAGGGCAAGCCGGAGGAGAAACCGGCGTCATGACCGATCGGGTCGACTGCATCGTCATCGGCGCGGGCGTCGTCGGGCTCGCGGTCGCGCGCGCGCTGGCGGCGACGGGGCGCGAGGTGGTGATCCTCGAACGCGCCGACACGATCGGTTCCGAGACGAGCTCGCGTCACAGCGAGGTGATCCACGCCGGCATCTACTACCCGCCGGGCAGCCTCAAGGCGCGGTTCTGCGTGGAGGGCAAGAACGCCCTCTATGCCTTCTGCGATGAGCACGGAGTTTCCTACCGGCGCTGCGGTAAGATCATCGTGGCGACGGACCAGAGCCAGATGCCCGAGCTCGAGCGTCTCAAGGCGACGGCCGCGGAAAACGGCGTGCCCGACCTCGAGTGGCTGACGCCCGCCGAGGTGACGGCGATGGAGCCCGCGGTGTTCTGCGTCGGCGCATTGTGGTCGCCGTCGACCGGCATCCTCGACAGCCACGGCTACATGCTCGCTCTGCAGGGCGACGCGGAAGCGGACGGTGCGGCGCTCGCGCTGCTGACGCCCGTCGTCGGCGGGCGGGTCCTCAACGACGGCATCCGCATCGACACCGGCGGCGACGCGCCGACTTCGATCGTCGCCGATCTCGTCGTCAATTCGGGCGGGCTCTGGGCACAGGCGATCGCGAGGACGATCGAGGGCGTTCCGGCGGAGACGATCCCGCCGACCTATTACTGCAAGGGCAACTACTACACGCTGTCCGGCCGGCCGCCTTTCACGCGGCCAATCTATCCGGTGCCGGAGAAGGCGGGGCTCGGGGTGCACGTCACCGTCGATCTCGGCGGACAGGTGCGCTTCGGACCCGACGTCGAGTGGGTCGACGAGATCGCCTACGATGTCGATCCCGCCCGCGCCGACAAGTTCTATGCCGCGGTGCGCAAGTACTATCCGGCGCTCCCCGACGGGGCGATCCAGCCCGGCTATTCCGGTATCCGGCCGAAGATCCAGGCGCCCGGCGAGCCCTCCGTCGATTTCGTGATCCAGGGTCCGGAAGACCACGGCGTTCCCGGGCTGATCAATCTGTTCGGCATCGAATCCCCCGGCATGACGTCCTCGCTCGCGATCGCGGACTATGTCCGAAATCTCATTTAGAACAGATCGTTAGCGCCTCTTGAAATCGGTTTTCGGCGGCCTACATATGGCCTGTCCGGTGCCCCATGCGGGCCGGACGACGAAATCAGGGCCGGCCGTCCCGGCGGTCCGAACCACATGTTGCTCACAGGAGAATATGTCATGCGCACATTCGATTTTTCCCCGCTGTACCGTTCCGCCGTCGGTTTCGACCGGCTGATGTCGCTCGTCGACGCTGCCCAGAAGGGTGCGGCCGCGGACAGCTATCCGCCCTACAATATCGAGAAGACCGGTGAGGATGCCTACCAGGTGACCGTCGCCGTCGCCGGCTTCGGCGCGGACGACCTTGAGGTCGAAGTCCGCGATGGCCAGCTCATCGTGACCGGCAAGGGCGCGAACGAAGGCGAGCAGAAGAGCTATCTCCATCGCGGGATCGCGCGCCGCGCCTTCGAACGCCGCTTCCAGCTCGCCGACCACGTCGAGGTGAAGGGGGCGGATCTTCGCGACGGTCTCCTCGTCGTCGATCTCGTCCGCGAAATCCCCGAGGCGATGAAGCCCCGGAAGATCTCGATCAAGGGCGCGGGCGCCGTGATAGAGAACCGGAGCGCTCAGGCCGCCTGACGGCGGACGCTAACCAGCCGGGCCCTTCGGGGGCCGGCTCTTGTTTGGGGGTGCCGGAGGCCCGGAAACGGGCGGCCGGCCTTGGGATTCGGGAAAGGAGAAGGCGGGTTGCCGGGGCGGCGGCCCGGGAACCTTCTGACGACCGCTGTTGACGAAAAGCCCGGAGGGCTTTAGTCCCTCGCGGTTTGCAGGGCTAACCGGTGGAAAACCGGGCAGGGATGTTCCCACAGGGAAATCCGCCGCAGGCGGGACAACTGGGAGGTTGGTACGGACATGAGCGTGATGCTCGACATTCGGGGCCTGACGAAGACGTTCGGGCCCTTTACCGCCGTGGACGACGTTAGTTTTTCCGTCTCGAGCGGCGAGGTACTCGGTTTTCTAGGCCCCAACGGAGCGGGCAAGTCGACGACCATGAAGATGGTCACGGGTTTCCTGCCCCCGACATCCGGAACCGCCATCGTGTGCGGGGCCGACGTCACACGCGATCCGATCGCGGTCAAGCGCCACGTCGGCTACCTGCCCGAAGGCGCCCCCCTCTACGAGGACATGACGACCGCCGGTCTCCTGTCGTTCGCCGCCGAGATCCGCGGCATCAACGGTGCCGCACGGCGATCCGCCATCGATGCCGCCGTCGAGCGTCTCCAGCTCAATGAAGTCTACAACCAGCCGATCGGCACGCTGTCCAAGGGCTTCAAGCGCCGCGTCGGGTTCGCCCAGGCGATCCTGCACGACCCCGACGTCCTGATTCTGGACGAGCCGACGGACGGTCTCGATCCGAACCAGAAGCACCAGGTGCGCAACCTGATCGCCGAGATGTCGAAGGACAAGGCGATCGTGATCTCGACCCATATTCTCGAAGAGGTCGACGCGGTCTGCACACGGGCCGTCGTCATCGCGCGCGGCCGCAAGGTCGCCGATGGGACGCCGGCCGACCTCGAAAGCCGCTCGGCCTACTTCAACGCCGTTTCGGTGCGGCTCCATCCGAACCAGGTCGACAATCTGAAGAACGCGCTCGAAGGCATTGGCGATATCGTCGGGATCGAGACGGCCGACGTCGCCGCGTCGTCGGCGCATGTCATCGTGATGGCGCGCGATGGAACTGCGATCGTCGAGACCGTCAACGCACGGCTCAAGGATCGCGGGATCGCCGCGCAGCAGCTCTATGTCGAGCGCGGCCGCCTCGACGACGTCTTCCGCCAGATCACCAGCGGCGCGGGAGATGCCCGATGAGCACCGTGTACGCCATTTCGAAGCGCGAACTGACGGCATACTTCTCGACGCCGCTCGCTTACGTCTTCATCGTCATCTTCCTTGCGCTCGCGGGTGCGACGACGTTCTACTTCGGCGGCTTCTTCAATCGCGGCCAGGCCGACCTCCAGTCCTTCTTCTCGTTCCACCCGTGGCTCTACCTCTTTCTCATCCCCGCGGTCGGCATGCGGCTGTGGGCGGAGGAACGCAAGTCGGGGACGATCGAGCTCCTGATGACGCTCCCGGTCTCGACGACGCAGGCGGTGATCGGCAAGTTCCTCGCCGCCTGGATCTTCACCGGCATCGGCCTCGCGCTGACGTTCCCGATCTGGATCACGGTCAACTATCTCGGCAGCCCCGACAACGGCGTGATCTTCGCCGGCTACGTCGCGAGTTTCCTGATGGCGGGCGCGTTTCTCTCGATCGGCAGCTTCGTCTCCGCGCTGACGCGCAACCAGGTGATCGCCTTCGTTATCGCGGCGGCGGCCTGTTTCCTGTTCATGATGAGCGGGCTCGAGCCGGTCCAGTCGGCGTTCCGCGGCTGGGCGTCGTCCTTCGTGATCGACCTCGTCGCCTCGCTCAGCTTCCTGACGCACTTCGACGCCATCACCAAGGGCGTCTTCGACCTCAGGGACATCATCTATCTCGGCTCGGTGATCGGCGTCTTCCTGTTCGCGAACGTCGTCATCGTCGACATCAAGAAGGGATCGTGAGGTCCGCCATGGCTGATACAGAGAAAAAGTCCCCCGTGCGGGACAGCCGGACGCTCGGCATCGCCGCTCTCGTCCTCGCCGTCGTCTTCTTCCTTGCCATCAACGTCTTCTCGGAATCGGCGATCAAGGGCTACCAGGTCGACCTCACCGAGAAGCAGCTCTACACGCTGTCGGACGGCACGAAGCAGACGCTCGCCGACGTCAAGGAACCGATCACGCTCCGCTTCTTTGCGACGCAGAAGCTCCTGCAGACGACACCCGGCCTTTCCGGTTATGCCGACCGGGTACAGGAACTGCTCGAACGCTACGTCTCGCTATCGAATGGCGCGATCCGCCTCGAACTGGTCGATCCGGAGCCGTTCTCGCCCGAAGAGGACCGCGCCGTCGGCTACGGGCTCAGCGGCGTGCCGCTGACCGAAGCCGGCGACCTCGGATATTTCGGCCTCGTCGGCACCAATTCGACCGACGATTCCGACGTCATCGCCTTCCTGACGCCGCAGCGCGAGAGCTTCCTCGAATACGACCTTACGCGGATGATCAACAACCTCGCTCATCCGAAGAAGAAGGTCATCGCGCTGATCTCCGGTATCCCGGTCGACGCCGATCCGCTCAAGAACTACAAGCCGTGGGCGATCGTCGACCAGCTCAACCAGTTCTTCGAGGTGCGCCAGCAGACGCTGACGCCCAAGATCACCGACGACGTCGACCTCGTGATGATCGTCCATCCGATCGGCCTCAGTGCGCAGGCGAAGTACGACATCGACCAGTATGTGCTGCGTGGCGGCAAGGTGATCGTGTTCGTCGATCCGCAGGCGGAGGAGGGCAGCCGCAGCGGTCAGGCGATGCGCATGCCCGCCGGACTCGGCTCCGACATGCCCGAGCTCTTCAAGGCCTGGGGCATCAAGTACGACAAGAACCAGGTGCTCGGCGATCTCAAGGCCGGCCAGCGCGTGCAGGCGGGGGTCGACTCGTTCGGCCGTCCGATCATCACCCGCTATGTCGCGTGGACGACCTACGGCCCCGAGAACATGAAGAACGACGACGTCGTCACCGCCCAGCTCCGGGTGGTCAACTTCGGCACGCCGGGCTTCATCGAGAAGGCCGAGGGCGCGACAACGACGATCGAGCCACTCATTACCTCGACCGAATCGTCCGGCCCCTTCGACGCCCAGATGG
>JAYOEF010000120.1:0-11591 GCA_038106605.1 Alphaproteobacteria bacterium
GCCGGCTGTGGAACAACGACGAGATGCGCATCGTCCTCGCCGACGAAATCAGCCCGGACAATTGCCGCCTGTGGGACGTCTCGACGAACGAGATCATGGACAAGGACCGCTTCCGCCGCGACCTCGGCCGCATCGAGGAGGCTTACCAGGAGGTCGCCAGGCGCCTCGGCATCCTGCCCGAGAGCGGCAGCCCGACGGACATTCCCGTCCCGCCCGCGATGCAGTGACGGACCCTTTCCGCGCCGCGTGATGCGGCCGACGGAAAACGAAAGATGGAAAGCGAAAAGGGCGCGGAAATCTTCGCGCCCTTCGTCTTTTCAGGTGAATGAGTGTCAGCCGGCGACCGGCGCGACGATCCCGTCGATCTGTACGCGGAAGCCCGACCGCACGTGCGGCCAATAATCCGAGATGGCGCGGTGCTGGGCGCAGCGGTTGTCCCAGAAGGCGATCGAATGCGGCTGCCAGCGGAAGCGGCAGGTCCACTCGGGCTGCGTGCAGTGGGCGTAGAGATAGCGCAGCAGCGACTCGCTCTCCTCCTCGGAGACCTCGCGGATGCGCTTGGTGAAGGCGATGTTCACGAAGATCAGCTTCTTGCCGCTCTCCGGATGGCGGACGATCACGGGATGGACCGCGCTCGGCGTGCCCTCGCCGAAGATGTGTGCGCCGTCGTGGATCGCGGTCAGCCCTTCGAGATGCTCCTTCATCTTGTCGGAGAGGGCATCGTAGGCGGAGTACATGTTGGCGAACAGCGTGTCACCGCCGCCATGCGGCGGAATAGTGTGGATGTAGAGGATGCTCGCGAGCGGCGGCACCTGGCCGCAAGTCTGGTCCGAATGCCAGATGTCGCCCGAGACCTTCGCGGTGTTCTCGTCGGCATGGAAGCGGCGGACCCTCGGGTCTTCGGTCGGCTTGCTGATCGTCTTCTTGCCGTAGTGCGATCCGATGGGGCCGAAATACTCGGCAAGGCGCACATGGTCCTCGAACGAGATCTTCTGATCGCGGAAGAACAGCACCAGGTGCTCGGTGAAAGCGCGCTTGAGGTCGGCGATCTCGTCGTCGTTCAGGGGGCGTGTAAGATCGATGTTCCCGATCTCGGCCCCCATGGTCGGGCTCGCCTTGGTGACGGTGAGCGTGCGGTATTCCTCGTTGTGTCCGAAGCCGTCCATATCCGGGACTCCCTATCGCGTGTCGGTTGCGAACCGCTGTTTTGTTAGCACGGCGTCGTATTTCAGAAAAATATTGAAATGGTTATTTTCAATATCACGCCAGTCTTTCAAGCATCTCTCACCTTGGCGCCACGGCCGCGCGACGCGCGAGACTGTAGACCGCCCAGCACAGCGCGACCGATGCGGCAGCGCCGGCGAACTTGATCTCCGGCGTCGGCACGATCGCGGCGATCCCCGAGGCGCCGATCGCAAGCCGCATCAGCGGGCCGACGCGGGCGGTGAGGTAGCCCTGCAGCGCCGCCGAGAGCGCGCTAAAGCCGACGACGCAGGTGAGGAACTCGACCGCGATCTCGAGCCAGGTCCCGTCCGACATGAGAATTTCCTGGTCGTAGACGAAGACGAACGGCACGACGAAGGCAACGATGGCGAGCTTCATCGCCTCCACCGCAGTCTCCATCGGCTTGGCACCGGCAATGGTCGCGGCGACGAAGATCGCGACGCAGACTGGCGGCGTGATGAACGAGAGATTGGCGAAATAGAAGATGAAGAGGTGCGCCGCCATCTGCGGCACGCCCGCGTTCGTGATCGCGGGTGCCGCGAGGACGGCCAGGATAACGTAGGACGCCGTGACCGGCATGCTCATGCCGAGAACGATGCTCGCAAGCGCGGTAAGGAGCAGCAGCAGGAACAGGTGCCCGCCCGCGAGCGACAGCAGCTCCTGCGAGAACAGGAGGCCGAGCCCGGTGAGATTGATGATGCCAACGATGACGCCCGCGACCGCGCCGAGGATGCCCATGCCGACCATCATCTCTCCCGTGTTCTGGAGCGTGTCGATGGCCTTCGCGAGGCCGAAGCTTCCGGGCCGCACGAGCCCGATGGCGGCAACCGCGACAGTCGCGATAAGTGCCGATTTCGACGGGCTGAGGAAAATGATGAACAGGCAGTAGATCAGCACGGCGAGCGGGATCACGAAGAGCCAGCCGTTCTTCAGCACCTCGACGAGGCGCGGCAGCTCCGACCGGTCGATGCCGCGCAGCCCGAGGCGCCCGGCCTCGATGTCGACCTGCACGAACACGGTGAGGAAATAGAGTATCGCGGGCAGCAGCGCCGCGATGACGACGTCGCGGTACGGCACGGCGAGGAACTCCGCCATGATGAAGGCGGTCGCCCCCATGATCGGCGGCATCAGCCCGCCGCCGGAGGACGCGACGGCCTCGACCGCGCCCGCCGATGCCGGCCGGTAGCCGGTGCGGATCATCATCGGGATGGTGATCGAGCCGGTAACGACGACGTTGCTGGTCGCGCTGCCCGACAGCGTGCCGAACAGGCTCGACGCGATGACCGCGACCTTGGCGGGCCCGCCGCGCCGGTCGCCCATCAGCGCCATCGAGATGTCGGTGAAGAAGCCGCCGCCGCCCGCGAGGAACAGCGCGCGGCCAAACAGCATGAAGGCGAAGACCATGCCGAAGACGACGCTTGAGATGATGCCGAGGATGGAATTCGTGTCGGTGTAGACGAACGTGACGAGCCGGGGCCACGGCGTCCCGCGCCCGCCGAACGCGCCTGGGATCAGATAGTTGAACAGCGCGTAGGAGACGAAGACGAGCGTGAGGATGACGAGCGGCCAGCCGAAAGCGCGCCGCGTGAGCTCGAGGATGAGCACGAGGCCGACGGCGGAGATAGCGATGCGGTCGTCGGTGAGGATGCCGGCCAGCACCACGATCTGCGGCCACGCGAAGAAGATGTAGAGACCCGCGGCGAGCCCGATCAGCGCGAGAACGTAGTCATAGGCGGGCACCGGGTCGTCCTGGCGGCTTCTGGCGAACGGCAGCTGGATGAAGCCGCCCGCGAACACGAGCCCGTAGAGCAGACCGAAATACTGCTCCTGAAAGAACGTGACGTCGAAAAAGTAGGTGAGGTCGAGGATGTAACTCAGCGCGACGAACGAGATGCCGAACGCGCAGATGCGGAGGATCAGTCGGGGAAGCTTCGCCTCGGTGCGCTTTGCGACCATGGTCTCCGGGTCGGCGACGGCGCCGGCCTCGGGCTTGTCGGTCATGTCGTCTCTCTTTCGGGTACGTCGGGTACGCCGTTCATCGGGGTATTTCAGGCATAGGTAGGGTCCGCGGCGGAGCAGGCGCGGTGTCGGCCGCACTCCGCCGCGGAAATTGCCATCTAGTTACTTCGCGGCGAGCAGCTCGGCCTGGTGCGCCTGCATCTCGGCCGTCCACACGCCGGCTTCCTTGAAGTACTTGATCGCGCCGTCGTGATACGGAACGGTCGCGTCGACGGTGGCATATTTATCGGTCACCCAGCCCTTGAGCCGCGGATTGGCGGCGCGAAGGTCGGCGTTCTTCTCCCACAGCGCCTTGGTGACGGCGTAGATCGTGTCGTTCGACACCTTGGCATGGCCGATCAGGTAGGTCGGCAGATAGGTGAGATGCATGTCCTTCTCGATACCGGGCGGGCCCGCCTTCACGGGCGTAACCACCGCCGGGTAGACCTTGCGCATGCTGGCGAGCGCCGCCGGGCTCGGGTCGAGGCTGAGGAAGCGGATGCCGATGGTCGAGTTCAGCTCGTTGGTGATGCCCGAGCCGACCGAGGCATAGAACACGTCGAGGCGCTTCTCGGTCACGTCCTCGCGCTGGCCGGCGTAGAGCGAGGTGCGCGGCACCGCCTGCATGTCTCCCCAACCGAAGCCGCCATTGGCGATCTCGCCGAGCGCATAGACGCCGATCGCGGGCGCGCCGGGATAGCCGGAGCCGATGCGCTTGCCCTTGATGTCGGCGATGGTCTTGATGTCGGAGTCCTTGCGGACGTAGAGCCCGACGTTGATGCCGCCGCCGACAACGACGGTGCGCACGTCGAACGACTTGGCGAACGGCTTCTTGCCTCCGCGCGCGAGCCACGCCTCATAGTGCGAGGCGACGCCGAGATCGACTTCCTTGCTGTCCATCATCGGCATCCACACCGCGGCGCCCGCGGCGGTGATCATCTTGCCGGTGTATTTCGAATTCTTCGAGACCACGTCGGCCACCGCGGCGCCGATGACATAGTAGGTCGAGCCCGCCTCGTGCGCGCCGATGATGACGTCGTTGGCGGCGAGCGCGCCGCCGGTCGCGGCGACGGAAAGCGGCAGAGCCGCGGCGGCGGCGATCATGGTCTTCCTCAGCGAACGCGGTCCCGTGGCGTTCGCGGCGATTGCTTGGGTCATCGATAGGCCTCCTTCTGTGACTGACGATTTCATCTTGGGTTCTTTGGACGGATTATTTTCGCTCGGCGCTTATGCTGGCAGCGGCGGAGCCCCGCCGTCGATCTGGACGCGGTAGCCGGAGCGCACGTTCGGCCAGTAGTCGGAGATCGCCATGTGCTGGGCGCACCGGTTGTCCCAGAACGCGATCGAGTGCGGCTGCCAGCGGAAGCGGAAGCTCCATTCGGGCCGCCCGCAATGCTCGACGAGGAACTTCAGGATCGCGGCGCTCTCGTCCGGCGGCACCTCGTTGATGCGCGCGGTGAAGTCGCTGTTGACGTAGATCAGCTTGCGTCCGGTCCCGGGATGGCGGGCGATCACGGGATGCGAGGTCTGCGGCGTGCCGGGCCCGAAGATGCGAACCCCGTCATGGAGCGCGGTCAGGCCTTCGAGATAGGTCTTCATGCGCTCGGTCAGCGCGTCGTAGGCGGCGTACATGCTGGCGAACATCGTGTCGCCGCCGCCTTTGGGCGGGACGGTGTGGTTGTAGAGGATGCTGCCCAGCGGAGGCACCGGCGCGCACGACTGGTCGGAATGCCAGCGGTCGCCGGAGACGCGCGCGGTGTTCTCGTCGTAGTGGAAACGGCGGACGCGCGGATCTTCGGTCGGCTTGCTGATGGTGCTCTTGCCGACATGGGCGCCGAGCGGGCCGAAATACTCGCCGAGGCGGACATGGTCCTCGAACGAGATCTTCTGGTCCCGGAAGAAGATGACGAGATGCTCGAGAAAGGCACGACGCAGTTCCGCGAGCTCGAGGTCGCTCAGCGGGCGCGTCAGGTCGATGTTTCCGATCTCGGCGCCGATGTGCGGGCTGCAGGGTGTGACGGAAATCGCGCGGTAGTCGGCGTTGCTTCCGTATCCATCCATGCGGCGGGCTCTCCGTTCCGGACCGGCGGAAACCGGACCGGATTACTCCTGCAAAGGAGATTCACTATCATGGGCTATAGTGGTTGAAAAATATTGAAATGGTTTTGGGTGATATCCGGATAATATCAATAGATGGACATCCGGCATCTCCGCCATTTCATCGCCGTCGCCGACGAGCTCCATTTCGGACGCGCCGCCCAGCGGCTCAACATGGAGCAGGCGCCCCTCAGCCAGTCGATCAAGCGGTTCGAGGCCGAGCTCGGCGTCCGCCTGTTCGACCGCTCGCGGCGCGGCGGCACGCGGCTGACGCGCGCGGGCGCCCAGCTTATCGAGGAGGCGCGGCGCACGGTCTCGCAGTTCGACCGGACCATCGCGACGGTGCGCGACACGGCGGGCCCGCCGCGCGACCCGGTCGCGGTCGGCTTCGTCACCGCCGGCATCCTCCGCATCCTGCCCGCCGCCATAAAGCAGTTCCATGGCACCCATCCGGACGTCCGCGTGCAGCTCGCCGAGGCGTCGACGCCTGATCTCGTCGAGCGCATCCGCGCGGGCAAGCTCGACCTCGCGCTGATCAACGATCCGCCGGAACGCCCGGCCGGGCTCTCGTTCGAACTGCTGCGCCGCGATCCGATCCGCGCCGCGCTGCCGCACGACCACCCGCTCGCCCAGAGCAACGCGGTGACGCTTCGTGCTTTGGCACCCGAACCGATGATCTTCTATCCGCGCTCGATCAGCCCCGGGCTCCATGACGGCATCCTGAGGGCGTTCGCCGATGCCGGACAGACGCCCCGCATCGAGCAGGAGGCGCAATTCACGCCGACCATCCTCGCGCTGATCTCGTCGGGGCTGGGCTACGCGCTGATCCAGGACGGGGCGCGCGCGCTCCCCTACCCGAACGTCGTCTTCCGCCCGGTCTCCGACCTGCCGGCTGACCTCACATGGGGCCTCCATCTCGTCTGGCGGCCCGATCGGGCAAGCCCGGTGGTACGCTATTTCGCCGGACTGCTTCGCTCGCAGGCCGGCTGACCTCCCGGCGCCTCAGAGCCTGCCGGTGATCACCCGGAAATCGGCGGCCTCGACCGGCGTTTCGCCGAAGATCTCGGCATAGCGCATCGCCGCGTTGGCGTGCTCCCGCATCAGTGTTTCGGCGCGGAACGCCTCGCCGCGGTCGAGCGCGTCGAACACGAGATGGTGCTGCATGTGCGCGAGGCGGAACCGGTCGAATTCCCGGTCGGCAGCGGCGCGGTCGATGGCGATCGAGTTCGCCGAGGCGAACGGCAGGCTGTCGTTGCGCGCGAGCGCCTCCGCCACGGCCTTGTTCCCGCAGGCCTCCACGATGGCCGCATGGAAGCGCATGTTGAGGTCGTGATAGTCCTCGAGCGCCTCGTCGGTGAGCATTCCCGCGGCGAACAGCGCGTCGCCCCGCGCGAGGCAGTCGGCGAGGAGGGCGCGGACATTCCGCGGCAGGCCCCTCTGGGCGAGCAGCCCCGCAGCGAGCCCTTCGAGCGCGCCCCGAACCTCGATCGCATCCCTGATGTCGTCCGGGCTGATGGCGCGCACGGTGTAGCCGCGCCCGCCCGCCCGGGTCAGCAGGCCCTCCTTCTCGAGCTCGGCGAAGGCGGAGCGGACCGGCGTGCGCGACGCCTCAAGCCTCTCGGCGACCGCGACCTCGGCAAGGTGCTCGCCCGGCGCGAAGGCGCCGTCGACGATCATCTGGCGGAGCGCGATCAGCACGCGCTGCGTCTGCTGGCTCATCCCCGATCTCCGGCAGCGGCGCGGCGCGGGCCGCGCGGGAAGCGAAAGCCGGACTTTATCATGGCGGGCGCGATCCGAATCGACTCGACGATTGTATACATTATGTATACAAATTGACGAAGATGCAAAGGCGGCCCCAAGACCGTCCGAAGATCGCAGGAGGATCCGACGCATGTTTCTTCAGAACCACTGGTACGCCGTCGCCTGGGACCACGAGATCGGCGTGAAGCCCGTTGCACGGACGATCTGCGGCGAGCCCATCGTGTTCTTCCGGCGCCCCGACCGCAGCGTCGCGGCGCTCGAGGACGTGTGCCCGCACCGTCTCGCCCCGCTCTCGCAGGGGCAGGTGAAGGACGGCAATCTTGTGTGCGGATATCACGGACTTGCATTCAACGGCGACGGGCGCTGCGTCCACATGCCGAACCAGCAGGGCGTGATGGCGGGCCTCGACGTCCGCGCCTACCCGATCGCCGAACGTTATCGCTTCGTCTGGGTCTGGATCGGCGCCGCCGAGAAGGCGGACGAGCGCCTGCTCCCGGACCTGCCCTATTGCGAAAGCCCCGACTGGACGTTCGACGGCGACACGTTCCATGTCGCCTGCGACTTCCGCCTCCTCGTCGACAACCTGATGGATCTCACGCACGAGGCCTACGTGCACCCGACCAGCATCGGCCAGGAGGAACTGAGCGAGACGCCGATCGAGACCGTCTCCGACGACACGTCCGTCACGGTGTCGCGCTGGATACGGAACGTCACGCCGCCGCCCTTCTGGGCCGCCAACCTGAAATCGTCGGAGCCGTGCGACCGCTGGCAGATCTGCCGCTTCACGCTCCCCGCCCACGTGATGATCGACGTCGGCGTCGCGCTCGCCGGCACCGGCGCACCCGAGGGCGACCGCAGCCAGGGCGTCACCGGCATCGTGTTCGACGTCATGACGCCGGAGACCGAGACCACGACGTGGTATCACTGGGGCATGGCACGCAACTTCGAGATCGACGACCGCGGGCTCACGGGCCGCATCCGCGAGGCGCAGGCCCAGGTGTTCCGCGAGGACATCGCGGTGCTCGAAGGCCAGCAGGCGAACATCGGACGCCTGCCCGAGCGCTATCTCGCCAACTTCAACATCGACGAGGGCGGCGTCCGCGCGCGCCGCCTGATCCGCAAGGCGCTCGCGGCCCAGGGGACCGAGAACGCGACGCCGGTCGCGGCGGAATAGCAATCCCAAGCCCCGGAGACCGATCCATGTCCCGCGTCACGCTCACCTTCGACAACGGCCCCGAGCCCGAGATCACGCCCCGCGTGCTCGACATCCTCGCCCGCCACGGCGTGCTGTCGACGTTCTTCGTGCTCGGTCGCAAGATCGTGGAGCCCGAGCGCTTCGCCATCGCCGCGCGCGCCCGCGCTGCCGGCCACTGGATCGGCAACCACACCTGGACGCACCAGACGCCGCTCGGCCTCGCGACGGATCCGCAGGCGCCGGACCTCGAAATCGGCGAGACGCAGAAGGCGCTCGGCCGCCTCGCCCACCCCGACCGGCTGTTCCGGCCGTTCGGGCAGGGCGGCAATCTCGACAGCCGCATCCTGAGCCCGCTCGCCCGCGACTACCTGATCGACGGCGGCTACAGCTGCGTCCTGTGGAACTCGGTGCCCGGCGACTGGAAGGACGGCGACGGCTGGTACGAGGCCGGTCTCGCCGACGTCGCCCGCCAGGACTGGACGCTGACGGTCCTCCACGATCTTCCCGGCGCCTGCATCGACCGGCTCGACGATTTCATCCGCGCGCTGAAGGATGCCGGCCACGAGATCGTGCAGGACTTCCCGCCGGACTGCGTGCCGATCGTCCGGGGAGAGTTCCTCCGCCCCGGAGCGATGCCGGCCCTCGACCGCGCCGCCTAGAAGGCGTCGCCCTTCACCAGATCAGAAACGTCCGCGTCTCGATGCTCTCGCGGAAGGGCGCGTCTGGCCGTCCGCTCGGATCGGCGAAGGCACTGTGCGCGGTGAAGCGCGCCACGTCCTCATCCGAATCGTAGCATTTCAGCAGCAGCACCTCGTCGGGCTCCATGTCCGGCAGGAAATACCAGCGCTGGCCCGGATTGTGGACGAGATGCTGGATCTCGCCGACGCGGTCCTTCGCGCGGCGTTCGACAGAGATCAGATCCTCCGGCTCGATCGAGCGCGCGTCGGCGACCGCGATCGGCATCGATTCCACCTTCTTGCGGTTGCCGCGCCAGACGTTGACGACGGCGACGCGGCCCTTGAGCAGTTCCTCGGCCTCCTCGTCGCCGACGAGGTCTCGCAGCCGCTGCGGGCCGGAGCGCGCCGTGTAGTCGTTGTGGACCATCTGCACGGGCTCGCGGATCGCCCGCTTCACCCGCTCGTCGTCGCTGCCGGTCCGGAGCGTGTGGTCGAACACGATGACGCGCCGCGCGCCGGTGATCTGCTTCAGCAGCTCCTCGACCTCGCGCTCGTAGACCGTCGTCCGCTGCGCCTCGTCGTAGAAATCGACGGCGGTATGGTGGAGCGCGAACTGGAAGCCTTCCCGGTCGAGGCTGAAATCGTCCATGCGGTCCCGCACGTTCTCGATCGCTACCGCGAGCTTCTCGTGGTCGCCCTCGTAGGTGTGGCCCACGAGCTGCCCGGGCACCGAGGGCACGCTGACCGGTTCGGAGCCCTTCACGGCGAAGGTAAGCGGGGCCTCGACGATGCGGGGCCGGTCTAGGGTCGCAATCCGGTCCATGGTCCATCTCCCGGGTGGGGCGGTCTCCGGCCGCAAACGCGTCCGTTGAGGATAAGTTTATTTGTTCCCGCGCTGCGGGCAACCGGCGCGGGAGGAACAGTCCTTTGCGAGATGCGCAAATGATCGCAAACCCTGTAAAGCCGCCGCGCAGGCCCGGATTCCGCGTGAGATTCGACCGTTTCTGCGCTAATCATCGGCCCATGAAAGCCCGCGTACACATCACCCTCAAGAACGGCGTTCTCGATCCTCAGGGCAAGGCCATCGAACATGCGCTCGGCAACCTCGGTTTCGGCGGCGTCAACGACGTGCGGCAGGGCAAGTATATCGAGCTGACGCTGAGCGAGACCGACCCCGCGCGCGCCCGCGCCGCGGTGGAAGCGATGTGCCAGAAGCTGCTCGCCAACACCGTGATCGAAAACTTCGAGATAGACCTCGACGCATGAAAGCCGCCGTCATCGTCTCGCCCGGCTCCAACTGCGACCGCGACGTGCAGGTGGCGCTCCGGCAGAGCGCGGGTGGCGAGCCGATCATGCACTGGCACGCCGACCCGCAGCTGCCCCAGGTCGATCTGATCGTCGTCCCTGGCGGCTTCTCCTATGGCGACTACCTGCGCTCGGGCGCCATGGCCGCCCACTCGCCGGTGATGCGCGAAGTCGTATCGCGCGCGAATGCCGGCGTGCCGGTTCTCGGCATCTGCAACGGTTTCCAGATCCTCACCGAATGCGGCCTGCTGCCGGGCGTGCTGATGCGCAACGCCGGCCTCAAGTTCATCTGCCGCGATGTCGACCTCCGGGTCGAGAACACCGACACGATCTTCACCTGCGACTACGCCCAGGGCCAGATCATCCGCATCCCGATCGCGCACCACGACGGCAACTACTTCGCCGACGAGGAGACGCTTGCCCGGCTCGAGGGCGACGGCCGCGTCGCTTTCCGCTACTGCACGGAATCCGGCGAGACCACGCAGGCGGCGAACCCCAACGGGGCGGCTCACAATATCGCCGGCGTCCTCAATGGGCGCGGCAACGTGCTTGGCATGATGCCCCATCCCGAGCGGCTCGCCGACCCCGCGCTCGGCGGCACCGACGGACGCCCGCTGTTCGACGGCCTCGTCGAAGCGCTCGCGCCCGCGGCCTGAACGGCGGAGCCCGCATCAGATGACCGAGATCACGCCCGAGATCGTCGCCGAGCACGGCCTGACGCCGTCGGAGTATGAAAGCGTTCTCCGCATCATGGGGCGTACCCCGAACCTGACCGAACTCGGCATCTTCTCGGTCATGTGGTCGGAGCACTGCTCCTACAAGTCGTCCAAGGTCTGGCTCAGGAAACTGCCGACGACGGCGCCCTGGGTGATCTGCGGGCCGGGCGAGAACGCGGGCGTCATCGACATCGGCGACGGCAAGGCCTGCATCTTCAAGATGGAGAGCCACAACCACCCGTCCTTCATCGAGCCCTACCAGGGCGCGGCGACCGGCGTCGGCGGTATCCTGCGCGATGTGTTCACCATGGGCGCGCGCCCCGTCGCCAACATGAACGCGCTCCGCTTCGGCGAGCCGTCGCATCCGAAGACGCGCCACCTCGTCGGCGGCGTCGTCGCCGGCATCGGCGGCTACGGCAACTGCATCGGCGTGCCGACGGTCGGCGGCGAGGTGAACTTCGACCCGAGCTACAACGGCAACATCCTCGTCAACGCGATGACCGTGGGCATCGCCGAGCAGGACCGCATCTTCTATTCGGCCGCCGCGGGCGTCGGCAACGCGGTGGTCTATGTCGGCTCCAAGACCGGGCGCGACGGCATCCACGGCGCGACCATGGC
>JAYOEF010000008.1:0-43938 GCA_038106605.1 Alphaproteobacteria bacterium
ACGACGGTGCCCTCCGGGATGTCCTCGGCGGCGAACACGCCGAGGCCCTCGATCGGGCTCTGGTAGAGACGGGTCTTCACGATATAGGTCATGGCGGGTTCTAAGGGGTTGGTCCGTTGGAAGGGATCAGGCGGCTTGTTTCAGGCGGCTTATTTCAGCCGGGCGTGCGCACGGGCCCGAGGGTGCGGAAGCGGCGGACGATCCAGCCGTCCCCGTCGGCGACGTCAGCTCCCAATCCGATCCTTGCGCCGCGCTCGGCAATGGTGCGGTCGAGGCCGACGATCTCGAGCGCGCGGAAGCCGTCCGGCAGTGCCGGCGCATCCTTGGTCAGCCGGTCGATTACGACGAGCTGCACGCCCGGCGACACGGGGGCCGTGAGGCACCCCGCACCGGCGTCGCCCGCGGGCGCATCCGTCTCGACGAGGTTGCGGTCCCAGTTGGTCATGCGCGCGCGGAACTCGGGCGCGACCGACATGCGCCCGGCCTTCGAGGTGTACGCCTCGCTCGCCAGCACGCCCTTGTCCCGGACGCGGTAGATCGCGAGGTAGGGCGCGCGCGCCGCATGCTCGGTCCGGAAGCGCTGCGCCGAGAGGAAGCCGTCGATCGAGAGCAGCATCGAGATGTGACGCTCGTAGAACGCGTCGTAGTCCGCGCGGTCCGCCTCCGTCCGGTCGGGATAGTCCATCTCGACCATGTAGAACGTCTGGGTCATCGCCTTCCCTCACCCTTTGGCGCGATATCGGCGCCGGGCCATTTCCCGCGATATTGGAGGCGCGCGGGGATGCGGTAAAGCGGGATGATGCAGAGCCCGCCGTCAGGCATAATCCGCACCGAAGGTTCCGCCAGCAGAACCGCACCAGGGAGGATACATGACCGCACAGGACGCCACCGCCGCCGACGCCGCGCGCGAACTCACGCTCGACCGCGACGGGGCAGTCGCCACCATCGCCATCCGGCGCGAGCACGAGGACAACCGCCTCGCCCGCGCCCACCTCGCCCGCCTCGGCGAGATCGTCGCCGAGATCGCGGCGGACGACGGCATCCATGCGGTCGTGGTCACCGGCGCCGGTGCGGGCTGGTTCTCGGCCGGGCTCCTCAACCCGGAAATCCGCGCGGCGCTGCCGAAGGAGGACGTTCTGGAAGTCGTCCGCCTCGCCAACCGGACATTCGATGCGCTGGAGGCGCTGCCGCAGATCGTCGTCTGCGCCATCAACGGCGCGGTGACGGCGGGCGCGGTCGAGCTCGCGCTCGCCTGCGACATAAGGCTCGCGTCGGCCGCCTCGTTCATGGCCTGCCCCGAGGCGCTGTGGGGCGGCTTCCCCGGTGCCGGGGCGCCGGTGCGCCTGCCGCTCGTGGTGGGATACGGGCGCGCGATGGAGCTGATCGCGACCGGAAGGCGGATCGACGCGGGGGAGATGGAGCGTCTCGGCTTCGTCGAGAAGCTCTGTGCCGACGCGGAAGGAACGCGCATGGAGGCCCACGACCTCGCGCGGAAGATCGCCGCGAGCGGGCCGCTGGCGACCAGGGGGGCAAAGAGCATCGCAAAGACCCGCCTCGCCGCCGGGTTCGCGGAGGCGCGCGCGCTGTCGGACGAGTTGCGCCGCGCGCTTGAATATTCCGCCGACGTCGACGAGGGCATCCGCGCCCACAAGGAAGGCCGGACGCCCAAATTCACCGGGCGCTAGACGCTCCCGAGGCGCGCGGCAGGCCTGCGAAGGCGCGCTTTCCGAGTCCCCCTTTCGCGGCCATAACCCTCGCATGACCGCGCGCGCTTCTTCGCCCCTGCTGCCGCTCGCCCTCCTCTTCGCCATCGGCGCGCTGTGGGGCGGCTTCTTCGTGCTGATCAAGCTCGGCGTCGGCGGCGGCGTCGCGCCGCAGAGCTATCTCTTCTGGTTCACCCTGATGGCCGGCACCTGGCTGTTCCTCGCGGGCGTTTTTCGGGGAAAAAGGCCGCGGTTTCCGCGCGCGCACATTCCCTACTACCTGCGGCTCGGGCTCGTGCGCTTCACGCTCGCCAACCTCATCCTCTATTCGGCGCAGGGAAAGCTTCCCATCGGCGTGATGGCGGTCGTGATGGCGTTCACGCCGATCTTCACCTACCTGATCGGCACGCTCGCCAAGATCGACCGGTTGAGCCGCGTCCGTGCGGCAGGACTCCTGCTCGGCTTCGCCGGCGCGATGCTGATCGTGGTGCCGAAATCGAGCCTGCCCGACCCGAGCCTCGCGGTCTGGGTGCTGATCGGCTTCGGCGCGCCGCTCCTTCACGCCATCGCCTATGTCGCGCTCAACGAGCGCGCGCGGCCCGCGGGCGTCGATTCCATCAACCTCTCCTGCGGCACGCTGTTCGCGGCGTCGCTGCTTGCGCTCCCGATCGCGATCCTCTCGGGCGGCTTCCAGTGGCCGGGCTGGCCGCTGTCGGTGGGCGAGCGCGCGCTCCTCGCCCATTCCCTGATCGCGGCGGTCAATTTCTACTGCATCTTCGAGCTGATCCGCATCGCCGGGCCGACCTATATGAGCCAGGCGAACTTCCTGTCGGTCGGCTTCGGCGTCGTGTTCGGGCTGATCTTCTTCGGCGAGAGCCACAGCCTGTTCGTCTGGATCGCCATCGGCCTGATGCTCGCGGGCGTCGCGCTGGTGAACATGAAGCCGCGGGTGAAATCCGCCTGAGTCCGCGCGGCCACTGGCGCCCTAACCCTTAATGTTCTAAGTTTTCTGCCAACGAGGCGGCCGCACCCAAGCGGTCCCCCCAACCGGAGGAAACACGATGTTCAACGCCAGGAAACGTCTGGCGGCTACGGTCATTGCGGCCGCTGCCGCCTTCGCCGCGGCCCCCGCGCAGGCGGCCGATCCCTACTTCAAGGACAAGCCGATCACCTTCGTCGTCGGCTTCGGCGCCGGCGGCGGCTACGACGCCTATGCCCGCATGCTCGCGCCCCACTTCGCCAAGGAACTCGGCACCGAGGTGATCGTCCAGAACACGCCCGGCGCGGGCGGCATGTCGGCGCTCAACAAGCTCTACAACGTACCTTCGGACAACCTGCAGATGACGATCATCAACGGCACCGGCGCCGGTCTGCAGCAGCTCGTCGACATGAAGGGCATGAAGTTCGACCTCACGAAGTTCCCGATCCTCGGCACTACCGACAGCCCGAGCTGGATCTGGCTCGTGAAGAACGACTCCAAGATCAACACGCCAGCGGATGCGATGAAGCAGGACGGAATCATCAACTGGGCCGGCTACGGCAAGATTTCCGGCATCTCGGACGGCGCGGCGATGACCTGCCATGCGCTCGGCCTGAAGTGCAAGGTCGTCACCGGCTACAAGGGCAGCCGCGCGGCGGCGCTCGCCGTTGCGCAGGGAGAAATGGACGCGCTCTACGTCTCCGAGACCTCGGCCTTCCAGTTCGTCCAGGCTAAGAACGCGCGCGCGGTCGCGACCGTGAACCGCGATCGCTCGGTCCTGTTCCCCAACCTGCCGACGATCTTCGAGGCGCTTCCCAACCTGACGAAAGAACAGCTGTGGTGGCTCGACTACCGCGCGACGCTGGAATCGATCGGCCGCGTCCTCGCCGTTCCGCCGTCGACGCCGAAGGAAGCGATCGAGAAGATGCGCGCAGCGGCGCACAAGATCCTGACCGACCCGGCGGTGATCGACGAGGCGAACAAGACGAAGCGCTATATCAACTACACGCCAGCCGACAAGACGGTGAAGCAGATCGAGACCGTCCTCAAGAGCGTGAACGACGCCCAGAAGGCGAAGATCAAGGAAGTCGTGCTCGGCAACTGACGACCGTACGCACCGACGACGGAAAGGCCGCCCCCTGGGGCGGCCTTTTTCGTCGGGCCTTCCCGGCGGCGTCACCCCATCGACACCGATGCCGTATCCCCTGAAAGTTGCAACCGTCATTTGATCTGCGTCAAACCGGGACGCAGCCTTCACGTCTATCCTTGCCTTTCTGACGCTTCGCCGAGGCTACTGCAGGAGGGAAGGACGGATGCATGCGGAACGCCTGTACCGTCGTACCGCCGGAAGACCGGGAAATACGATGAAGCGCGGGCCGAGTTCCATACTTCGCCTCGCTGCGGTTGCGGCAATGCTCTGGATAGCCGCTGCGCCGGCGGCCCGGTCGTCGACCGTCTATCTTCTGGATATCTCCGGAGCGATCGGCCCCGCGACGGCTGAGTACGTCGAGCAGGGCCTGTCGTCCGCTGGAAACGCAGATGCCTCGCTTGTGGTCCTGCGCATCGACACGCCGGGCGGACTCGATGGATCCATGCGCTCTATCGTCCGCCAGATCATCGAATCTCCCATTCCGGTCGCGAGCTTTGTTCCGGGGGGTGGCCGCGCCGCCAGCGCGGGAACCTACATCCTGTATGCGAGCCATATCGCTGCCATGGCTCCGGGCGCTAGCCTCGGTGCCGCGACTCCGGTGCAGATCGGGGGAGGCGAGCGCTCGCCGTTCCCAGACCTCGGACGGCTCCGCGGGCCACCCGACCAGGACGCCGGCGACGAGAAGACGCCGAAAACGAAAGGAACCGCCCTTCCGGGAATGAAGGAAAAGATCGTCAGCGACGCCGTCGCCTATATCAGGAGTCTCGCAAAGCTTCGCGGCCGAAACGAGGATTGGGCCACGCGAGCAGTTACGGAAGCGGCGAGCCTCCCAGCGCAGGATGCGCTTAAGATCGGCGTGATCGATCTCGTTGCCGAGGGTGTCGAAGACCTCGTACGACGCGTCCACGGACGTCAGGTCAAAATCCTCAGCGCAACCCGAGCGATCGTTACGTCCGGCGCGATCATTCAGCCTTTCGCACCAGACTGGCGCGTGCGCCTGCTGTCGATCATCATCGATCCGAACGTTGCGTACATTCTTCTTCTGATCGGCATTTACGGCATCATATTCGAATTCTACTCGCCGGGGCTCGGCGGCCCTGGGATCGTAGGGGCGATCTCGCTCCTGCTCGGGCTTTACGCGCTTCAGCTTCTTCCCATCAACTATGCCGGCGCCGCCCTCACGCTTCTCGGCATCGCCCTGATCGTCGCCGAGACGTTTGTGCCGAGTTTCGGGATCCTCGGCATCGGCGGAATAGCAGCCTTCGTCATCGGATCGGTCATCCTGATCGACACCGATGCGCCGGGATTCGGGGTCTCCGAGGCGCTCATCGGCGCGATCGCCGTCACCGGTGCCGGCACAATGCTGCTCACCGCCGCCTTTTTCGCCCGTGCCAGACGCCGAGCGGTCGTGTCCGGGCCGGAGCAGATGATCGGAAGCACAGGCACGGTCGTGTCCTGGTCAGACAATGCCGGCAGCGTCCGCGTTCACGGAGAAATGTGGCACGCCGAGGCCGAGTCCCCGCTTACGCCCGGCGCACCCGTGCGGGTAGTCCGCATCAGCAGCCTCACCCTCACAGTCGAACCCCAACCCGAAGGAGGCTGAAATGCAGGTCTTGACCACGGAGATGTGGACGTTCCTGGTCGCCATCCCGATCCTCATCGTCGCGGCATCGCTCAAGATCGTCCCGGAATACGAACGCGGAGTGGTCTTCCTTCTCGGACGCTTCTGGCGCGTGAAGGGTCCAGGCCTGATCATCGTCGTACCGGTCATCCAGCGCATGGTTCGCGTCGATCTGAGAACCCGGGTCCACGACGTCCCCGAGCAGGATGTGATTTCCCGCGACAACGTGTCCGTGAAGGTGAACGCGGTGGTCTATTTCCGCGTGATGGATGCCGAAAAAGCGATCATCCAGGTCGAGGATTTCATGATGGCGACGAGCCAGCTCGCCCAGACCACGCTGCGTTCCGTTCTCGGGCAGCACGAACTCGACGAGATGCTGGCCTCGCGCGAGCAGCTCAATGCCGACATCCAGCGGATTCTCGACAGTCAGACCGACGCCTGGGGGATCAAGGTGACAAATGTCGAGCTCAAGCATGTCGACCTGAACGAAACGATGATCAGGGCGATCGCGCGCCAGGCGGAGGCGGAACGTCTGCGGCGGGCGAAGGTCATCGATTCCGAGGGTGAAGCGCAGGCGGCCGAGCAGTTCCTCAACGCCGCAAAAATTCTTTCGGAGCGGCCAGAGGCGCTCCAGCTGCGATACCTCACGACCCTCCATTCGATCGCCGCGGAGAACTCCTCGACGATCGTGTTTCCGCTTCCGATGGACCTGCTGCGCGCATTCGCCGGTATGGGCGAAAGGCCAAGGGAACAGAGGCCGGAGGCGTGAGGCCTATCCGGCAGGCGTGAACGCGTATACCCGATCCTATTTTTTCGCCATCAGCTCGGGCAGCCACGTCACCGCTTCCGGCACCAGGACGAGGAAGACGAGGATGCCGATCTCCAGCAGCACGAACGGCGTCACCGCGGCGTAGATGTGCCGCATCGTGACGTTGGGCGGCGCGACCCCCCGCATCACGAACAGCAGCATGCCGAAGGGCGGAGTCGTCTGGCCGATCTCGAGCGCGAGCAGGATCAGAACGCCGAACCAGATCAGGTCGATGCGGATCAGTTCCGCCATCGGCATGAAGAACGGCAGCGTGATCAGCATGATGCTGACCGGGTCCATGAAGCAGCCCATGAGGAGGATCAGCCCCATCATGGCGGCGAGCAGGTAGAACGGCGTCGGGTCGACCTCGCGGACGAGCGAGAGAAGCCCCGCGGTCGCGCCCGAGAACGACAGGATCTGGGAAAACGTCAGTGACGCGGCGATGATGAAATACACCATCACCGTGATCTTCCCGGTCTCTACCATGGCGGTCCAGATGCCCTTCCAAGAGAGCGAGCGGTAGCAGGCCGCGGCGACGACCGCGCCGAGGGCGCCGAGCGAGGCGGATTCGGTCGGCGTCGCGATCCCGCCGAGGATGCTGCCGACCACGACCCCGAATAGGCTGAGTAGCGGCAGCACGTAGACCAGGAAGGGGCGGATGCGCTCCCACCACGTCATCGCCGGCAGATCGTAGGCCGGCGCGAGCGCGGGATTGAGGGTGCAGCGCGTCACGACATAGGTGAAGTGGACAACCGCCATGATGATCCCCGGAATGGCCCCCGCGATGAGGATACCGGCGATCGAGATGCCGGACAGGCTGCCGAGCAGCACGGCGAGGCTCGACGGCGGGATCAGCATCGCGATGCCGCCGGTCCCGAGGATGGGGCCCATCGCCATGCTTCGGTGATAGCCGCGCCGCTGCATCTCGGGCATCAGCGTGGTGCCGAGGAGCGCAGTGTTCGCCATGCTCGAGCCCGACAGCGTCGAGAACACGGTTCCGCCGACCACGGCGACGAGCGAGAGCCGGCCCGGCACCTTCGAGATCAGCTTGTCCACCGCATCGATGGCGCGGAAGGCTATGCCCGTATGGAACATGATCTCGCCCATCAGGATGAACATCGCGACGGGAGCGAGCGCGAACCGCACCAGCCCGTCGACGACATTGCGTTCGAGCTGGATCAGCCCGGCCTCGCCGCCGAGGAAGGTCAGGACGCCGATGATGTTCGCCCCGAAGAAGGCGATCGCAACCGGCACGCCGAAGAACATCAGCACCATGACGGTGCCGACGAGAAACAGGAGGGCCCAATACCATTCCATCGCTCAGAACACCTCCGGCCGGTCCTGCGACGCGGCGAAAGCCTCGGGCGGCGACCGCACGGAGCGCACGAGCTGGCGCAGGCATTCGAGGGCGAAAAGCGTCATGCCGCCCGGCACGACGGCCATCGGCACCCACTCCTTGATCTCGATCGACTTGTAGAGGGTCGAATCCTCTCCGTAGGCCTGGATCGTCGCGAGGATGCCGTAATAGACGATGATCCCGCTCGCCGTCAGCGAGATGGCGTTGACGAGGATTGCGAGACGGCGCTTGGCGGGCGGCGAGAAACCGCCGACGAAGATGTCGACGGTGACATGCCGGCCGATGCTGAGAACATAAGCCGCCCCGACCATGGTCAGGAGGAGCAGGCCGTACTCCACCGCGTCGAGCATCCAGTAGAAGCCGGTGAAGTCGAAGTTTCGCGCGAAGACCTCGGCGCAGATGCCGACGGCGAGGAGCGCGATGATGACGCCCGGAATCACGGCGGTGACCGCGAGGATCCGGTCGAACAGGGCATCGAGGGATTTCATGGCATTTCCAAGCAGGAGGGGCGCGGCGGCGGGCGCACGTCAGGCGGCCCGGCCCGAAGGCCGGATCGCCCGCGCACCGTCGCCGCGCGGGGCGGCGACGTCTGTACTGCTAGTTGCCGTACAGCAGCCCGCGCAGCTTCTTGCCGAGATCGGGATCGCGCTTCTCGGCGACGTCCCACTGGGACTTGTAGGCGAGCTCGGTGAACTTCTTCGCGTCCGCCTCCGGAAGCGTGAGCACCTTCATGCCCTTCTTGATCATCTCGTCGCCGGCCGCGGCATCGTCCTTGCCCATCTTCGCCGAGAGCACCTCTTCGAGGTAGATGCCGGCCTCCTCGAGGACACCCTGCTGCTTCGTATCCATTCCCTTCCACTTGTCGAGGTTCACCGCGACGATGATGATCGGGTGATAGAAGCCGGGATCGATCCGGTACTTCGCGACCTCGTGCCAGCCCTGCGACAGGACCTCGGAATTGAGGTTTGCGAAGCCGTCGACCACGCCGCGTTCCATCGCCGTGAAGATCTCACGCCGGGGCATCTGCAGCGCCCGCGCGCCGAGCGCATCGAAGAACGCCTTGTAGGTGTTCGACGTCCGGAGCTTGAGCCCCTTGAAGTCCGCGAGCGAGGTGATCGGCTTGTTCGTATAGATGTTGAACTCCGCGTTCCCGCCGTGCTGCGCGAGCAGGTAGGTGTTGGAGTGCTTCGCGAACTCGTCCTGGTAGATCTTCCACGCGCCGTTCTTCCGCATCTCGAAGGCGGACTTGGTCGAGCCGACGAAGCTCGTCGAGATCTTAACGAGGTTCGCCATGTAGGCTGGCGGAATCCCGGCCACGTCGAGCAGGCCCGACTTGACGGCATTTCCCATCTGGCGCGACGGCACCGCCTCGGTGCCGACGGTCTGCGAAATGCTGATCGAACCTTTGCCCTTCTCGTTGACCCGGGACGTGAAGCCCTCGTAGGCGGTGCGGAAGATCGATTTGTTGTTGCTGATGAAATAGCCGGACTTGAGAACGGTCTCGGCGGTTGCGGACGTTGCTGCGACCGCGAGGACGATGGACGCAATAGTACCCGTCGTGAGAACGCTTGTTTTCATCGGTTCCTCCCCAGGAATCCATTGGTGCATTTATCGGTGCATTATCGTTTGCGCCTAAAAGTATATCGGCCTTCCCCGCCACCACCAACCTGCGAACTCCACCCTTTTCGAGCGGTGGAATCCATGAATCGGGACCGGCCCGCTTCCCCTTTTCTCAGGCACCATGTCGGGTATGATGGGCCCCGTTCAGATGTCGTAAAGACACGAGGAAACGACTGGGAGAGGCTGGATTCATGAGTCGTACCGTTGCTGTCGTCGGGTCCGGCCCGAGCGGGATGTATGCCGCGCAGGGGCTCCTCGACAAGGATCCCCATTGCCTTGTCGACATCATCGAGCGCCTCCCCTGCCCCTATGGCCTGATCCGGGGCGGCGTCGCGCCCGACCATCACACCACGAAACGCGTCGCCCGCGCCTACGACAAGACCATGCTCGATGCGCGCGTCCGCTATCTCGGCAACGTCGAGGTCGGCCGCGACGTCTCCATTCCCGAACTTCTCGACATCTACGATTCCGTCGTCCTCGCGTACGGGGCGCCGCACGACAACAGGCTCGGCATTCCGGGGGAAGCTCTCGCGAACGTGTTCGGTTCGAATGCCTTCGTCGGCTGGTACAACAGCCACCCCGATTTCAAGGACCTCAACCCGGACCTCGACATCGAAGCCGCGGTCGTGATCGGCGTCGGCAACGTGGCGCTCGACGTCTCGCGCCTTCTTGCCAAGACGCGGAAGGAGGTCTCGACCACCGACATCGCTGGGTACGCGGCAGACAGCATCCAGGCCTCGCCGATACGCGACGTCTGGCTGTGCGGCCGGCGCGGCCCCGTCGAGGCCGCTTTCACCAACGTCGAGCTTCGCGAGATGGGCGAACTCGAGAATGCCGTCCCGGTGATCGACCCGGCCTTTCTCCCGGCCGAGGTCGTGGCGCCTTACATGTCGGAGCGCGATCTCCGGCTGCGCGAGAAGAACGTCGAGACCATGCGCGGTTTCCTCAATGTCGACCCGGCCGGCAAGGCGAAGCGCGTCCATTTCGAATTCTTCGCCTCGCCCGTCGAGATCCTCGGCACCGGCCGCGTCGAGGGCATCCGCATGGAGCGCACCCGCGTCGGGACGGACGGCAAGGTTTCGGGCACCGGCGAGACGTTCGACATCCCCTGCCAGATGGTGATCACCTGCATCGGATCGCGCGCCTTCCCGATCGGCGAGCTGCCGTTCGACGATCGCCGCGGCATCCTGAAGAACGACGATGGCCGCGTCGCCGACCGCCTGTTCGCCGTTGGCTGGCTGAAACGCGGCGCCACCGGCACGATCGGCACCAACAAGAACGACTCGCTCGAGGTCGTCGACCGGCTGGTCGCCGAGCTCGGCGGGCCCGCACGCCCGGGCCGCCCCGCGATCGACCGCAAGCTCGCCGAACGCGGCGTCCGGATCGTCTCCTACGCCGACTGGCAGATCATCGACAGGCTCGAGGTCGAGGCGGCCGCACCCGGCGCCCCGAGGCGCAAGTTCGTGACGCCCGAGGAGATGCTCGCGGCACTCGAAAAGGCCCGCGCCGCCGCCTGACCAGCGGCACCGTCCGGGCCCGCTTTCCGGAAAGGTTTCCAGTGCAACCCGCTTCGCCGTCGCCCTGTGCGGGAAACGGCGGCGGCGGCGTTCACCCGCCCTATCGGGCCGGGCGATTCCGGCCGTCTCATTCAACCGTTATTACGTAAATTTTAATCGATTTCGTTCATCTATTGACCGGAATGGGTCTGGGGAACATCGGCCCGCATTTCATTTTATCCGCGTGGAAACGTCCAAATAGGCCGGAATTACAACATGCTAAAGAAATTCAGAGACCTCTCGATCAAAGCGAAGATCTTCACCGGCTTCAGCCTGATGATCGCCCTGATCGTCGTCATGGGCGCGGCGGCGGTCGGCACCTCGGTCATCTACTCCCTCAATTTCGAGCGTCATCAGAAGGCGGCGGAGGCGGCGCTGACCGCATCCGAGACAAGCGGCGACATGGCGTCGGCTCTGCTCGGCGCGAGCCGCTACACGACGACGCGGAGCTACGACGATCTCGAAAAAGCACGGCAGTTCATTTCCGAGACGACCTTCGGCGTCGAGGCAGCGAAGGAGAAGATCACCGCTCCCGAGCGCGCGGAACGCGTCGGCAAAATGGCCGACGCCCTCAAGAAGTACAGCGATGGCTTCGAGAAGATCGTCACGCTCTTCGCCCAGCACGACATGATCATCTACGACGATCTCGATACCCTCGGCCCGCAGGCGCTCGAGCTCATTTCCAAGATTTCGAAACAGGCCGGTGAGCAAGGTCTCACCTTCGAAGCGGGGGCCGCCGCATTGGCGATCGAACATCTTCTGCGCGCCCGGCTCGGCGTGGCGGAGTTCCTGCGGACGCGCGACAGCGGCAGCATCGGCGCCGTCCAGCGCGACCTCGAGAGCGCGACGCGCCAGATCCAGATGGTCAAGAACTCCACGACCGACGACGGCTGGAAGAAGATCATCTCCGACGTCACGCCGATGATCGCCAAATACGGCAAAGCCGCGGAGAAGCTCCGCGATCTCGCGCTCGATCTCGACGTTCTCCGTCTCAGCGCCATCGACGAAGGCGGCGCTTCGATCAGCGGCTGGGCCGAAGAGATAAAGGACGGCGCGGTTACCGACGAAAAAGCGATCTCCGCCGAGATGGAGGCGAACATCCTGCTGACGATGTTCGTCCTTCTTGCGGTAGCGCTGATCGGCGTCGGCGCCGGTGCGGGCCTGGCATGGTTCACCGCGTCAGGTATCGTCAAACCGGTGACTGCGATGACCGCCGCGATGTCGAACCTTGCCGAGGGCGACCGGGAAACCAAGATTCCCGCCCGCGACCGCAGGGACGAGATGGGTCGCATGGCCGCCGCCGTGCAGGTGTTCAAGGACAACATGGTCGAGAACGAGCGCCTCCAGGAGGAACAGCGCCGGGCCGACGCCGAACGGGCCACCGCGACCCAGAAGGCGGCGGAACAGGACCGCCAGCGGGCGGCGGAGCAGGCCGACCAGGCGCGCGCCGCCGAAAAGCGGGCCGCGGAGATCTCCAAGATCGCGGACGAATTCGAGACCGCCGTTGCCGAGGTACTGAGCGTCTTCGGCAGCGCCTCCGGGGACATGCAGAAAGCCGCCCAGGCCATGTCGCGCACCGCAAGCGAGACCTCGTCCCAGTCCGCGACCGTCGCGTCCGCCTCGCAACAGGCATCCGCGAACGTCCAGACTGTGGCCACGGCGACCGAGGAGCTCTCCTCCTCGGTTCAGGAGATCGGCCGCCAGGTCAGCGAAAGCGCCCGCGTCGCCCGCGAGGCGGTCGAGGAAGCCGACCGCGCGAACGTCAAGGTCCAGGGGCTGGAAGAGGCCGCATCCAAGATCGGCGAAGTCGTCAACCTCATCAACGACATCGCCTCGCAGACCAACCTTCTCGCACTCAACGCCACCATCGAGGCGGCGCGCGCCGGGGAAGCCGGCAAGGGCTTCGCGGTCGTCGCCACCGAGGTGAAATCCCTCGCCGCCCAGACCGCCAAGGCAACCGAGGAAATCGCCGGCCAGATCGGCGCCATCCAGGCCGCGACCGGCGAAGCGGTCGAGGCGATCGCCGCGATCAGCAGCACAATCCGATCGGTCGACGACATCTCGTCTTCCATCGCCGCCGCGGTCGAGGAACAGGAAGCGTCGACCCGGGAGATCGCGACCAACATCCAGCAGGTCGCCTCGGGCACCCATGATGTGAACATGAACATTTCGGCGGTCAGTTCCGCCGCCGACGAGACCGGCAGCGCCGCGCAGCAAGTGCTGCATGCCGCCGAGCAGCTCGTCGAACAGGCCGACCGCCTGCGCGGCTCGGTCGACACGTTCCTGTCCAAGGTCAAGGCCGCCTGACCGGTCCGCAGTCCCGTTAGCGAAGGCCGGCGGCTTCCGCCGGCCTTCTTTTTAGGCATTCCGGCACGCATTCCGCATCCGCAAATAGACGGCCGCGTTACATGCATGGCTCGAATATCTTTGGGTCAGTTTCGTATAATAAATTTTTAATCGACGGCGCTTTATTTTCCGGAAAATGCCCATCAACGCCGTTTTCTAGGAAGATATTAAGTGAAAGCGCTGAAACAATTCGAAACACTCTCCGTTAAAAACAAGATTTATTTCGGGTTCGGACTCGTAATCGCCACCGCAATCGTCATCGGCGGCACCTCGATCGTCAAATCCCTCGGCGTCTCCACCGAATTCGACCGTGTGAGCGCGACGACGGCGGACGCCCGGATCGCGGCGAAGATCGACACCGACATGGCGAAGACGCTGCTCAACACGCGCGCCTTCATCGCCGACCGTAGCGGTGCGGACCTCGAGGCGGCGCGCAAGTTTCTCCAGGACACCAAAGGCGGCATAGAAACCGCCAAGCAGAAATTCACCTCGCAGCAGGCCGCTGACCTGATCGCGCAGAGCGCCACGGCCCTCATCGAATACGAGGCGGGCCTCGAGCGGGTGCTCGAACTCTACGGCGAGCGCGACACCATCGTCGCCAAGCAGCTCGACGTGATCGCCCCCAACATCCGGAAGCTCCTCCAGTAGATCAACGAGGATGCCACGAACTCCGGGCTGTCCTTCGAGGCGAACATCGCCGGCCGCGCGAACCAGCTCTTCCTGATCGCCCAGGTGCAGGTGAACCGCTTCCTCCTCAACAACAGCCGGGCCGAGATCGACGACGCCCGGAAATACCTGCAGGAGACCAAGGCCCAGCTCGACGCCCTGCAGGAGAACCTCACGCAGATGGAGTGGCTCAAGACGATCACCTCCATCGAGCCCCTGCTCCAGGAATACGGCGGCGCGGTAGACCGCGTGCAGTCGATCACGATGGAGCGCAACGAGATCCGCGACAACACGATCGTCGACCGCGGGTCCGCGATCAGCGCGTGGGCCTCCCAGATCGCCAACGGCGCCATCGCCGACCAGGAAACGATCACCGGCGAGATGAAGGACAGTGTCACGTCCCTCGTCCTGATCATCGTCGCCGTCACGCTCGGCGGCATCCTCGCCGGCGCCGCGCTCGCGTTCTTCATCGCCCGCGGTATCGTCAGCCCGATCGCCGCCATGACCGATGCGATGAAGCGCCTTGCCGGCGGCGACAAGTCCGCGGAAATTCCCGCCCAGGGCCGAAACGACGAGATCGGCCAGATGGCCTCCGCCGTCCAGGTCTTCAAGGACAACATGATCCAGAACGAGCGGCTGCAGGAAGAGCAGCGCGCCGCGGAACGTGCGCAGACCGAAGCGCGCGAACAGGCCGCGGAAGACGCGAAGAAGCGCGCCGAAGAGCAGGCCGAACAGGCCCGCCTCGCGGAGCGTCGCGCCTCTACCCTCGCCGAAATCACCTCCGAGTTCGACAGCGCGGTCAAAGAGGTGCTCAACGCGTTTGGCTCAACCGCCAAGCAGATGCAGACCGCCGCCCAGTCGATGTCGAAGATGGCGCAGCAGACCACGGACCAGTCGGCGACGGTCGCCTCCGCCTCCGAGGAGGCGAGCACGAACGTACAGACCGTGGCATCTGCGACGGAAGAACTCTCCGCGTCGGTCCAGGAGATCGGCCGCCAGGTCAGCCAGAGCGCCCGCACCGCCCGCGATGCGGTGAGCGAGGCCGACCGCGCGAACGAGAAGGTCCAGGGCCTTGCCGAGGCCGCGTCCCGGATCGGCGAAGTCGTGGACCTCATCAACGACATCGCGTCCCAGACCAACCTGCTCGCGCTTAACGCGACGATCGAGGCAGCGCGGGCCGGAGAAGCCGGCAAGGGCTTCGCCGTCGTCGCCACCGAGGTGAAATCCCTCGCCGACCAGACCGCCAAGGCGACCGAGGAAATCGCCGGCCAGATCGGCGCGATCCAGGGCGCGACCGGAGAGGCCGTCGAGGCGATCGCTGCGATCAGCAGCACCATCCGCTCGGTTGACGATATCGCTTCCTCCATCGCCGCGGCGGTGGAGGAACAGGGCGCATCGACGCGCGAGATCGCCACTAACGTCCAGCAGGTCGCAGCCGGCGCACACGAGGTGACGACGAACATCGCCTCGGTCAGCCATGCCGCGAACGAGACCGGCACGGCCGCGACGCAGGTGCTTTCCGCCGCCAAGGAACTGGGCGGACAGGCCGACCGGCTGCGCAATGCCGTCGACGACTTCCTGTCGAAGGTAAGAGCCGCCTGACCGACGGCGGGTTACGGAACAAGACGAAGCCGGCGGCCCTTGGCCGCCGGTTTTGCTATGGGGCGAGCCTTCCGAGCAGGCGCATGAACGCCTTGCGGTCGCTCTCGCCAAGCGGCTCGAGCGTCAGCACCGAAATGTCGTAGCCGAGATCGGCCGCCTCCCGCGCTATTTCCCTGCCCTCCGTGGTCAGGGTCAGGATCAGCCGGCGGCGGTCGTCGGGATCCGGGCGTCGTTCGATCAGTCCGCGCGCGATCAGGCGCTTGATCACGCCCTGCATCGTCGCCGCATCCATCGCCGTCAGCCGGCCGAGATGGTTCTGCGACGCCATGCCGACATCGGACAGCTTGATCAGCGCCGCGAACTGCAGCGGCGTGAGCTGAAGATGTGCCATACGCTCCTGGAAAATCGCCGTGTGGCGCTGGTGGGCGCGCCGCAGCATGTGGCCGACCTGCTCCTCGAGCCTATAGTCGGTGCGCAGCGCCTCGGCCTCTTCGCGAAGCTCCTCAACCGACTTTTTCGCCTGGCCGGCGCTGCGGCGAGCCATGTGCAACCCTTTGAATTGTTTGTGTACGAACGATGGACGACGG
This sequence comes from Alphaproteobacteria bacterium, assembly GCA_038106605.1. Lineage (GTDB taxonomy): Bacteria > Pseudomonadota > Alphaproteobacteria > MPNO01 > UBA830 > JAYOEF01. The sequence continues at coordinate 15,996 of JAYOEF010000008.1, forward strand.
GGAGTCGGCTGTCAAGCCGAGCCCGTCCGGCCCCGCAGATCGAGGATCAGAGAATCCCCCGCCCCCGCAATGCCGCGATCTTCTCCGCATCGAACCCTGCGAGTTCGCCCAGCACCTCGTCGGTATGCTGGCCCAGCATCGGCGGCGCCGTGTCATAGGGAATGGGCGATTCCGACATGCGGATCGGGTTCGCGACCGTCGGCAGCGTCCCGCCGACGGGATGCTCGACTTCTCGGCGCGCGCCGCGGGCCTGGACATGGGGATCGGCGAAGACCTGTGCGAGATCGTTGATCGGACCGCACGGCACGCCGACCTTCTCCAGCCCCTCGAGCCAGAAGCTCCTGGGCCTGGATTCGATCTCCGCATTCAGGATCGGACCCAACACGTCACGGTTCTCGACGCGGCCCCGGTTGGTCGCGAAGCGCGGATCGTCGGCGAGCTCCGGACGGCCCGCAACTTCGCAGAAGCGCCGGAACTGGCCGTCGTTGCCGACCGCGAGGATGATGTAGTGATCGGCCGCCTTGTAGGCCTCGTAGGGCACGATGTTGGGGTGCGCGTTGCCCATGCGGACCGGCGCCTTGCCCTCGACCAGGAAGTTCATCGCCTGGTTCGCCATCGCCGCGATGGTGACGTCCAGGAGCGCCATGTCGACATGCTGGCCCTTGCCGGTCTTGTCCCGGTAGGCCAATGCGGAAAGCGCCGCGATCGTCGTGTAAAGCCCGGTCAGGATGTCCGACAGCGCCACGCCGATCTTCTGCGGGCCCGCGCCGGGCCGGCCGTCGGCCTCGCCGGTGACGCTCATCAGCCCGCCCATCGCCTGGATCAGGAAGTCGTATCCGGCACGCGGGCTGTAGGGGCCGGTCTGGCCGAAACCCGTGATCGAGCAGTAGACGAGGCCGGGATTGACCTTGCTCAGAGCCGCGTAGTCGAGGCCGTACTTCTTCAGCCCGCCGACCTTGTAGTTCTCGATCAGCACGTCCGATTTCGCGGCGAGCGCGCGGATGATCTCCTGCCCCTCGGGCCGGGTAATGTCGACCGTCACCGACTTCTTGCCGCGGTTTGCGGACAGGAAATAAGCGGCCGTGTCGGTCTCGTTGCCGTCCTTGTCCGCCATGAAGGGCGGGCCCCAGGCGCGCGTGTCGTCGCCCTTCTCCGGTCGCTCGATCTTGATCACTTCCGCGCCGAGGTCGGCGAAGGTCTGCCCCGCCCACGGTCCGGCGAGGATGCGGCTCATGTCGAGCACGCGGATATGGTCGAGGGGTCTGGTCATGGCCGGGACTATAGCGGAGGGCTCACCCTCTCCCTAGCCCTCTCCCCGAGGGAGAGGGGACACCTGGTGTGCCTTGGAAAAACAACATCCCCTCTCCCCCGAGGGCAGAGGGTCAGGGAGAGGGGCTGAAGATGCCCCGCTCAGAAGAACGCCTGGATGCCGGTCTGCGCCCTGCCGAGGATCAGCGCATGGATGTCGTGCGTGCCCTCGTACGTGTAGATCGTCTCCATGTTCATCATGTGGCGCATCACGTGATACTCGTCGGTGATGCCGTTGCCGCCATGGATGTCGCGTGCGTCGCGGCAGATGTCCCGCGCCTTGCCGGTCGAATTCCGCTTGAGCATCGAAATGAGCTCGGGCGAGCAGGTGCCCTCGTCCATCAGCCGGCCCATGCGGAGGCAGGACTGCAGGCCGATGAAGATTTCGGTCTGCATGTCGGCGAGCTTCTTCTGGACGAGCTGGTAGGACGCGAGCGGCTTGCCGAACTGGGTCCGGTCGAGCGCGTAGCTCCGCGCGGCGTGCCAGCAGAATTCGGCCGCACCGAGCGCGCCCCACGCGATGCCGTAGCGCGCGTTGTTGAGGCAGCCGAACGGCCCGCCGAGACCGCGCGCCTCGGGGAGCTTGTTCTCCTCCGGCACGAACACGTCCTCGAGCACCACCTCGCCGGTGACCGACGCGCGCAGGGAGAGTTTGTTCTTGAGCTTGGGCGTCGACAGGCCCTTGTATCCGCGCTCGACGATGAAGCCGCGGATGACGTCCTCGTCGTCCTTCGCCCAGATCACGAGCACGTCGGCGAGCGGCGCGTTCGAGATCCACATCTTGGCGCCGTTGAGCAGGTAGCCGCCGTCGACCGACTTCGCGCGCGTCTTCATCCCGCCTGGATCGGAGCCGTGATCGGGTTCGGTGAGGCCGAACGCGCCGACCCATTCGCCGCTCGCGAGCTTCGGCAGGTACTTTTCGCGCTGCGCCTCGGTGCCGTAATTGTAGATCGGCCACATGACGAGGCTGGACTGGACCGAGAGCGTCGAGCGGTAGGACGAGTCCACCTTCTCGATCTCGCGGGCGATCAGCCCGTAGGCGACGTAGGAGGCGCCAGCGCAGCCGTAGCCGTGGATCGTCGGGCCGAGGAGGCCGAGCTCGCCCATCTCGGGGATGAGGTCGCGATCCTCCCGCTCCTCGTTATAGGCCTCGACGATGCGCGGCAGCAGCTTCTCCTGTGCATAGGCGCGCGCGGTCTCCTGCACCATGCGCTCGTCCTCGGTCAGCTGGTCGTCGAGGAACATGGGGTCTTCCCAGTTGAACTTGCCCCACTTGCGCGGCTTGTGCCCGCCCGCGTCGGATGCCTGTGTCGCCATCGTCGTATCCTTTCCTCGATATCTGTCCTTGCGTGCTGCGCCTTGCCCTCAGGCGGCGTGCATCGCCGGATCCGGCAATAATTGTTTTAAGCTTAAAACAATTTCCCGACAATCCCGAATCCCGACGGCCCATGGGCCGCGGAACCGGGATCATCTAAGCACGATATTTGTATGTACACAAACAATATTGCTCGCGCTCATCTTCCCTGGCGCGCGTCCCGAAAGCTCGCATCGGGCACGCCGCACCGCGGCGCGCCACGTCCCAAAAGTCCTCAGGCCGCCTCGACGAGGACCTCGCCCGCCTCGTTATCGACGATGACCGCTGTCTCAAAAAAGGTCATCACCGGACGCGATCCCATGCGTTGCTCCATGGAATCGAGCCACGCCTCATTGTGGAACGCCTCGGCCTTCGCGCGGCTCTCCCAGATGTAGAAACCTCCGCCGCAGCCCTCTTCCGCCTGGTAGAAGAAATACTTCTTCTTCAGCCCGTCGAGGGCGCGGAACTTGGGCGCGGCGGCCTCAGACTGGCGGTGCGCAGCAGCGCGGTCGGTGCCGGGCGGCAATTTGTAGGTTACGCAGACGGTGATCATTTCGGTCTCCTCCCTTTCCAAGAATATTCGCTACCGATTAAAGCAGACGGCGACGGCGCCGTCTTGCCCCGGCAAACTTGTATGTGTACAAATGATCTGTCGTTCCCATCGAGAGACAGTTCCGCCATGGCAAAGTCCGCTTCCAAGTCCTCCTCAAAGCCCGCCTCGAAACCGGCCCGCAGCCGGCCGAAGGATATCGATCCCACGTTCCTCCTGCCGCCGATCGAGGAAGTCCGGATCATGATCGAGGAATGGGTTGCCGAGGACGTCGGCATTCAGGATCTCACGACCAACGTGATGATCCCGAAGAACGCGAAGGCCGACTTCGTGATGAACACCCGCCAGGACATCGTCATCGCCGGCATCGAGATCGCCGCCGAGGTCTTCCGCCACATCGTTCCGGACGCCAAGGTCAAGGTTCTGGTGAAGGACGGCACGCGCGCGAAGACGGGAACGTCGCTGATGCGCGTGACCGGACCGGGGCGCGGCCTCCTGACCGCCGAGCGCACGTCGCTCAACATCCTCCAGTTCATGTGCGGCATTGCCACCCTCGTCGACCAGTACGCGTCGCGTATCGCGCATACGGACACCCAGCTCATCGATACGCGGAAGACAGTCCCCGGCCTCCGCCTGCTGTCGAAATACTCCGCCTGCATCGGCGGCTGCCGCCCGCACCGCCTCGGGCTCCACGACGGCATCATCATCAAGGACAACCACATCGCCGTGCACGGCTCGATCACCAAGGCGCTGCAGCAGGCCCGCGCGGTGACGCCGGCGCTGACCAAGATCGAGATCGAGTGCGACACGCTCGAACAGGTGAAGGAAGCCGCCGAGGCCGGCGCCGACGTCATCATGTTCGACAACATGTCGCCCGAGATGATGAAGGAAGGCATCCGCATCATCGCCGGGCGCGCCCGCACCGAGGCCTCCGGCGGCATCACGCTCGAGACCATCGCTGCGAAGGCCGAGTCCGGCGTCGACGTCATCTCCGTCGGCCGCATGACCCAGTCTGCGCCCGCGGTCGACATCGGGCTCGACGTCACGATCTCCAAGTAGGGGAAATGGCCGGAACGCTGTTCCTCGTCGTCGGGCCGAGCGGCGCCGGTAAGGACACGCTGATCGACGGGGCGCGCGCCGCGCTCGCGGGCGATGCCCGTGTCGTCTTCGCGCGGCGGGCGATCACCCGTCCGGCGGATGCGGGCGGCGAAGTCCACGAGGCGGTGACGGAAGCGGAGTTCGCCGCGTGCCGCGACGCCGGCGGCTTCATGCTCCACTGGCAGGCGCACGGCCTCTCCTACGGTATCCCTTCGTCCTACGCCGACGATCTCGCGGCGGGCCGCAACGTCGTCGCCAATGTCTCGCGCGCGGTGATCGGCGACGCCATCCGCCGCTTCCCGCCCGCGACCGTGCTGGAGATCACCGCCTCGCCCGAGATCCTCGCCGCGCGTCTCGCGAACCGCGGACGCGAGACGCGGGACGAGATCGCCGCCCGCCTCGCCCGCGACGCAGCCTCGATCCCGCCTGACGCGACCCGCGTCACGGTCGTCAACGATGCGACGCCGGAGGACGGCATCGCGAAGGTCGCCTCCGCGCTCCGCCCTGCCCCGCCACCGAGCGAGGAGTGGCTCCGCACCAAGCTCGCCCGCGCGCCGCTGACCGCCGACGCCTATCGCGCCGTGATCCGCGACATCGTCGAGGGCCGCTACCGCGAGCAGGACACCGCCGACTTCCTCGCCGCCGTCGCCGGGACGCTGACGCCCGACGAGACCGTCGACCTCGCCCGCGTGCGCGCCGAGTTCGCGACGCCGATCAAATGGGGCACCGACTTCGTTGTCGACAAGCATTCGATGGGAGGCATTCCGGGCAGCCGTATCACCATGGTGGTGATCCCGATCGTCGCCGCGGGCGGGCTCATCATTCCCAAGACATCGTCGCGCGCGATCACATCGCCCGCCGGTACCGCCGACGCGATGGAAGTCCTGGCGAAGGTCGATCTCGACGCCGATGCGGTCCGCCGCGTGGTGAAGGAGACCGGCGGCTGCATCGTCTGGAACGGGCGGCTCAACCATTCGCGCGTCGACGAGGTGATGAACGCGATCACGCGGCCGCTCCGCATCGACTCGCTCCGCTGGTCGGTCGCCTCGATCCTGTCGAAGAAGCTCGCCGCGGGCGCGACCCACTGCATCATCGACGTCCCGGTGGGCCCGACGGCGAAGGTCCGCACGCCCGAGGACGCGGCCGAACTGCGCGACCTGTTCGAATATGTCGGGCGCGCGCTCGGCCTCCATGTCGAAGTGCGCCTGACCGCCGGCACGGCCCCCATCGGCCGTGGTATCGGCCCCGCACTGGAGGCGCGCGACGTCCTCTCCGTGCTGCGCAATGACGCGGACGCCCCGGCGGATCTCCGCGGTAAGGCGCTGTCTTTCGCCTCTTCCATCTTCGCGTTCGATCCGACGGTCACAGGCGCGGAAGCCGAAGCACGGGCGAAACGCCTGATCGAGAGCGGCGCAGCGTACGAGACGCTGGAACGGATCGTCGCCGCCCAGGGACGGCCTGCCGAAACCGTCGCGATCGGAACGCACGAGCGTGTCGTCACTGCGGGCGCCACCGGAACCGTCGCCGGGATCGACTGCTTCGCGCTCGCCGGAATCGCCCGGACCGCGGGTGCGCCCGCGGACAAGGGCGCCGGAATCGACCTGATCGCGACGCCCGGCGAGACGGTCACGGCCGATCAGCCGATCTACCGGATACACTCGCGGAATGAGGCGGCTCTCGACGCCGCCGTTGCCCGGGCGGCCGCGGACCACGCCTTCCGCATTTCCGCGGGCTGAGACGCGCGCCGGTTTTCGTTAGACTGGTTTTTCACGAGACTGGCCTTTCATCGCCACCGACACCGAATATGAAAGCCGAGACATGACCGAGAACAAGCGCCGCGTCCTGCAGCGCGACCGCAGCCCGCATCTCTTCCGCCCTATTACGATCCGCGGCGTAACCTCCCGCAACCGCATCGCGATGTCGCCGATGTGCCAGTATTCGGCGACCGACGGCGTTCCCGAGGAATGGCATTACGTCCACCTCGCGAGCCGGGCCGTCGGCGGCGCAGGGATCGTGTTCACGGAGGCGACGCACGTCGCACCCGAGGGCCGCATCACGCCCAACTGCCTCGGCCTCTGGAACGACGACCAGCGCGACGCGTTCCGGCGGATCGCGAAATTCGTCGCCGAACAGGGCGCGGTGCCGGCGATCCAGCTCGGTCATGCCGGGCGCAAGGCATCGACCCAACGGCCGTGGGACGGCGCCGGCCCCATCGCACCGGACGAGCCCGGCGGCTGGCAGGTGGTCGGCCCCTCCGCCCTGCCCTTCGCCGACTGGCAGGTGCCGCAGGAACTCGACGAAAGCGGCATTGCCCGCGTCCTCCAGCAGTTCGCGGATGCGACGCGGCGGTCGCGCGAGGCCGGGTTCCGCATGCTGGAGCTCCACGCCGCGCACGGCTATCTCGCCCACGCCTTCCTGTCGCCCCTCAGCAACGTGCGGAACGATGGCTACGGCGGCGATCTGAAGGGGCGCGCGCGCTTCCTGATCGAAACCGTCGATGCGATCCGGAGCGAGTGGCCGGACGACCTGCCGTTCTCCGTACGGCTGTCCTGCACCGACTGGGTGGAGGGCGGACTGACGGTCGAGGATACGGTCGAGGTCGCCAAATGGCTCGCCGCGCACGGCGTCGACATCATCGACTGCTCGTCCGGCGGCAACGACCCGCGCCAGAAGATCCCGGTCCATCCGGGCTACCAGGTGCCCTTTGCGGAACGGGTGCGGCGCGACGCCGGCATCGCGACCGCCGCCGTCGGACTGCTGCACAGCCCCGAAGCCTGCGAGGAAGTCGTGGCGAACGGCCGCGCCGATCTCGTGGTGATGGGCCGGACGCTTCTCGGCGATCCCTACTGGCCGATGCACGCCGCGGCGAAGCTCCGCGCCGATAGCTTTAAATGGCCTCCGCAATACGAGCGCGGCAACATCTTCTGAAATGCAGAAGGGGGCGGATCGGGATCCGCCCCCAGTTCGAGGTCTTGAGGCTTTCCTACGCGTCTACTACATGCCGGTCAGGCACGTCCCCCGACCGCCCGTTCCAGTACCGCCGGCTCGAGCGTCACCCGCCGCGCGTCGGCGTCGGCGCGCAGCTGGGCCCGCTCCGCGGCGATTTCGAGCCGTGCCATGATCTCCTTGATGTCGAGGTCGCCGTCGTTCTTCTTCGCCTCGGCCGCCGCGGGCTTCGCCGCCGGCGCCGGCTTGGCGACGGGCGCCGTCCGCTCGGGAATATCGATCGGCGCTTCCTCCTCGGCCTCGCCACGGCGCCCCAGCGCCACCGCATCGAACACGAGCTTCGGATAGTCTTTCGAGCCGAACTCGGCCTCGTACATCGCCTCGGCAAAGAGGAATTCTCCGCTCACGTCCTGGAAGCGCCCTTCGGCGGCGGAAAACGCCTCCGCCGGCGTAAGGCTCGGCGCCTCCTCGGTCTCGATCACGATCCCCGACATGCCGCCGTCGTCGTTGGCGACGCCCTGCGACACGTAGCGCTCGACGATGTCCTTGGCGGTCGCGGTCGCCCGGAACACCGGGTCGTCGGACGTGTCTTCGGCAGTGCGTTCCATGATCTCGATCATCTCGCCGAGGAGCGCGGTCAGCGACCGGTTCGACTCCTCTAGCTGCGCGATGCGCGCGCGGCAGTGATCGAGCTCCGCGGTGCGGGCTTCGAACTTGATTTCGAGGTCGTTAAGAATCTGTCCGAGTGACTGGTTCTGCTGGCGGCGTTCCTTCTGCGAACGCTTCAGCGACTGCACCGCGCTGTGGGCGCGTTTCTGCAGGTTTTCGAGGTCGCTCATTCCCGTAGGCTCCATTTTTTTGACACATCTTCTGTGAGGCCATTGGAGCTTTTGCGTACTTAATTAAAAGTTAAAGACGCGGGCAAATTTCGGAGCATTTTCGGAAAACCCGGAAAATTTTCGCCTCCCCTGTGGATAACTTTCAGGGCGCGCGGACCGGCCGCAGGAGGACCAGAGCGGCGACCGAGAGAAGCGGCCCGACGGCCATCATGCACGCGGCCGTCCGCCAACCCGAGACAGTGCCCGCGCCGCCCGCCGCATCGAGCGCGATGCCGAAGGCGAGCGGCCCAAGAATGCCGCCCGAGAAGCCGATGAAGGCCTGGACCGCGAGCGTCGCGCCGCGGCGCGCGGGATCGGCGACCGAGATCGTCCCCGCCGTCGTCGCCGAGTTCCGCCCGTAGGAGAACATGCCGAACAGAAGGCAGAGCGCGACCGAAAGCTCGTAGCTCAACCCCGCCGTGAGGCCGATGGCGACGGCGAGCGCTGCCGAGATCGACGCGACGATGATCAGCAGCCTCCGCCGGTCGATGCGGACGGCGAGCTCGCCGAAGCCCATCGCCGCGGGCACGCCGAGAAGTGCGACCGCGGTCGCGAGCATCGCCGGGCTCCAGCCACTTCCCTGGCCGGCTCCCTGCATCCCCGGCACCGCCGCGGCGGCGAAGGCGAAAAAGCCGACGAGCCAGATCCGGCTTGCGAACACTTCCCATGCGATGCCGAGGAACGAGAGAACGTAGCCCATCACCGCGCGGTCCTTGAGCACCGGACGAAAATCGAGCGCCGACCCTGAGCCGGGCGGTCTCGCGGCCGGCTGTCGCGCGGGCAGCACAGCGGCAACGATCAGGAGCGCGCCGGCTGACCCGGCGGCGGCGACCGCGAACGCCCAGTTCCACCCGGCCGCCTCGGCCGCGAGCCCGCCCGCGAGGATCGAGAGGCCGGAGCCGAGCGCAAACACCGACGTGTAGTAGGTCGCCCCCCGCTGCTGCGGCTTGCCGGGCGCCAGCTGGTCGGTCAACGCCTTGAGGCCCGGCATGTAGGTGCCGGCAAGCCCGATGCCGGTGAGGATGCGGAACAGCACGCCGCTCCACAGCCCGTCCGCAACGAAGCCGAAGCCCAGGTTGCCGAGGACCGCGACCGCCGCCGAGACGAGATAGATCCGCTTCGGGTCGGTGCGGTCGGTCAGCGCGGTGAGGACCGGGACGGTCGCGATGTAGCCCGCGAACAGCGCACCGCCGAGCCACCCGGCCTCTGTATTGGTCAGCTTCCACGCGGCGATGATGTCGCCCAGCACAGCGGCCGGCGCCATGAATCCGAGAAGCGACAGCACGAGCGCAACGCAGAAGGAAGCGACAAGGAGGACGGGATGCCTCATGCGACCGCGACCACGATCTTGCCCGCGGCTCCGTTCGATTCCATCAGCGCATGCGCCGCCCGGATATCGTCGAAGGGAAAGACCCGTTCGAGCGGCATTCGGTAGTCCCCTCTCTCCAGCCCGGAGATATAGGCCTGCAGCGAGTGCCTGTGCATGGGTGTGGCCGAACTCGAGAAGTAGGTGAATTTCGTGGTCGACGGGATGGTCGCGCCCGGCGTGAATTCCGGGATCGTCCATTCGCCGCCGAGGAGACCGGCCATGCAGAGGATACCGCCCGTCCGGATGCAGGCGAACGAGTCCGATATGACCTTGGTGCCGACGAGGTCGAACATCGCATCGACGCCATCGGGCACCAATGCGCGAACCGCCGGCGCGATCCCGCCCGTTTCCCGCACGACATGGTCTGCGCCGAAGGATATGAGACGTTCATCCTTCGCGGCGTCGCGCGTCGTCGACAGCACCGTCGCGCCGAGCCGTTTCGCATAATCGGCGGCGACGAGCCCGACGGCGGACGATCCGCCGCGGATCAGGAGCGTCTGCCCCGCTTTCAGGCCGATCCCGAGTTCGAGCGCGCCCCACGCGGTGTGGAACAGCTCCGGCACCGCGGCGAGCTCGCTCCACGAAAGCGACGTCTCCACCGGATGCACGCTCGCCGCCGGAACCGACACGAACTCGGCGTAGGAGCCGTCATAGGCCCGGCCCATGCCGCCGGTCGTCGCGACGACCTTCTGGCCCGGCCGGAACGCTGTGCCCGGACCCGCCTCGACCACGCCTGCGCACTCGATGCCGAGGACGCGGGGAAACTGCACCGTCGGCGAATGGCCGAGCCGCGTATAGAGCTCTCCCCTGTTCAATCCGAAAGCCATGACGCGAATGAGGACGCGGCCCTCTGCGGGTGCCGGTTTCGGCCAGTCGTCCCGGAACTCGAGCACCTCGGGACCGCCTGCCCGCGAAACGACGACGGCGCGCATCTTGTCGCTCACAGGTAATCCTCCAGCGTAACCTCGCCCGCCCCCGGCGGCTCTGTGCGCTCGAACATTGCCCGGCCGGCGGGATCGGCGACGGGCGGCCGGGTGGCGTCGATCGCCCATTTGTTGGTGACGACGTCGCGCGGATCGGAGCCCGTCTGCCGCGCGGTCGGGTCGATCGGATGGCCCTTCGCGCCCGACACCATCACGAGATCGCGCTCCGGATCGACGCGGGTCGCGAGCGACCACACGAGATCCTCGGGCGAGCCGATGTCGACGTCGGCGTCGACGGCGATGGCAAGCCGGCAGTTGGGCCAGTGCACGTCGAGCACCGAGGCCAGGAGATCGCGCGCCTCGCCGCCCGTCTGCGGCACCATTTGCACAACACAGGCGAGCGTACCGCCCCACGGGACGTAGAAGACGTCCAGCACGTCGTGACCAGCGGCGCGGAGCCGCGTCAGCATCAGCGCCTCGTGCGGCAGCGAGATCAGCGGCTGGTGGTCGGAATAGGTCAGCGTGTCGTGCTGGCGTAGGATGGGCTCGGGCCGTGCCTGAAGGAAAGACGCCTCGAACACGGGCTGGCATGAGACGCCCGGCAGGTAGTAGAGCGCCTGCGACGGGCCGGGCCCGTCGTCACGGCGGACGCCCGGCAGCACGTGCCCTTCGATCACGACCTCCGCATGAGCGGGCACCTGGAGCGGAACCGTCCGGCAGTCCATGACTTCTACCGTCTCGCCCAGGAGATTGCCGACGAGGTCGAGCTCCCCGAACTCGGCGAGGTGCCCGGGCACGCTGTAGCTCGCCATGATCTCGTAGGCCGGGTGCGTGCCGACGACGCAGGCCATAGGCATCGGCTCGCCGCGCGCTTCCCACTGGGCGAGAATCGCGCGCTGGTGCGGCGACGAGCCGATCAGCATCGTCGCCTTGCCCGCTTCGAACGGCGTCATGCGCGTGAAGGAGAAATTGGCGGGCCCGCCGTCCGGCGCGCGGCAGACGTTCATGACGATGAGCGCGGGCAACGGGTCGCGCGCGCCGTGGCGGAAGATCGGCAGGTCGCGGAGATCGAACGCGCCCGCTTCGCGCCCGGTTTCGAAATGCGCCGGAGCCGCGACCGTGCGGGTGGGGCGCGGCGGCAGCGCAAGCCGGGCGCCGAGGACCTCGGTCACTTTGTCCGGCGAAGTGCCGAGCACGCCCGCCTGCGCGGCGCGGTCGCGGAACAGCAGGTCGCACACGCGCCACCCGGGACTGTCCTCGATCCGTTCGAACAGCACGGGACGGCGGGCCTGGACGATCAGCGCGCTCAGATGCTCCCGGCGGACGGGCTTCGGGACGCGGAGCAGAAGACCGGCGTTGGCCGCTAAATGGCTCCGCAGGTCCGACGCCATCAGTCCCCTCTGAGCCTTTCGGCCTCGCGGATCACCCGGACGGTTTCCGACCAGAGACCGTGATCCTCGATGTCGGCGATCCGGACCCAGCGTGCGTCCGAGACGTCGTCCGCGGCGAACGGCTCGCCCGCGATCCATTCCGCGGCGTAGTCGACGAGCGTGTAGTGGAACTGCACCCGGCCGCTGTCGTCATGGCGCACGGTGTCGATGACGTCGATAAGCCCGAGTAGGCGCGCTTCGATGCCGGTCTCCTCCAGGAGTTCGCGGAGGCCGGCCTCGCGCGTCGTCTCGCCGAGCTCCTGGCGCCCGCCCGGGATCGACCATTCCCAGGTGATTGGCGGCTTCGCGCGCTTCACGAGGAGGACATGCTCCTCCTTGAAGCAAACGATGCCGACACCGCAGATCGGAAAGGCGGGATATTCGCGGTCGCTCATCCCCGTGCAAGCCTCCGGCTGGACCAAAGGAAATAAAGATAACCGCCCACCTCCAGCGCGATACAGATCGAAAGCGCCGTCTGATGGCCGATGGTGCTGTAATGCCCGCCCGCTCCGGTCGGATAAAGACCGATGATCGCACCGGCGACCCACTGTGTCGCGAAAGCGCAGATGAAAGTGAGCATGTTCTGCGCGGTGTTCACGCGCCCCGTCAACGTCGCCGGGAAATGCTGGTTAAGCACCGCGTAGGCGAGCACCGACGACGACCCGAAGAACCCGAACAGCGCACAGAGAGCGCCCGGAAACGCCGTCCACTGAAGCGCGAACAGGATCTGGATGACGAGCGAAAAACCGATCCCGCCGCCGGCCAGGACGACCGGAGGAATGCCTCGCCGCATCAGCCGTTCGGCAAGTACGCCGATGGAGAGGACGCCGACGAGCATTCCCGCATTGAACAGGAACATCGCGTCGGCCACGCCGCCCCGGTCGAGGCCTGCGACGTCGCGGAGCCAGGGTGCCGCCCACAGCGACTGGTAGGACAGGAAGACGCCGTTGTGCAGGACGATCATCGTCGAGATGCGCCAGAAGAAGGCGCTGCCGTAGACCTGGCCGAGATCGTCCAGCTGAGCCCGAACGCCCGTCCGGCCCGGTGTCGCGGCCCGCGCCTCGGGGGTGCGTTGGGGAACGGCGAGCCAGATCAGCAGCCCGGAGAACACCGACACGACGGCGAGCCCCCAGAAGACGGAGCGCCACTCGACCACCTGGATGACGAGTTCGAGCGGCACAGTCGAAGAGAGCGCACCGGCCGTGCCGAAGGCGAAGGTAAGCCCGTTCACCACCGGTATCTTTTCCCGCGGGAACCACATGACGTTGGCTTTGAGGGCGGCCATGAGACAGCCCGAAACGCCGAGACCGACGATCCCGCGGCCGATCACCATCGTGACCGCATCGGTGCCGAAGGCGAACAGCGCCGCGCCCGCGGCAGCGACGATCATCAGCGCGGACTGAACGCGCCGCGGCCCGTAGCGGTCGAGGATGATACCGAGGGGAAGCTGTGCCGCGGCGAAGGTGACGAAATAGGCGCTGGTCATCAGCCCGAGATCGGCCGGCGTCAGCCCGACGTCACGGACGAGCTGCGGCGAGATGATCGCGTTCACCGTCCGGAACAGGTAGGACATGTAGTAGCCGACGCCGAACGGCGCGAGCACCGTGAGGAACAGGATGGCCGAGGCTCGGCCCCCAACCGGCCCCGGTTTCGCGCCCGGTTTGGCGTTCTTGTCGTTCATGATCCGCTTTTAACCCGGTGCGGCCACAGGAAATAGAGGTACGCGAGTCCCTGCAGGCCGAGCATGACGCCGAGGGCAGCCGCATGCGCCTCGGTCGGATAGCCCCCCGCTTCGGTCTTGGGAAACGCGCCGATGATACCGCCGATGCCCCACTGGCAGGCGAACGCGACGACGAATACGACGAAATTGAGCGCCGTGATCGCCCGTCCGGTGACCGAAGCCGGAAACCGCGCGGTCAGCACAGCATAGGCGAAATAGACCGAAGCTGAGATCAGCCCGAACAGCGACCAGATCACACCCACGCCGGCCGTGACGCCGAGCGCCAGCGGTACCTGCAGCGCGAGAAACAGACCGACGCCGACGCCGTAGACGTGAACCGCCTGAACGCGCGTCCGCCGCAGGAAATCGGTCAGCGTGCCGAGCGCGAGAAGTCCAGCAAGAAAGCCGACCTGGATGAGCAGCAGGAAATTCGCCCGTTCGGTCTGCGCAAGCCCGGCGATGTCACGCAGCCACGCGTCGGCCCACAGCGTCTGGTAGGCGACGAAGGCTGAATAGGTGCTGGAATAGAGAAGCGCGACACGCCAGAAGAACCTCTCGCGGACGACCACCCGGAAGCCGGCGAGCTGCGAACCGAAGCTCTCGGACGTCTGGTTCGCCTCGCGCTTTTCCGGAACCAGCATCAGCACCGTGAGCGATACGACGACGGAGAGCGCCGCGAGCCCGCCGAAGATCTCCCGCCATGTCGCGATATGCAGCAGGATTTCGACCGGTCGCGTCGCAGAGACGGCCCCGAGCGCCCCGAAGGCGCTGATCAGATTGTTCATCAGCGGCAGACGGTCGGGCGGAAACCATATGGCGTTCGCCTTGAACGCGCCCATCAGGCAGGCGGAAACGCCGAGTCCGATCAGCGCGCGCCCGACGAGCAGAAGCCAGTAGCTCTCCGCCCAGGCAAAGACGCCGGCACCCACGGCCGCAAGCAGCAGCATGAAGCCGTTGACCCGCCTCGGCCCGTATCGGTCGAGAGCGACGCCCAGCGGGATCTGGGAGGACGCGAAAGCAATGAGGTAGATGCTGGTAAGGAGACCGAGTTCCGCCGGCCCGATCCCGAGTTCCCGCGTCAGGTTTTCCGAAATTACCGCGTTCACGGTGCGGAACAGGTAGGACACGTAATAGCCGCAGCCGAAGGGCAGCACGACGGTCAGGATCAGCGCGGGACCGCGCGGAGAGCGCTCCCTCACGACGGTCGCTCCGGGGTCGCGCGGAAAGCTCCGCGTCCGAACACGAGCGGTCCCATCAGTAGCCCGGCGCCGAGCACGACGAGTTCGCGGAACCGCCGCAGCACGGCGGCGGCGACGCCAAGCTCGGGATTTCCGGTGAGCGCGCCGACGACGAGGACGAACGCGCCCTCCTGCGTGCCGAGCGACAGCGGCACGAAGAACACGCCCACACGGACGAGCTGCACCACCGCCTCGATGATCCAGGCCTCGCCGAAGCCCACCGGCGCGCCGAGGAGCCGGAACGCGATCCACACTTCGAGCGCGCCGAGCGCCCAGTTGAAGAACGACAGCAGCACGGTGCCGGAGAAGCGGAGCCGAGCGTGCGCGTAGAAGGAGACGAGCCGGTCCTCGAACGCGGCGAGCTTTTCGAGCGCATCGTCGAGACCGCGCCGCTTGAGAAAGCCCGCAAGCCAGCCGCCCGACCGCGAGGCGATGCGGAGCCTCTGGATGCCGAAGAACGCAAAGATGCCGAAACTCAGCAAGGCGAGCCCGCCCGCCGCCGCCCACTTGAACGGCGCCGAGACGCCCGGCTCGAACAGCAGCAGCGCGATCCCGATCGCGAGGAACGGCACGAGCCCGAGCACGAAGGTCGTCCGGGCGAGGACGATCGAGGCTAGACCCTCGCCGTAACCGATGCCCCAGCGCCGGTTGAGGATCGCTGCCTTTACGGGCTCGCCCCCCATGCCGGCGAACGGCGTCGCGTTGTTGACCGCCTCCCCCACCATGCGGACGAGCCATAGCCGCCAGACCCAGAGAATGCGTCCCGGAAGCGTCCGGAAGGTCAGGAGCCAGGCCCAGCTGTCGAGCACGAAGGCAAGCTTGTAGGCCGCGATCATCAGGACGACGCCCCAGCCCACGCGCTCCAGATAGGTGCCGACCTCGCCGAGATCGGTCGCCATGAGAACGGCGACGAGAAGCCCGATCCCGGCCGCCGCGGTCAAGGCGCGCAGCAGGAATGTGCGCAGCCGATCAGACATGCGCGAGTATTCCGCGTTTCAGAGAAGACGTTGCCGACATCTTGTTCCCCTGCCCGCGCGAACGGCGGCCGGCCGCATGCTAGCAGAAAGGCCCGACTCGCCGCACCCGGGAGGCCGGAATCCGCCCCTCATATACGGCAATCCGCCCTGCATATCCGCCTCATGTCGCGTGTTGCCTCCCCCCGGCGGCGCGGCTAGGTTTCGCCCCTACGCAGGGACAACCGGAAAACGGGGATTTTGAGGTGCCGACCACCCTTTCGCTGACCATCGAGCCGACCGGCGAGACGCGCGCCGTCCGCATCGACCAGGTCGTCATCGCCGGCTGGACCGGCCGCAATGTCGAGGCTCTGGAAAAGCACATCCATGAGCTTGAGGAAATGGGCGTGCCGCGCCCGAGCTCGGTCCCCTGCTTCTACCGGGTCGGCACGGAGGCCTTCACGACGTCGGAAAAGCTCCAGTTCCTCGGCGAAAAATCGTCGGGCGAGGTCGAGTTCATCCTGATCGGCACCGAGGACGGCATGCTGATCGGCATTGGCTCGGACCACACCGACCGCGAGGTCGAGACCTACTCCGTGCCGGTCTCGAAGCAGATGTGCGCGAAGCCGGTCTCCGCGCGGGTCTGGAAGTATTCGGACGTCGCTGGCCACTTCGACTCGCTCCTGCTGCGCTCCTGGGCGACCGTGGGCGGCGAGAAGAAACTCTACCAGGACGGCGGCGTCACCGCGATGCGCCCGCCGGAGGAGCTGATCGGGCTTTACCTTCCGGGAAAGAAGGAGCTTCCGCCCGGGATGGCGATGTATTGCGGGACGCTCGCGGCAATCGGCGGCATCCGCCCGGCCGACCGGTTCGACGTCGAGCTCGAGGACCCGGTGCTGGGGCGCAAGCTTTCGCACGGCTATAGCGTCGAGACGCTGCCCGTCGTGACGTGACCGCGCGACCTGAGTGCG
Source organism: Alphaproteobacteria bacterium (assembly GCA_038106605.1). GTDB lineage: Bacteria > Pseudomonadota > Alphaproteobacteria > MPNO01 > UBA830 > JAYOEF01. The sequence continues at coordinate 32,734 of JAYOEF010000008.1, forward strand.
CGACCTGAACGGAAAACAGAAGAACTTGGGACGAGAGGAGTTGGGACGATGACGATCAACAAGCAGCACAAGGAATTCTATGCCGTCGACATGGGCGGCGAATGGGAAGTCCCGCCGGGCTATCCGCCGGGGATCAAGCAGAAGATCCTCACGGGCTTCCTCGACGAGAAGAACAAGGTCGGCGGCCGCACGCGGCTCCTTAAGTTCGACGCCGGCGTCTACACGACCGCGCCCTTCACCCACGACTACTGGGAGGAGGTCTACCAGCTCCAGGGCGACCTCATCGTCGGCAACGACGCCAACGGCAACGGCGGCGAGAAGTTCGGGCCGAACACCTACGCCTGCCGCCCGCCGGGAACGCCGCACGGTCCGTTCAAGTCGGAGACCGGCTGCCTGCTCCTCGAGAGCCACTACTACGAATGACCGATCCGGGGCGGGCCCCTGCCCGCCCCGCGTCAGACCGGCGCCCCGGCCCGAGCGGCCGGCGGCGCGTTCCGCATGGGGACCGCGCATGGACTTCACCCTGAAACCCGTCCTTGAGATCCAGGCCGCGCTGTGGAGCGGCAAGACCACGAGCCGCGAGCTGACCGAACAGGCGCTCGCCCGGATCAAGGATCCGGCGGGCGAAGGCGCCCGCACGTTCCTCGCGGTGCACGAGGACGCGGCGCTCGCCGCCGCCGACGCCTCCGACCGGCTGCGCGCGGAAGGCATCGTCCCCTCGCCGCTCGCCGGCATTCCGGTATCGCTCAAGGACCTGTTCGACGAGCAGGGCCAGCGGACACGCGCGGGCTCCCGCGCCCATGACGACGCCCCTCCTGCGGCGAAGGACTCGATCGTCACCGCGCGGCTCCGCGGCGCCGGCGCTGTCCTTGTCGGGCGCACCAACCTGACCGAGTTCGCCTATTCCGGCCTCGGCCTCAACTGCCATTTCGATACGCCGCGCAATGCGTGGGACCGCGAGACCGGGCGCATTCCGGGCGGCTCCTCCTCCGGTGCGGCGGTCTCCGTCACCGACGGCATGTCCGCCGTCGGCATCGGCACCGATACCGGCGGCTCGGTCCGCATCCCGTCCGCGCTCAACGGCCTCACCGGTTTCAAGACGACGACCGGCCGCATCCCTCTTGATGGGTGCTATCCGCTGTCGTCGACGCTCGACAGCGTCGGCCCGCTGGCACCGACCGTCACCTGCTGCATCGTCACCGAAGCGATCCTCGACGCCCGCGCGCCTGTGGTGCCCAAGGCGCTCCCCATCGAACGGCTCCGCTTCGGCGTGCCGCAGCACTACGTGCTCGACGGGCTCGACGACCACGTTGCGGAAACCTTCGAGCGCACGCTGGACGAGCTGTCCCGCGCCGGCGCCTCGATCGTCGAGGTGAATTCGCAGGTCTACGAGGAAATTCCCGGCGCCATGCCCTACGGCGGCATCCTCGCCGCAGAAGCCTACGCCCATCACCGCAAGCAGATGGACGCCAAGAAGGACCTATACGACCCGCGCGTCTGGGTCCGTATCAAGCGCGGCGAGAACCTGTCGGCGGCCGACCTGATCGACTGCCAGCAGAAGCGGCGCGACATCCAGACGCGCGCCGCCGAGATGGCCCTGCCGTTCGACGCCATGCTGATCCCGACCTGCGCCACCGTCGCACCGCTGATCGCGGCGCTCGACGGCCACGAGGAGGCCTATGCGGCGGCGAACGTGCTCATGCTACGCAACACGACGGTCGGCAACTTCCTCGACACTTGCGCGCTGTCGATCCCCTGCCACGCGCCGGGAACCGGGCCGGTCGGACTGATGGTGATGGCGGCCAGCGGCCACGACGAGTGGCTGGTCCGCGTGGGTCTCGCGGTCGAAAGGGCGCTCGCGCGCGCCTGAGGGCCGCAAGGCGGTCAGGCGGCGTTCATTTCCTCGGCCTTGCGTTCGGCCGCCACGGAGCGCTCCCGCCCCTCGCGCTCGATCGCCTGCAGCTTGTCGAGGCCGGGCAGGATCTCCTGGAACAGCATCTCGGCGCGGGCCATGGGCCCGCCCGCGTGCTTCTTCGGAAAGCGCGTCTTCCAGGCGTTGAGCTTGATCCCGAGGCCGCAGAGCACCCCGCCCACGGTCTGCTGCGAGCTGATGACGTGTTCCTTCACCATACGGAACTTGGCCGCGGTGATGTTCTCCCACATCCGGTCCGAGTGCTGGCGGAAGGCTTCGAAACGGCCCGTGACCGACGTCAGCAGGTCGTTGAGATCGCCCTCGATCTGCCGGACCATCGACATCACGTGCGTATCCTTGGCGAGCTGCCAGTTGCTCTCCAGCATCTTCAGCTCTTCGAGCATGTCGATGATCTTCGGCGTCAGGTCGTCGACATATTCCTGGAAATAGGCGAGCGACAGGTAGATGTCCGAGAAATCTTCTAGGAATTTGGGGATTTCGGTGACGTCGACCTCGAGCGCGTTGGCAAGGCGGGTCAGGTTCTGGTGTGCGACCCGGGTGTCGGGGTTCCGGAACAGTCCGACGATGTCGTCCGACGACTGCGCCGCGGTCGAGCCCTCGCCGTAGACGAGGTTGATCAGCGGCAGCGTGAAGATGTTCATGTAGAGGCGAAGCGCCTGCTTCTTCTCCTCCGAGAGCTGCAGGTACTCGACCGATGACGGCTCGATCCCGAGGTCGCGGAACTGGATGCGGAGGCTATAGACGTCGTAGGAGTTCAGCCGGCCGAGCTTCCGGATCAGCCTGAGGTCCGGATGCTCGATGTCCATCGGCCATCCGAACATGTGATGGCCGCGCTCGCTGTCGATGTCGCGGACGAGCAGCTGGCCGGAGCCGGACTCGGCGTTGCGGAACAGCTCGATCGCCGGATCGAGCGCCGCGTTCTTGATCATACGCCCGCGACGCAGCTCGACCGTCTCCACCGGGACGATGGCCATCGGCATCCGGTAGAGCGAGTCGTTGTCCTCTCTGAACCTGCGGTCGGCGTCCCGCGAATCCATAAGCCAGGGCCTGTCCAGACTGGTACCACACAATAATATTCGCCAGCCGAGCGAAAAATTCGTTAATGCTTCAGGAATTGGATTTGTATCGATTTGTAAATTATTGTTCTGAAGAAGTTTTCTGAAACGAACAAATCCTGATACAGGCCATCGCGAAACGCGAGCCGCACGGGGTCGTTTCTAGCCCGGCGGGTCAGACGCCCGGATCGGTGGGCCCGATCCCGAGCTGGATCTGCCCTGCAGGAACCGCCTGCCGGTCCCACGACATGTTGATCTGCATGGTCGCCGCATGGATGTCACGCCAGGCCCGCTGAAAATCGCTGTCGGCGACAAGCCCGTGCGCGCCGAGCAGCGGATGCAGCAGCTCCACGGCCCTCGTGCACAGGACGCCGGCATAGGCATTGTTCCGTCGCCATATCGCCCGGTCTTCGGCGGTGGTGAGCCGGCCGCTCGCCCCGATGTCGAGGGCGATGCCGCAATCCCGGTGCATCAGGGCGAGCGCCGCGTCGATCAGTGCCCCTGCCTCGGCGACGCGGAGCTGGGCGGTAGTGAGCGTCGCCATGGCGACCCCGCCCGCCGTCTTGCGGCCGGAAAGCTCGCGCTCGACGGCATCGAGCGCGCCGCGGGCGATGCCGATGACCGGCCCGGAGAAGATCTTGTTGGCGCCGCACATCGGCGGCACGCGGAAGATCGGGCCGAAATTCCCGGACGCATCGATGGTCTCCCCGGCGCGGGCCGCCGCGGTGTTCAGGGTCCTGTGCTCCGGAACGAAGACATCGTCGAGCCCGATCGACCGGGAGCCGGTCGCAGCTAAGCCGGGCGAGTGCCAGTCGTCGATCACGCGGTAGTCCGATTTGGGCACAAGCGCCATCCGGTGCTCGACCCCGCCCTCGGGCCGCGGCACGAAGACCTGGAGGTTGTTCCAGTCCGCCCAGTCGACCCCCGACGCGAAGCTCCAGACCCCGTTCACGACGATGCCGCCGTCGACGCGGCGCGCCGTGGCCCCCGGAGCCGGGAAGGAGGACGCGACGCACGCGTCCGGGTCGTCCGCCCAGACGTCGTCCTGCGCCGCGCGGCAGGCCATCGAGACGATGCCGTTCTGCGCCGCGATGTTGGAGAAGATCCAGGCCGACGAGCCGCAGCCGCGCCCGATCTCGACCGAGATGTCGAGCATCGCGCTGTGGCTCATCTCGAAGCCGCCATAGCGCGCCGGCATCTGCACGCGGTAGAGGCCGGCATCGCGCATCGCCTCGTGGGTTTCGCGGTGGAGCCGCCGGTTGCGTTCGGCCTCGGGCGCGCGGTCCCGCACGGTGGCGGTCAGCGCCCGCGCCGCCCCCACCGGATCCGCGGGGACCGCCGCGTTCGCCTTCGCTCCGTCGCTGCCGTGGGCCATTCCCGTTTCCTACACTCGCCCGGCCGGCAGCGGCAAGCGCGTCATGTCTTCGCGGGGCCGGTCCCGCGGCGGCGCGTCTCCACGTGGGTCATCCAGATCGTCGCGGCGAAGATGATGCCGGCGCCGACCCAGGTCAGCGTTTCCGTAGACTGCGCAAAAACGAACCATCCGATCAGGGCGACGAGGGGCAGCCGAAGAAACAGAATGGGCGAGACGAGGCTCGCCTCGGCGGCACCGAAGGATTTCGTGAGACAGAATTGGGCACCCACACCGGCGATCACGAAGCCGAGTATGGGCAGCAGCATGTCTGCCGTCGGCGTCGTCCACCAGATGGCGGACGGAACGGCGGCAAGCGGAAGGACGAAGATGAAGTTGTAGAGCATGATCGCGGGTAGCCGGTCGTACCGCGCGAGATAGCGGGCATTGGTGTCCGAGGCAGCATAGAACGCGGCACCGGCCAGAGCGTAGAACACTCCCTCGTTGAGGTCGCTAAAGCCCGGCCGGACGATGATCAGAACGCCGACGAAACCTATGGCCGTAGCGATAATGCGGTGCGAACGGAGCTTTTCCCCGAGCAGCCAGACGGCAAAGAACATCGTGAAGAACGGCAGCGTGAACTGAAGCGCGACGGAATCCGCGAGCTTGATCAGGCTGAGCGAATAGTAGGCCGAACACATTCCGACAAAGCCCGTGGCCGCGCGGATAAAATGGCGCGGCCGCACCTCGGATTTCAGGATGCCCGGCCACCCCTTGATCAGCGCGGGCGCGAAGATGATCAGTCCGAAGATCTGCCGGAACAGCACGGTCTGGAACACGGTCACGCCGCCGTCCTGCAACGCCTTGACGAGCGAGAGCGACGCAGAAAAGCAACCGGCCGCGGCCACCATCCAGAGGATGCCGGCCACAGGGTTGTGCCTGTCGGGTCCGCCCGCGGGTGCTGCCATCGATCCGCCCGGTTTGGCCGCCGGGACTCCGGCGGGTGTGGAAGGCAGCGACTTTAACGAAGCGCCGCCCGGCTGGCCATCGTCATGCAAGACCCCGTACCGGCAATCTGCCGCCCGTCTTGCCGGCGCCCGTCTTGCCGGCGTCCGTCTTGCTGGCGCCGGGCTTCCCCCCTATGGTCGCAGCGAGGAGACAGCGAGGAACACATGGAGCACATGAAAACCGGCTATCCGGAGCCGACCGAGGACTATCTGAAGCCGACCGAATTCCTCGATTACGACGATCCGGCGGTCGCGGACTTCGCGGCGAAGGCGGTCGCAGACGCGAAAACCGACAAGGAAAAGGCCGTAAAGGCGTTCTATGCGGTGCGCGACGCGATCCGTTACGACCCCTACCGCATCTCCGACGATCCGGACACCTACCGCGCGAGCCACGTGCTCCGCACCGGCGCCGCCTACTGCATTCCGAAGGCGTCGCTCCTCGCCGCCGTCACGCGCTTCGCCGGCATTCCCACGGGTATCGGCCTGTCGGACGTCACCAACCACCTGTGCAGCCCGCGGCTCCGCGATGCGATGGGCGGCAAGGACCTGTTCCTGCATCACGGCTACGCGGTCATGCTGATCGACGGCAAATGGGTCAAGGCGGCGCCCGCGTTCAACATCCAGCTGTGCGACAAGTTCGACGTGACGCCGAGCGAGTTCGACGGCGTGGCCGACGCGCTGCTGCAGGAGTTCGACAAGCAGGGCCGCAAGCACATGGAATATGTGGCCAACCACGGCATATGGTCCGACCTCCCCTTCCAGCGGATCCACGACGACTTCGAAGCCTATTATGGCAAGGAGCTGTGGGCGCGCTGCCGCGCCGAGGTCGAGCGCAACGAGAAGAAGCAGGCCCGGAACTTCGAGGACGAGCGGCCGGTCCATTGACCGCGCCGGACGCTCCGGGGAGACGCGCGACGTGAACGGCCTCCGTATCGAGGACTGCGCGGCGGCGCTTGCCGCCGCTCGCATGTCGGCGCTTCCCGTGCCGGAGCTTGCCCGATCGCTGCTCCCGCAGACGATCGACGAGGGCTACGCCGTCCAGGCCGCCCTATCGCGGATCCTGTCGGACCGCGGGCGCGGCGACCGGGCCGGATGGAAGATCGGCGCGACGACGCCCGGGATGCAGCGCTATCTCGGCGTCGACGGTCCGGCCTTCGGCCGGATCCTGAGCGGCGACGTCCACGCAGACGGCGCGACCATAAGCCGGAAATCGCTGTGCAATCCCGGGATCGAATGCGAGATCGCGGTCCGCATCGGCGCGGGTTCCGCGGGCCGCCGCTGGACGCGTGAGGACGCCGGGGACCTCGTCGCCGCCGTCCTGCCGGCGATGGAGATCGTCGAGAACCGCTACGGCGACTTCCTCGCCCGCGGCACGCCGACGCTCGTCGCCGACGACTTCTTCCACAAGGCATGTGCCATCGGGGCTGAACTCGCCAATTGGAAGGAGATCGACCTCGCAGCGGTCGCCGGACGGACGCTGGTCGCAGGCGAGGAACGCGGACGCGGAACGGGCCGCGAAGTCATGGGCCATCCGCTCGAAGCCGTCGCCTGGCTCGCGAATGCGCTTGCAGAACAGGGCGAGAGCCTGAGGCCGGGCGATTTGGTGCTCACCGGCTCGGTCTCCCCCGTGATCTGGGTCGAGACGATGCCGGCCTATGCGCGGATCGAACTCTCGGGCCTCGGTTCGGTCGAGATCCTGCTCGGCTGAGGCGTAAAGACGGGACGCGGGCGGCTCAGCCTGCCTTGCCGCCCTCGATCTTCTGGCCGACGGCGGGAACGCCGCCCTCCTCGCCCCAGCGCGGCGCCGATTCGATATGGATGTCGAGCTGGTCGAGCATGCGCATGCACGACTGGTCGACGATGTCCTGCAACGAGCTCGGCCGGTTGTAGAACGCCGGAACCGGCGGAAAGATCACCGCGCCGATCCGCGCGAGCTTGGTCAGGTTCTCGAGATGGCCGAGATGCAGCGGCGTCTCGCGGATGGCGACCACCAGGCGGCGGCGTTCCTTGAGGATGACATCGGCGGCACGGCTGATCAGGTCGCCCGTGTTCCCCATCGCGATGTTCGACATGGTCTTGATCGAGCACGGGGCGACGATCATCCCGGCGGAATGGAACGAACCGGACGAGATCGAAGCGCCGATGTTGCCGGGCTCGTGAACCTCGTGCGCGAGGCCGTTGATGTAGTCGAGCTCGATGTCGTGCTCCATCTTGAGCGTGAGCTTCGCCGAGCGGCTCATCACCAGATGGACCTCGATGTCGGGATCGGTGCGCATCAGTTCCATGAGGCGCACACCGTAGATCGTTCCGGTGGCACCGGTGATGCCGACAATCACTCTTTTCATTTATTCTTCCCCGAGAAACGCGCGCCCACTATAGCGTCTATTCGTCCGAAGTCGATGCGCTAGCCGATAAGACCTTGATTCAAGGCATGTTTACCTGACAGATACGCATAGCTCGCAACAACGGATTACCCGATGACGTCACCGTCCGTTCCCTCGAAAAAACTCCGCGGATTCATGCACGGGCTCGGCGCCCGCCTCACCCGCTGGGAGGAGGACCGCGCCGTGATCGAGATCGAGGTCCGCGACGACCACCTGAACGCCATCGACGTCGTCCACGGCGGCGTCATCGCCTCGCTCCTCGACACCGCCGGCGCCCATGCCGGCACCTACTGCACCGTCCCGGGCAACGTACGCCTCGCGATGACCGTCTCGATAACGGTGAACCTCGTCGGCAACGTCACTTCGGGACGCCTCGTCGCGGACGCCCGGAAGCGCGGCGGCGGGAAAACCATTTTCGTTTCAAGCGTCGACGTCAGCGACGGCGACGGCCGTCTGCTCGCCACCGGCGAGGTGGTCTGCCGCTACGGGCGCGGCAGCGACCGGCCGGAGGGGATCGCCCCTCCCGAGCGGTAAGCAGCTCCTCTAGCACGAAAAAATTATTGATAGACCGACACTTAGCGAAGGATTAACCATTGTCCGCGCGTAATCGCGGTACCATATGCTCGTGGTACTCGGAAAGAGACCTCCCATGAATACCCTCGACAGGCGCCGTTTCTGCGCGGTCCTCGCAACGCTCTCCGCCACGCCGCTGTTCGCCGGCCAGGCATTCGGCCAGAGCCAGTCAGCCACCGCGACACCGGCGAAGGCCCAGGCGGCGCCCGCGGCGAAGGCGGGATCGTCGTACCCGTCCGTGATCGGACAGTTCCAGCGCCATGTGACGCGCTACGAGGATTCGCTCGTCGACCTCGCCCGGTCCTACAACCTCGGTTACACCGAAATGATCGCGGCGAACCCGGGCATAGACCCGTGGGTCCCCGGCGCCGACGTCGAGGTCCTGATCCCCGCGCTCCATATCGTGCCCGACGGCGCGCGCGATGGACTCCTTCTCAACCTCGCCGACCAGCGCCTCTACTGGTTCCGCCCCGACGGCAAGACCATCACGACGGTTCCGGTCGGCGTCGGCGACGAAGGCTGGAAGACGCCCAAGGGCGCGACCAAGATCGTCCGCAAGCAGGCGAATCCGACTTGGCATGTGCCGAAATCGGTGCTCGAGGAAGATCCCACGCTGCCGAAGATCGTGCGCCCGGGTCCCGACAATCCGCTCGGCAGCCATGCGCTCTATCTCGGCTGGCCGGCATACCTGATCCACGGCACCAACAAGCCGTTCGGCGTCGGCCGCCGCGTGAGCCACGGCTGCGTCCGTCTCTACCCCGAAGACATCGCGCGCCTGTTCCCGCAGATTCCGGTCGGAACGCCGGTCACTGTCGTCGACCAGGAGATCAAGGTGGCGCGTATGGCGGGGCAGCTCTGGGTCGAGATCCACCCAAGCCAGGCACAGGCGGTGGAACTGGAGCAGGACGGGAAATTCACCCCGGCAAAGCCGCCGGAATTCGAGTTCCGGATCCTTCAGGCGGCCGGCAACGACCGCAAGCTCATCGACTGGGAAAAAGCAAAAAGCGCCGCTCTTGAGCGGCGCGGCGTTCCCGTTCCGATCCTCAAAACGACGGTGGCGGCAACCTCAAACGGTTGAGGCAGCCGCCACGTCGCATTCAGATCGTTACTTCTTGGCCTTGCGCAGATTGCGCTGGAAGATCCGATCGGCCTTGTCGCCTGCGGCCTTCGCTTCCGCTGCAGCCTTGTTGGCGGCATCGGCGGCGGCCCGCGCGGCGGCGGCGGCGGCCTGAGCGTCGGCAGAGGCCTTCATGGCCGCGGCCTTCGCTTCCTCGGCCGTCGCATTGGCCTTTTCGATCATCGCATTTGTCTGACCCGACGTTTCGCAACCCGCAGCGAAAAGAAGCGGAGCGGCGACAACGATCGCGTATTTAAGATACTTCATTGTTTTTACCTCCTAGCGGTACGCTATAAAGTACTGACTGCCAATTCCCGGACGAACGCGGGCACTCATACAGGATATTTCCCGAATGTGCTAGGGCCTCGACTTCGAATCGGTTGAATTCGCGTCAAATGAGACAAATTTTCGCAATTCAGACGGAGACTCGCTGCGCTTTCCGGGCCAGTTCGGCCAAATCCGCGAGCTTCCAGGTCCCTTTGTCCGCAAGTTTGGATGCGAGGTCGGCAGGGACCGCATCGATCCCGAGATGGGCGCCGCTGATCGCCCCCGCCATCGCCGCCGTCGTGTCGACATCGCCGCCCGCGGCGATCGCCGTGCAGATCGTCTCCCAATAGCTTTCCGGATTTCGGAATACGGAATAAAGGCTCCACAGGACGCTCGGCACCACGAACGGCGATATGCCGTCGAACGCGACCGGGGTCTCGGGTTCCCAGCCGAGGCGGGAGATCAGGGTGACCGCGTCCTCCGACGGGAGGTCGACGATATCTGCGAGCGCAGCGATCGCTTCACCGAACGCCGCATCGTGACGTCCGGCGAGATCGGCGAGCACGGGCGTCCAGCGCACCGCGTCGGGCGTCTCCCCGACCGTCGCCAGCGCGACGGCCGCCGCGATCGCGACCGCGCCGGCCGAGCATCGCGGATCGGCATGCGTGATTCGCCCCTGGTCGTGCGCGACCGCGGCCAGGCGTTCCATGTCGTGGCGATAGACGAGGCCGACAGGTGCTGCGCGCATGGCGCTTCCGTTCCCCGCCGCAGGCGCAGGGGTCCCCGCCTCGTGCCAGGGTGTCCCAGCGATCAGGCGCCGGACCGCCTCCTCCGTCGTGCGGCCGCGGCCGACGATGCGGCCTTCGGCGAACAGCGCGGCGATCCGCGCGGCATAGTCTTCCGGATCGAAGCCGCCGGCGGCGACCATGCTCTCGAGCAGCGCCCGGGTGAGCTGGCTGTCGTCCGTGTACTGGCCGAACGCATAGGGCGGCCGGCCGCGCAGTCCGGCCTTGCCGCGGCGCAACTCCGCATCCACGAAACGCGTACACAGCTGCGCGGTGCAGCCCTCGACGACGAAACCGAGGGCGTCTCCGACACACTGTCCGATCAGCGCACCGGCGAAACGGTCATCGAGGGACACATCCGTCGACAGGGCGGAAAAGGTAGAAAGGGTCGATAGCATCGTTGCAATCCTGTCTGGCCAATCTTTCCGGCAAGGCGGGCGATGCGCCCAAGCTTCGCCCGGATGGTTTACCGGGCACAGCCTGACGCGTTTTCGTTACAACAGTTCGGATCGACGAGGCCCTAATATCCGGGCCGTGCAACCGGCGTCCACCCCTCCCGGGCGCGCCGTCGTTGAGCCCGTAGGTAGCATGCTCTCCCCGGTATTACAACCTTCAATTGCGGCCCGCCGATTCCACCCGGAAACGGGTGGATCGGCTTTAAGTTGGGGGCCGATTCCGCCCGGAAACGGGTGGATCGGCTTTAAGTTGGGGGCCGATTCCGCCCGGAAACGGG
>JAYOEF010000008.1:44038-52115 GCA_038106605.1 Alphaproteobacteria bacterium
TGAATCGGCGTTAACCGGACATGCGTATTCATGGAGTATGCTCCCTATCCGGGGCGCCCGAATGCGGGCGAAAAATCAGAAGACTCGGCCGAACATGCCGGACTGGACGCAATACGCCTTCATGTTTCCCGTCGCCATTCTCGTGGCGACGACCGCGTCGCTGAGCGGTGTCGGCGGCGCGACGCTGTTCGTGCCTATTTTCGTGATCGGCTTTCCGCTGATCGGACCGGAATACCCGCTGTCCACCTCCGCCTCGATCGGCGCGGCGCTCCTCACGGCGACCTTCGGGTTCGCCTCCGGCTTCATCGGCTACCACCGCAAACGCCTGATCGACTTCGGCAGCGCCCTTCCCTTCATCGTCGTCGCGGCACCGGTCGCTGTCGCCGGCGGGTTGCTCCTCGGGCTGATGCGGGAGCACGAACTCACCCTCAAGGCGATCTACGCGATCCTGATGGTCTGCCTCTGCCCGCTCATCCTCTTCCGCAACCGCCGCGACGGCGGGGCGGCTGAGACCGCCGCCGGCCTGTCGCGCGGCGAGCGGCGGATCGTCGCCAGAAGCGGCGCGGTTTACACCTACCCCGGGCCGCGGCTCGACGCGCTCGGCGCACTCTATACAGCGGGCGGCGCGTTCCTCACCGGCCTGCTCGGCGTCGGCATCGGGGAGGTCGTCGTGCCGCAGCTCGTCCGGCGCCACCGGATCCCGGTCGCGGTCGCCGCGGCGACGTCGGTCTTCGTGGTCATCGCGACCATCGCTTCGGCATCGGCGACCCAGATCGTCGCCCTCATGGCGGCCGGCGGGCAGGACGCCATCCCCTGGCATCTCGTGGTCTATACCATTCCCGGGGTGCTGATCGGCGGCCAGCTCGGCCCTTGGCTGCAAGGGCGCATTCCGCCGCGGATCGTTGAGCGCGGCATAGCGATGCTGTTCGCGCTGATCGGACTGTCTATGGGATGGGGCGTCGCGTCGGCAGTATGACGGCGTGGCAGACGAGCGCTGCCCGCGACACATTGGCAACCGCCCGCGATTGCGGTAGCTAGGGAACCCAAACAAACCGGGGATGCGCGTCATGCCTGCCAAAATTCATCCGGTCATCCTTTCCGGGGGCTCCGGAACGCGCCTCTGGCCGCTGTCGCGCACGTCCTACCCGAAACAGTTCCTCAAGCTGATCTCCGACAACAGCCTGCTGCAGGACACCGCGGCACGGGTATCCGACCCCGGCGCGTTCGCGCGACCGCTCGTCGTGTGCAACGAGGAACACCGCTTCATCATCGCCGAACAGCTCCGCGAGATCGGCGTCGCGCCGAGCCACATCATGCTGGAGCCGGTCGCGCGCAACACCGCGCCCGCCGTCGCGGTCGCCGCGGCGATCCTCGCCGCCGACGATCCGGACGCCCTGATGCTGGTGCTCGCCGCCGATCATGCGATCGAGGACGAGGTGATGTTCCGGAACGCCATCGGCGTCGCCGCCGGTGCGGCGGCCGACGGTTACCTCGTCACCTTCGGCATCAAGCCGTCGCGCCCGGAGACGGGATACGGCTACATCCTGCGCGGCGGACGGCTCGGCACCCGCGAGGGCTGCTTCTCGGTCGAGAGCTTCGTCGAGAAACCCGACCGCGCAACCGCGGAGAAGTACCTCGCCGCCGGCGGATATTTCTGGAACAGCGGGATGTTCCTGTTCAGCGCAAGCGCCTTCCTCGAGGAGTGCGAGCGTTACGAACCCGAGATCCGCAAGGCGGCGGAAGGCTCCGTCGCCGGCGCCAAGCGCGACCTCGATTTCCTCCGCCTGGCGAAGGAACCGTTCGCCGCCTCGCCGTCCAAGTCCATCGACTACGCGGTCATGGAACGGACGGAACGCGCCGCGGTCGTCCCCGCCGACATCGGCTGGAACGACGTCGGCTCCTGGGCGTCGATCTGGGAGATCGGGAAGAAGGACGCTCAGGGCAACGTGCTCGACGGCGAGGTCCTCGCCCTGGAGACCCGGAACTCCCTGATCTCATCGACCGACGGCCCGCTCGTCGCGGCGCTCGGAGTCGAAAACCTGGCCGTCGTCGCGACCAGCGATGCGGTGCTCGTCCTCCCGCTCGACCGTGCGCAGGACGTCAAGACGGTGATCGACCGGCTCAAAACCGATCACCGCGACGAGGCCGCGGTCCATCCCCGCGTCTACCGGCCGTGGGGCTTCTACCAGACGCTTCACGACGGCGACCGTTTCCAAGTCAAGCGCATCACGGTGAGCCCTGGCGCGGCACTTTCCTTGCAGCGCCACCACCACCGCGCGGAGCACTGGGTCGTCGTAAACGGCATCGCGGAGGTCACCCGCGACGAAGAAACGTTCGTCCTCCACGAAAACGAGTCCGCGTACCTTCCGCCGCTGGCGGTCCATCGGCTTGCGAACCCCGGAAAGATCCCTCTCAACCTCATCGAGGTCCAGTCCGGCAGCTATCTGGGAGAGGACGATATCGAGCGGTTCGAAGACACGTACGGCCGGAAGTGAACGCGCGGCGGGATGCGGTCAGGGCGTGCGCTTTTCCCTATCGCCTTGAAATGGCGCGACTTTCCTCCTTGTGGATAAGTTTGGGGAAAAAATCGCCCCAATTTCCTCCGATTTACCGAACGCTCCGATTTTTCCTGTAAGTTCAATGGGTTGCGCAGATTCACAAATTCACCATAATAAAAACGGCATGTGTATGTCTCGCCAAGCAAGTAAATTGATGCAGGCATTTGAGACCGCGATGTTCCGGCCGGACGGAGCGCTTCCGATCATGCTCCGGCGCCCTGCAAGGCCTTCCGTGCGGCGGCCCCCGCCAAAGTCCAAGTATCCCGGTATGCCGGTTTCTTTTATATGACGTCTTCCTTTTACTGAGTGATCCCGATCCGCCCGATGTCCCTGCGTTCGCCATTCGACCTCCTGCCTCCGCGCCTGCGGACCTTCGGCCGCTATTTCGTCTCCGGCGGAATTGCGACGGTGATGCACTATTCCATTCTCACCTCGCTGGTCGAGATCGCGAAAGTCGATGCGACGGTCGCGACGGCAATCGGCTACTTCCTCTCCTCGGTGGGCCACTACCTCCTCTGCTATCACTGGGCCTTCAAGTCTTCGGTCCGCCACGGCCGGGCCTCGATCCGTTTCGCGGCTGTCGCCGCCTCCAGCCTTCTCCTCAACACCGGCCTGTTCTGGCTGCTCCACGAAGCCGCCGGGCTCTGGTACCTGTTGGCACAGGTGATCACCACCGCGCTTCTCCTCCTGGTTAATTTCGCGCTGAACTCCCGCTTCACCTTTTCCACGCGCTGACCCGCATTCGCGACCGGATTCGCGACCGCAACCACACAATTGTCATCCCCGTTCGGGTTGATCTATTCTCATTCGAAACAACGAGCGCACACGTGAGCTGGGGCGGCGGCGTGTGCGGGTCAGCATGGAGATCGATGGGGGCATGCTGTTTACATCATTGATGAAATACGCCGTGCGCGAGGGCGCGATACGGGTGATCGACGGTCGCGGCCGTACGCATGAATTCGGCGACGGCTCCGCGCCCGCCTGCACGATCAGGCTGAAGAAGGCGAGCCTCGACTACACCCTGCCGATCAATCCCGGCCTCTCCGTTCCGGAAGCCTACATGGAAGGCGACCTGGCGATCGAGGACGGCACGCTGTTCGACTTCATCGAACTTGCCGCGCGCAACTACGCCAACGTGGAGGACTTTCCCCTCGCCAACGCGCTCCGGCTGATCGGCATCGGCAGCCGCAAGCTCAAGCAGTACAACCCGGTCGGCATCGCGCAGAAGAACGTCGCCCACCACTACGACCTCTCGGACGAGCTCTACGACCTCTTTCTCGACCGCGACCGCCAGTATTCCTGCGCCTACTTCACGAGCCCGGACAACGACATCGAGACCGCGCAGGCCAACAAGAAGCGCCATCTCGCCGCCAAGCTCCTGCTCGACCGCGGGCCGCTCAACGTGCTCGACATCGGCTCGGGCTGGGGCGGCCTCGGCATGTACATCGCGGGCGTCTCGGATGCCGACGTTACCGGCGTCACGCTCTCGGTCGAGCAGCACAAGGTTTCCAACGAGCGCGCGCGCATGGCGGGCCTCGACGGCCGGGTGCGCTTCCACCTGCAGGACTACCGCGAGCTTCCCGGCCGCTTCGACCGCATCGTCTCGGTCGGCATGTTCGAGCATGTCGGCAAGAAGAACTATCGCGAGTTCTTCGAAAAGCTGAAGGGCCTGCTGACAGACGACGGCGTCGCCGTGATCCACTCGATCGGCCGCTTGGACGACCCGAAACCGATCAATCCGTTCATCCGCAAGTACATCTTCCCCGGCGCCGACGTCCCGGCGCTGTCGGAAATCCTGCCGATCGTCGAGAAGACCGGCCTGATCTGCACCGACATCGAGATTCTCCGGCTGCACTACGCCGAGACGCTCCGCCTCTGGCGCGAGGCGTTCGAGGCGCGCCGCAAGGAGGTCGCCGCGATCTACGACGAGCGCTTCTGCCGGATGTGGGAACTCTACCTGATCATCTGCGAGATGGGCTTCCGGTACGAGAACCTGATGGTCTTCCAGATCCAGCTCTCGCGCCAGTTAGAGGCCGTGCCGCTGACCCGCGACTACATGTTCGACTGGGAACGCGCCCAGGCCGAGCGCGAGCGCAAGGGTTCGCGGGAAAAGGCGGCCTGATCCGGCTGCGGCGGTTTGACGCCGCCGCGCCCCCGGGGCTCCGTCGACAGCACCGGCTGCCGGACATATTATAACGGTTACAAACTAACTCCGGCGGACGGGCCCGGCCGCGGCGCACCGCTCCGCACGACCCACGGGAGAGAGACATGGCACGCATCATCGGCGCGATCGCGACGTCGCACACGCCCACGATCGGCTTCGCGCACGACTGGAAGTCCAAGGACGACCCGGTCTGGGGCCCGATCTTCGCGGCCTACGACCCGATCCGCGACTGGATCGACGAGAAGAAGCCGGACGTGCTGTTCGTCACCTACAACGATCACATCACGTCGTTCTTCTTCGACCACTACTCGGCCTTCGCGCTCGGCGTGGACTCGAGCTACCGCGTCGCCGACGAGGGCGGCGGCGCGCGCGCCCTGCCCCCGGTCCGCGGCCATGCGGCGCTCGCCCGTCACATCGGCGCCTCGCTGATGGCCGAGGAGTTCGACATGTCGTTCTTCCAGGGCAAGCCGCTCGACCACGGCTGCTTCTCCCCGCTGTCGATGCTGATGCCGCACGAGACCGAGTGGCCGGTGCCGATCGTCCCGCTGCAGATCGGCGTCCTCCAGTTCCCGATCCCGAGCGCGCGCCGCCTCTACAAGCTCGGCCAGGCGCTGCGCCGCGCCGTCGAGAGCTATCCGGAAGACCTCAAGGTCGCGATCGTCGCGACCGGCGGCATGTCGCACCAGGTCCACGGCGAGCGTGCGGGCTTCAACAACATGGACTGGGACCTCGAATTCCTCGACCGCATCGAAAACAACCCGGAGAGCCTGCTCGACCTCACCCACGCCCAGTACGCCGAGCGCGGCGGCATGGAGGGCGCCGAGGTGATCATGTGGCTCGTGATGCGCGGCGCCATGTCGAAGAAGATCCGGAAGATCCACCAGACCCAGTACCTGCCGTCGATGACGACGATCGCGACCGCGATCTACGAGGACGAGGGCGCGGCTCCGGCGGCCTCCGAGATCGCGAAGCAGCAGGAGCTGATCGGCCACGAGCTGGTCGGTGCGGACAAGCTGACGGGCACCTACCCTTTCACCCTGGAGCGCAGCCTTAAATCGTTCCGTATCAACAGCTTCCTCCATGATCTTATCGTGCCGGACAAGCGCGAGCGCTTCCTCGCCGACGAGGAAGGCGCCTACGAGGATGCAGGGCTGACGGCGGAAGAACGCGACCTGATCCGCCGCCGCGACTGGCAGGGCATGATCCATTACGGCGTCATCTTCTTCATGCTGGAGAAGCTCGGCGCCGTGATCGGCGTCTCCAACCTCCACATCTACGCGGCGATGCGTGGCGAGACGCTGGAGGAATTCCAGAAGACGCGGAACGCGCCCGGCGCGCTCTACTCGGTCGCCGGCGAAGCGGCGAAGACAGAAGGCTGGGACCGCCCGCAGGGAAGCTGAGGGGACCGCCAACGGCATCGACTCGGCGCGCCCTTCCCCGCGCGCCGATCGCGTTCCATCTTATTCCCGTAATCCACAGCGGACGGACGGGCGGCGGAGTTGTCCCCGTGTTTCTCCGGGAGGCGCCAATGCGTCCCGCTGCGACATAGCCGATTCGCTGTAGGGTCCGCATAGTTTTGCGGACGGAGAAGACGACGTGGCCACTTCGCTCAGGGATGCCGACACCGAGGCGCCGGGATACCGCCAGCCTCCGAACAACATCGAGGCGGAGATGGGGCTCCTCGGGGCGATCCTCGAGAACAACCGCGCCTACGAGCGCGTCTCCGAGTTCCTGCGCGCGGAACATTTCTTCGACGCCGTCCATGCCCGCATCTACGACGCCTGCGCCCGGCTGATCGAACGCGGCCAGCAGGCCAACCCGACGACGCTGAAGCACGTCTTCGACACCGAGGAATTCTCCGGGATCGGCGGCCACCGCTACCTCGCCGAGCTCGCGGGCGCCTCGTTCGCGATCATCAACGCCGAGGATTACGGCCGGCTGATCTACGATCTCTATCTGCGCCGCCAGATGATCGACCTCGGCACCGACATCGTGAACGACGCCTTCTCGCACGACCCGGACGACAGCGCGACGCGCCAGATCGAGACCGCCGAGCAGTGCCTCTACGACCTCGCCACCAGCGGCGATTACGAGGGCGGTTTCCGGAGCTTCGCGGATTCGATCAAGGGCGCGGTCGAGATGGCCGCCGCCGCCTACAACCGCGACGGCGGGCTCGGCGGCGTCCCCACCCGCTTCCGCAAGCTCGACCTCCTCCTCGGCGGCCTCCACAAGTCGGACCTGATCATCATCGCGGCGCGCCCGTCGATGGGTAAGACCGCGTTCGCCACCAACATCGCCTTCAACGTCGCCACCAACACCGACACGTTCGAGGACGAGGACGGCAACGTGAAGCCGATCGACGACAACGTCGTCGGTTTCTTCTCGCTCGAAATGTCGGCCGAGCAGCTCGCCCAGCGTATCCTCGCCGAGGCCGCGCAGATCCCGTCGGACAAGATCCGCAAGGGCGAGATGAACCAGAGCGAATTCGACCGGCTGGTGCATGCGAGCCAGCGCCTCCAGAAGGCGCCGCTCTACATCGACGACACGCCGGCGCTCACCGTGTCCGCGCTCCGGACCCGCGCGCGCCGCCTCAAGCGCCAGCACGGGCTCGGGCTGATCGTCGTCGACTATCTCCAGCTCCTCCAGGGCAGCGGCAACGGACGCGAGCAGAACCGCGTGCAGGAAGTCTCGGAGATCACCCGCGGGCTCAAGACGCTGGCGAAGGAGCTCAACGTGCCGGTGATCGCGCTGTCCCAGCTGAGCCGCGCGGTCGAGCAGCGCGAGGACAAACGCCCGCAGCTCGCCGACCTCCGCGAATCCGGTTCGATCGAGCAGGACGCGGACGTCGTCATGTTCATCTACCGCGAGGAATACTACCTCGCCCGCGAGGAGCCGAGCCGGCCCTACGGCGATGCGACCGCCAAGGAGCGCGAGAGCCACATGGAATGGGAGGAGCGCCTGCAGCGCGTGCAGAACCGCGCCGAGATCATCGTCGCCAAGCAGCGCCACGGCCCGATCGACAAGGTCGACCTGCGCTTCTATCCGGAAGCGACGAAGTTCGACAATCTCGACGACGAGGACGACTTCCACGGCCCGTCGCGGTCCGGAGACGTGCCGTTCTGAGCGCACCGGCCACCGACACCCGCGCGCCCGCCCACCCCGGCGCCACCCTCACCGTCGATCTCGGCGCCGTCGCCGCGAACTGGCGGACGCTTCGCGGCCTCTGCGGAAGCGCGGAATGCGGTGCCGTGGTCAAGGCCGACGGCTACGGCCTCGGTGCGCGCCCCGTGGCGCAGGCGCTGGCGGCCGCCGGCTGCCGCGCGTTCTTCGTCGCCGCGATCGACGAGGGCATCGC
>JAYOEF010000121.1:0-11393 GCA_038106605.1 Alphaproteobacteria bacterium
CGAACAGGGGCCCGCGCACCGGCGTCATGTGGATCTGCGGCTCCTCCATCTGGATGATGGGGCAGCCGGCGTCGGCGAGCTCGTTGAGCTCCTCGTTGAGCGCCGCGGCGATCGCCTCCACGAGATCGACCGGATCCTTGTAGTAGTCGTTCGCCACCGTCGCCGCCAACAGCTCCGACGTGATCGTGCCGAACTTGACGGGCTTCCGCGTCATGCGCTGCGCCGCGCGCCAGAGCGCCGTGTACTGGATCTGACCGCGGCCGACGGGGCCCGAAACCGGCGGCAGCACGCGGCTTTCGAGCAGGTCGTGGAGGATGTGGCCGCGCGGATAGGCGGCGGCGCCGGCCTTGTAGACGGCGGGCCGCGGGTTCGCGACGTCGAACCCCTCCATGCGGTAGGGCGCATAGCTCTGCCAGCTGAAGCCCGTCACCTGATCGTCGTAGTGCGCGTCGCCGTCCGTGACGATGTCGAGCCCGGCGACCGTCTGCCATCCGAGATAGGTGCTGACCGCGTCCTCGTACTGTTCGCGGTAGTGGTTGTCGATCATCGCATCGAGGAACGTGCGCTTTCCGAGCTGCTCCTTGAACCAGCTCGGCCGCGGCAGCGAGCCGATGATCGACGTCGGCATGACGACGCCGTCTGAACCCTTGAACATGTCTCTCCCCTTCTTTCTGGCGTTTCCCGGTCAGGCGGCCGTCTGAGGCAGCCGCTCTGCAGGGACTGTAGCGGTTTCGGGGAGCGGGAGAAACGCCGGAACGCAAACCGGCCCGCAGCGCCCCGTAAAGGGCATCGCGGGCCGGAGATATTCATGCCGGCATGCGCGCGGCGACGTTTACTGCGGCGGCAGCTTCAGGATTTCGCGGACCGCCTTCTCGCGGCTCGGCTTGAGCCCGACCGTGCGGCCTTCCTGCACGGCGATCTCGGCGGGCACGCCGGTGCCTGCGCGATAGAGCGCCCACAGCGCACCGACCCGGTTCGAGGACTCGCAATGGAGGAGGATCGGATAGTTCGCCGGATCCTGGACGAGGCGCGTGAACGCCGCGACCTGGTCGGCGACCGGCGCGAGCTCGGTCACCGGCAGGTTGACGTAGTTGAGCCCCGCCGCCTTCGCCGAAGCGGCCTCCTTGGCCTCGCCTTCCTTGGCGCTCAGGAGGTTGATCACGGTCTTGAAGCCGAGCGCCTTGATCTGCGGGAAGGCGTCCGGCTTCACGAGGCCGCCGGTCCCGACATAGGGCGTGGCCCGCAGGTAGTTGTCGACGATGTCGGGGAACTTGTCGCCGAACGGCGCCTGAACGTATTTCGCCTTGGTGTCGAACGGCGCGGCGGCCGAGCCGCTCGTCGGCGACGCGGCGGCGCAGGGGTTTTTGGATGCCGCGCACGGATTCTTCGCCGCGCAAGGATTCGCCGCGGGCTTTGCGGCCGCGCAGGGATTCTTTGCGGCGCAGGGGTTTGCCGCCCGCTTCGCGCCGCCCGCGGCGCACGGGTTCTTCGCCTGGGCTACGGCTTCGCCGAAGATCTTGCCGGACGGAAGCGCCGCCGGGTTGGCCGCGACACCGAGCCCGACCGCGGCGAGGAGCGGAAGGGCCGTGCGGCCGAGAAGACGGGATTTACGGGACATTGAATTTCTCCTTCGTATGGATCAGGCACGCGCGGTGCCGCCGGCGGACCCCGCCGGATGGGACGCATTGGATGCGGGCGGCGTGTTCGCCTGCTCCGCGGTCATCGGGCCCCCGAACTTCTTCTCCATCGCCGTACCGAGCTTCCAGCCGGCGGCGGCGACAATCGCGAGCGCCGCGATCACGAGCCAGTCGGGCAGTCCGAGAAGACCGGAAACCGTCTGGCCTTTGGGGCCTTCCGCCGCGAAGTAGAAGGTCTCGAGCGAACCGAACAGTTCGGCGAAGACCGCGGTGCCCGCGACCATCCCCACGATGAAGGCGATGGCGTCGCCGCGGCCCGATCCGAGACCGACGAGCGACGTGCCGGGACAATAACCGCCAATCGCGAAGCCGGCGCCGATCAGGAGGCCACCGGCCGCTATCGCCCAGAAGTAGAGGGTCGGCACGAACACGCCGCCCGCTCCGATGACACCGGCCGCCTGCGCGAGCCAGAGGCCCGCCGCGGCGACGATGACGGCCGAGAACATCACCTTGAACACCGACCAGTCGGACAGGCGGAACTGCGCGGTCAGTTTGCGCGGGCTGCCGAAGCCGGCGCCTTCGAGGACGAAGCCGAAGAGGATGCCGGTCAGCAGGCCGGACGCGATTCCGTAGTCGTAGAGAGGCATGCTCATTGCCAGGCCCTCCGCATGAGGTAGCTCATCGCGAATCCCGCGGCAAAGAAAGCGATCAGGAAGACGAAGCCGGAGACCGCGAGGGTCGCGCTGCCCGAAAGGCCGAGGCCGCTTGTGCAGCCGCGTGCGAGCCGTGCGCCGAAGCCCACGAGCGCGCCGCCGATGAAGGCGTAGGCGAGGCGCTCGCCCGAGAAGATGCGCGATCCGCCCTCGATCATCGCCTTGAACCGGCCGCTCACGAGGCTGCCGATCAGCGCGCCGACGAGGACGCCGATGGCCTCCCACGTGACCCAGGACGGCAGCGGACTGCCGCCTTCCACGAAGGGACCGAAATAGGCGTTGGCCTGCGTCCAGGCGGGCGCGAGCCAGGCACCGGCGGCTGCCGCCACGCGGGTGAAGAAGCCGCTGGCGCCGAGGCCGTTGCCGGTGATCAGGAACGTCAGCAGCAGCGTGAGGCCAAGCGCCACGCCTGCGACGAGCGGATGCCAGTAGGGAAGCCGAGTGCGGTTCATCGGAAACCTCGCCTATCATATTCGACTATTCGAATATATCGGATATAGGCCGCCCGCGCATAGATGCAAATTAATTTTGCAGATTTTCCCCGCCGGCGCCCGAAAGCGCCGGCGGGGGCCGGAATTCAGCCCCAGAGCTGCTTCGAAGCGATCGCCGCACCCTCGGCCAGGGCCCGGAATTTCGCCCAGATCACCGTCGGATGAACCTCGGTGTGATAGCACGCCTGCGAGGAGAAGCCGCAGTCGGCCCCGGCGATCACGTTGTCGCGGCCGACGAGCTTCGCGAAGCGCACCAGCCATTCGCCGATCAGTTCGGGGTGTTCGACGATATTGCTCGCGTGGGTGATCACGCCCGGCATGATCGCCGTGCCCTCCGGCAGCTTGGTCCGCTCGAAGACGTGGTAGTCGTGCTCGTGGCGCGGGTTCGCTGCCTCGAACGAATAGACGCTCGCGTTGATCTTGACGATGTGATCGATCACGTCGGCGAGCTGCGGTTCGAAGATGCGCGGCCCCTCGTTGATCCCGTAGCAGGTGTGGAAGCGGATCTTCTCGGGCGGAATGCCGCGCAGCGCATGATTGATGCTCTCGACATAAACGTCCGCCTTCCGGTTCTTCTGCTTCTGGTCGAGCGCCGGGTCGCCGAAGATGTCGGATAGGAACGGATCGTCGACCTGCACCTGGAAACCCGCCTCGACGATGGCGAGATATTCGGACCGCATCGCCTCGCCGAGGGCCATGAAATACTCTTCCTCGGTCTTGTAGTACTCGTTGAAGCCGACGCCGCTCGGCGCGGTGGACGGCATGAAGACGTTGTCCTCGTCGACACCCGCGGCCTTCGCGGCGGCCTTCAGGTTCGCGATGTCGCGTTTGACGAGGTCCGCGCCCGTGTAGCCGATCGGACCGACGCAGTAGAGCGGGATCACCGGGGCGACATTCCCGCCCAGCATCGCGCGCGCCATGTACTCCTCGTAGTACTCGGGGAACGCCTCGCGCTCCTGCATGTAGAGCTTGTACTTTACCTCGGGGCGCGGCTCGAACCCGGCGAGACGCTGGCGCGCATAGACGAAGAAGCCGGCCTTCGACGTCTCGCCGTCGGTAACGATGTCGATGCCGTTGTCGACCTGAGCCTTGACGATGTCCTTCACCGCGTTCGCGACGGTCTTGTCGTAGGTCGCGTCGTCGACCGGCGTCCCCTCGCCCGTCAGCCGCGCCTTCATCATGTCGAGCAGCGCCTTGGGTCGCGGCAGGCTGCCGACATGCGTGGTCGGGATGCGTCCCGTTATCTTCGTCATCGTTCCCTCCTCGTTCCTTCCCCATTCGGAACCGGTGAATTCCGGTTTCCTATTCCTTTCGTCAGCCGGCGATCTCGCGCCGCATCAGTTCGGCGCCCTTCGCCAGCGCCCTGATCTTCCCGGTCGCGACGTCGCGCGGCAGCGGCGCCATTCCGCAGTTCGTGCAGGGCAGGATCCGCTCGGCGTCCGCATGCTTCAGCGCATCGCGGATCACCGCCGCCACCTCCTCGGGCGATTCCACGTCGTTCGTCGCGACGTCGATGGCGCCGACGAGGATTTCCTTGTCGGGCAGCAGCGAGATCAGCGACATCGGCACCTGCGAGGCGCGACACTCGAGCGAAACCTGTCCGATCCGGCTCGCGTTGATCGCCGGGAACGTCTCCTCGTATTGCCGCCATTCGCCGCCGAGCGTCCGCTTCCAGTCGATGTTCGCCTTGATGCCGTAGCCGTAGCAGATATGGACCGCCGTCTTGGCCTTCAGGCCCTCGCACGCCCGTTCGAGCGCGGCGATGCCCCAGTCCCTGACATCGTCCATGAAGACGTTGAAGGCGGGCTCGTCGAACTGGATCACGTCGACGCCGATCGCATCGAGCTCGCGCACCTCCTTGTTGAGGAGGTCGGCGAACGCCATCGCCATGTCGGCGCGCTTGCCGTAATGGGCGTCGGCGATGGTGTCGCAGATCGTCATCGGGCCGGGCAGCGTGAACTTGAGCTTGCGGTCCGTGTGCTTCCGCATGAAGCGCGCCTCGTCCGCGTGCACGAACTTCGGGAGCGCGAGCGGCGCCGTGACCGTCGGCACCTCGACGGTGTAGCGGTTGTTGCGGATGCCCATCGGCGTCTTGAGGTTCCAGTCGATGCCCTCGACATGCTCCAGGAAGCCGTGGACGAAATGGACGCGGAACTGCTCGCCGTCGGAGACGATGTCGATGCCGGCGTCCTCCTGCTCCTTGAGCCACAGGAGCGCGGCGTCCTTCTTGGTGCGGTCGAGGTCCTCGCCCTGGTAGCGCCAGGCGGGCCAGAGCTTCTCGGTTTCGGCAAGCCAGTGGGGCTTCGGCAGGCTGCCCGCCGTCGAGGTCGGAAACAGGTTCGCGCGCGTCATCTCGGTCCTCCCCGTAAGACGATCGGCTTATGTCCCGGGCCCCGTTCGGCGGGACATCAGGCGTCCAGTATATCCTTTGCGACCGTCCGCGCAGCGCGTTCTCCGGGGGCGCCCCAGATGCAGCCTCCCGGGTGCGCGCCGGTGCCGCACAGATAGAGCCCATCGATCGGCGTGCGCGCGCCGTCGCAGCCGGGCGCCGGCCGGTTCTCGAAGAGGTGCCCCGGCATCAGGTCGCCGTGGAACTGGTGCCCCCCGGTCATGCCGAAGATGCTTTCGAGATCGACAGGGCTCATCACCTCGAGCGCCACGATCTTCTCCCGCACGTCGGGCGCGTATTTCGCGACCGTGTCGATGACGATGCGGCCGGCATTTTCGCGCTGCGCCTCCCAGCCGCCGAGCTCGGGCGCGAGCCGGTGCGGGAAGAACTGCGCATAGCACGTGAGAGTGTGTTTGCCCTCGGGTGCGAGCGAGGGATCGACGGCCGACTGCATGTGAACCGTCATGTAAGGCTCCGACGCGAGATGCCCGCGGCTCGCCTCGGCCCAGGCGGCGTCGACGTAGGCGGGCGACGGGCAGATGCTGACGCGCGCCGGGCGGATGTCGGCGGGCAGCGCGGAGAATGTCGGCAGCGCTTCCATCGCGCAGTTGACCTTGAGCGCGACGCCGTTGGCCTCGATGCCGCGCACGCCGTCCGCGAAGCCGGGAGAAATATGTTTCTCGCCGACGAGCTTCAGGAATGTCGTGTGCGGATCGGCATTCGAGATCACGGCATCCGCCTCGATCCGCTCGCCGTTCGCCAGCACGACGCCGCAGGCGCGCCCGTCGCGCACGAGGATCTCAGCGACCTCGGCATCCGTGCGAAGCGCCGCGCCGAAATGACGCGCACTTGCCGAGAGCGCGTCGGCGAGCGCGCCCATGCCGCCCTTCACGTAGACCGCCCGGCCCCGGATGCCAGTGGTGCCGCCGAACATGTGGTGCGCCATCACATAGGCGGTGCCGGGGGTGCGCGTATCGGCGTTGGTGCCGAAGGTCGCGGTGTAGCCGAGCACGGCCTTGATCTCGTCGGACTCGAACCGGTCCGCGAGCACGTCGTGCATCGAACCCATTACGAAGGCGTCGAACAGCTCGGGCCGGCCCATCGCGGCGAATGCGCTTTCGATGCGGTCCAGCGTGCAGCTCTCTTCGCCGTAGAGGAGCGGCTCGATGGTGTCGCAGACGGCATTGCAGTCGGCGAGGTAGGCCGGGATCGCAGCGGCGTCCTTCGCCGAGAACTTGCGGAACTCGGCGCCGGTACGCGCGGGATCGGTCCAGAGCGCGAGGTAGCGGCCGTCCGGGAACGGGAAGACGGTGAGCGGATCGGGCACGATCAGCTCGTAGCCGAACCGCTGGAGCTCGAGCGCCGCGACCGTCTCGGGCCGGAGATTGCCGAGTTGGGCCGCACCGGTCGAAACGCGGTAGCCCGGCGCGCCTGCGATCTCCTCGGTGACGCATGCGCCCCCCTGGATATGGCGCCGTTCGAGGAGGAGCGTCTTCACGCCCGCCTTCGCGAGAAAGGCGGCAGCGATCAGGCCGTTGTGCCCGCCGCCGACGACGATGGCCTGGTATCGCGCCATCGCCTCAGCCCATGGAAGCGGCGGTGCGTCGCGCGAAATTCTCGAAATCGGCGGGCTGGCGTCCGAGGATCCATTCGAGGGGCCGCGCGCTGCCGACGAGGCCGTGGACATCGTAGTGGGCGAACATGGCGCGCATGCAGCCCTGGCCGTATTCGCCGACGCCCATGTGCGCGGCGTGCGAAACGGCATCCTCCGGCGGCAGCTTCCGCGCCACCACCTTGCGGCCGAGGATACGGGTCAGGATCTCGGCCTTTTCCCGAAGCGTGATCACCGGCCCGCAGATCTCGAAGATGCCGTTGGCGCAGCCCGGATCGCGGAGTGCGCGGAGCGCGGCTTCGGCGACGTCGTCGAGATCGACGAGGCTCATCGGCGCCTCGACCTCGTAGGCCATGGCGTGGACGCCGGTCTCGGTCATCTTCTTCCAGCCCGGCAGCATGTTCTGATAGTAGGAGCCGACCTGCAGGATGGTGAACGGGACGCCGCTCTCGACGATCGCTTCCTCGACGAAGAGCCGCTTCCAGTGGTGGCGCAGCGCCTGCACCTGGGTGTGCAGCACCGAATGGAAGACGAGGCGCCCGACGCCCGCCGATTGCGCGGCCTTCACGATGTTCTCGCCGAAGACCTGCTCGTCCTCGTTCATGTTGGGGGCGATGTAGTAGATCGCGCTGCAGCCCTTCGCTGCCGCGGCCACCGCATCGCCGTCCCGAAGATCGGCGGTCGCGACATCCGTCGCGCCGAGGGCCGAAAGCTCCTTCCCGGCATCGGCCCGCCGGACCAGCACGCGCACGTCCTCTCCCGCCGCCGCAAACGCCTTCACCATCGCCTTGCCGGTCTTGCCGCCGGCGCTCGTCACCAGAATCATCTAGGCCCCTTCATCCCTTGTCCATGAACCATAGCCGAGGCCGCCGTTGACGGCCACGCCCGGCCGCGCGAAAACCTCACCCATCGCACTTCGACCGCAACAGGCCCCGAGCGGGCCCAACAAGGGACAACCATGGCAGACATCAAGAGGGCCGATCCCGGCCCGCGCATGAGCAAGGCCGTCCGGCACGGCGACACCGTCTACACGATGGGTCACGTCGCGGAGATCCGCGGCGGCGACATCGTCGCCCAGACGAAGGACGTGCTGGCCCGGCTCGACGCGACGCTCGCAGGCATGGGAACGGACAAGTCGAAGCTCCTGACGGTGACCATCTACCTCTCGGACATCTCGAACTTCGCCGGGATGAATTCGGTGTGGGACAAGTGGGTCGACGGCCCCAACGCCCCGGCCCGGACCACGGTCGAGGCCAATCTCGCCGCGCCCGAGCTTCTGGTCGAGATCACGGCGATCGCCGCGGCCTGACGCAAGGCCCGGCGCAAGGCCCCGACGCAAGGCTTTGTAAACAAATGTTTCATACCCTCCGGTCGAGAGATCGACCTTGAACGGAGGGCCTTATGGCCAGCGCGACGGCGCCAGCGCTCAATCGCGAGGATAGCCGAGGCATCTACGCCGACGAGCAGTTGGCGGAGGCGCTCGCCTATTATCGCGGCCAGCGCTTCGACAAGGCCGAGGCGATCTACCGCAAGATCCTCAAGAAGGAGCCCAACAACGCGGGCGCGCTCCACATGCTGGGGCTGCTCACGCTCCGTAAGGACCGCGCCGAACGCGCGGTGCAGCTCCTCATCAAGGCCGCCAAGATCGCGCCCGACCGCCCCGAGATCCTGTGCGACCTCGGGAATGCCTTCAAGGGCATGGGCCGGCACAAGGACGCGATCAAGGCGCACCGCATGGTCCTCACGCTGCTCCCCGAATCTCCCGAGGCCCACTCGAACCTCGGCTCAGCGTTCAACGCCGCCGGCAAGGCGGGCAAGGCCGTCGAGTGCTTCGAGAAGGCGGTGAAGCTCCGTCCGAACGATCCCGAACTCCTCTACAATCTCGGCAACGGCATGCTCGCCGCCGAGCGATTCCGCGAGGCCGAGGAAATCCTCCGCCGCGTCGTCTACGACCGGCCCGACCACAT
Source organism: Alphaproteobacteria bacterium (assembly GCA_038106605.1). Taxonomy (GTDB): domain Bacteria; phylum Pseudomonadota; class Alphaproteobacteria; order MPNO01; family UBA830; genus JAYOEF01. The sequence continues at coordinate 8,810 of JAYOEF010000121.1, forward strand.
CCGCGCCCAGATCAATCTCGGCGCCGCCCTCAAGGAACAAGGCAAGCTCGACGCCGCCATCGAGCGCCTGCAGAAAGCGATCGCGGCACACCCGGAAAGCGCCGAGGCGCACTGGAACTACGGCCTCACGCTCCTCGCCCTCAACAAGTTCGAGGAAGGCTCGCCCGAATACGAATGGCGCGCCGCTCTCCCCGGCTTCGCGATGGAGCACCCGGGCACGCCGCAATGGCAGGGCGAGCCGCTCGAAGGACGCGTCCTTCTCGTCCACGCCGAACAGGGGCTCGGCGACACGATCCAGTTCGCGCGCTACCTGCCCCTCCTGCAGAAGCTCGACGGGCGCGTGCTGTTCGCCTGCGCGCCGCGTCTCCACAAACTCCTCAGGTCGATCGCCGGAATGGTCGAACTCGCGCCCATCGACCGGCTGCCGAAGCACGACGTCCAGTCGCCGCTGATCTCGCTGCCGCGGCTCTACGAAAACGGCCTGCCCTACCTTCCGAAGAACCCGGCCTACATCCCGGTCGAGAAGGCCCGCGCCGAGGTCTGGCGCGAGGCGCTCGGCGAGACGAAGAAGTTCCGTATCGGCATCGCCTGGCAGGGGAGCCCGGACTACGCCAACGACGTCCGGCGCTCGATCCCGCTCGTCAACTTCGACCGCCTGATCGGCACGGAGGGCGTCGAGATCGTCAGCCTGCAGCAGGGCGAAGGGCTGAACCAGATCGCCGAACTCGGCTGGGAAAACCGCATCCGCGACTTCTCCGAACACATGGACCGCGACTCCGCCTTCGTCGACACGCTGGCGGTGATGGCCTCGATGGACCTGATCGTCACGTCCGACACAGCCATCGCCCATCTCGCGGGCGCCTCCGGCCGTCCGGTGCAGGTCGCGCTCTGCCACCAGCCCGACTGGCGCTGGGGCCTCAAGGGCGACCGCTCGCAGTGGTACCCGTCGATGACGCTGGTACGCCAGAAGACCGCTGGCGACTGGGCGGAAGTGTTCGAGCGGATCGTCGCCGCGCTTCCCCGCAGCTGGTAAGCCGGGCCTTCGTTCTTCCCTAGCCTTCTTTTTTGAGCGCTTCGCGGTCGAGCGTGAGCGACAGCGAATTCATGCAGTAGCGCTGGCCCGTGGGCGGCGGCCCGTCCGGGAAGACATGGCCGAGATGGGCGTCGCACTTCGCGCAGTGCACTTCCGTGCGGCGCATCATGAAGGCCCAGTCGGTCTGGGTCTCCACCGCGTCCGCATCGAGCGGCTGGAAGAAGCTCGGCCAGCCGGTGCCGCTATCGAACTTGGTTTCCGACGAGAACAGCGGATGGCCGCAGCAGACGCAGCGGTAGACGCCCGCGTCCTTGCAGGCATTGTACTCGCCGGTGAAGGCGCGCTCGGTACCGTGCTTGCGCGTCACGTAATACTGGTCTTCCGAAAGCTGCGCCTTCCACTCGGCGTCGGTCTTCACGATCTTCTCAACCATCCGCTTCTCACTCTCCTTCCGGGCCGAAATAGCGTTCGAGGACGCCGCCGAGATCGCGGAGCGCCTGCGCGCCGTCGCCCGTGAAGCTGGAGCCGTGCATGCAGGCGAGCGTCGCGGGCCTGAGGTCCGCGAGCGCATTCAGGATCGGCCGCGTCTCATGGGTATATGGAACGGACCCGGCCATCGGGCCACCCTGCTGGCGCTGGGTGTAGGCCTCCGTCCGGCCGACGAGGTCGCCGTCGTAGAGCGCCTCGACATTGCCGCCATGGCCGAAGAGGTCGGAGCAGAACAGCGTCGAGGCCGTTTCCTCCCAGAGGAGGCTGCAGTCCCAGCCGTGCGGCAGGTGCTTCGTCTCGATCAGGCGGAACCGGTGCCTGCCCGTCTCGATCGCCTCGTCCTTCGCGGGGACGCGCGGGGTTTTCGATGAAAAATCGCCGATGCTCGTCCGCGCGCCGACGAAGCTGCACACCGGCTCGGCACGGGGCGCGACCCCGAGCCAGTCGTTGAGCGCGCCGCACTCGTCGGATTCGAAGTGGCTGAAGCCGACCCAGCGGATCGTCGCCGGGTCGAGCACGCGGCTCACCCCCTCCTTCACGTCCGCAAAGAAACCGCGGAGGTTGGTGTGATAGAGGAACGGCTCGTCGTCGCGCACGAGGAAGGTGGAGAACTGGAAGTTCGCCGCCTCGTTGTAGCAGGCGATACGGAAGACATCGGGCGCGATCTCGTCGACCTGTGCGGCCATGCGGATCAGGTCCTGTAGTCGTCGCAGACCGCGTCGAGCTGGCGCAGCAGCGCCGGCCACTCGCGCGGTCCCATGTTGCTCTCGTCGTACTGGCGCGCGGTGCGCTCGCACACCTCCTTCGACGGGAAGCGGACGGCCTGTCCCTTGGCGGCGGCGGCCGACAGCAGCGAGACCTGCGCCGCGCACACCTTCTCGAGGAAGTACATGCGCACCCACGCCTCGCCGACCGAGGTGCCGGTCGTCAGCAGCCCGTGATTGCGGAGGATGAAGGCGAAGTTGCCGCCGAGATCCTTCACCAGCCGCTCGCGCTCGTCGAGGTCGAGCGCGATGCCCTCGAAGTCGTGATAGGCCGTGTGGCCGTAGAACATCATGGCGT
>JAYOEF010000122.1:0-11025 GCA_038106605.1 Alphaproteobacteria bacterium
GCGCGGCGGCGGCCGTCGCAGCGGGCCTCACCGGCGCCGAGCTCGGCAGCGACCTCGCCGGATCGGTGCGCGTGCCGGCGAGCTTCTGCGGCGTCTACGCCCACAAGCCGAGCTACGGCACGACGCCCACCATCGGCCATTCGATCTTCCCGTCGCCCGTGATGCCCGACCTCTCGGTCCTCGGCCCGATCGCACGGAGCGCACGCGACCTTGACCTGCTGTTCTCGGTCGTCCAGGGCCCCGACCCGCTCGCCGCGCGCGGCTGGGCGCTCAGGCTACCGAAGCGCTCGGTGCAGTCCCTCGAAGGACTCCGCGTCGGCGTGATGGTCGACGTCGAGGGCGCCCCCGTCGCCGAGTCCGTCCGCAAGGGCGTGCAGGCGCTCGCCCGCTGGATGCGGCGCGAGGGCGCGAAGGTCGGCACCGTGAAGCCGCCGATGTCCGTCGCCGATCACGACGTCCTGTTCCACGGCATCCTGAAGGCCGTGCTCGCCGGCCGGATGGACGAGCCGACCTATCGCGCACGCATGGCCCAGGCCGACCTCCTCGCCGAGGACGACACCTCTCCGACAGCGGTCGCCATCCGCGACTTCACCCAGACCCACTGGCAGTGGGCGCAGCGCAACGCGGCGCGTACCGCGCTCCGCCTTGCGTGGGAGACTGTCTTCGGGAAGTTCGACGTCGTGCTGCTTCCCGGAACCCCGCTTCCCGGGTTCCCGATCGACGAATCCGAGCCTGCCTCGGCCCGCCTCCTTGACATGGACGGCAGGAAAGAGCCTTACGACGTGCAGTGGTTCTGGCAGGGCATTGCGTCCCTCAGCTATCTGCCGTCGACGGTCGCGCCGGTCGGCATGTCGCCCGAGGGGATGCCGGTCTCGGTGCAGATCCTCGGCCCTTATCTCGACGACAACATGACAATCGGCGTCGCCAAGCTGATCGAGAAGTACTTCCACGCCTACGAGCCGCCCGAGGGCTACGAGACCGAATGAGCGCCGGTTCCGTCCTCCTCCCCACCTGAGTCCGGAGAAGACCGCCTTGCGAAACGACCTCATCGAGATCGAGAAGATTTCCCCCGTCTTCGGCGCCAAGATCCACGGCGTCGACCTGTCGAAGCCGCTCGACGACGGGACGTTCGAGCGTATCCACGACGCGTGGATGGAGCACAAGGTCGTCGCCTTCCCGGACCAGCATCTCGAGCACGAGGACTACATCGCCTTCGCCAGCCGCTTCGGCGAACCCTACGGGCCGCCGATCTCCCACGAGGACAAGTCGCGCACGACCATCGTCCAGGAACTCAGAACCGACGAGTCCTCGAAGAGCGCCTTCGGAGAGACCTGGCATTCCGACATGACGTCGACGGAGAAGCCGCCGATGGCGACGATGCTCCGCCTTGTCCAGATCCCGCCCTACGGCGGCGGCGACACTTTATTCGCCGACATGGGGGCGCTCTACGACGCGCTGTCGGAGCCGATGAAGCAGATGCTCGACGGCATGACGGCGATGCACGATTCGTCGGTCTTCGCCCGCAAATACGGCATCAAGGAAGATCTTCCCACCGCCGTCCACCCCGTGGTCCGCACGCACCCCGTGACCGGGAAGAAGTCGCTCTTCGTCAACTGCCGCTTCACGACTCGGATCCTCGAGCTCGAGGAGTTCGAATCGAACGCCGTCCTGCAGATGCTGTTCAGGCACGTCGCGGAAACGTCCGTCTTCCACATGCGGTTCCGGTGGGACAAGGACACGCTGCTGCTGTGGGACAACCGGTGCCTCCAGCACACCGCGCTGTTCGACTACTGGCCCCATCTCCTATTGGGCTACCGGCTGATGGTGCGCGGCGACAAGCCGTTCTGACGCCGCCGACGGTCTCGCCGTTCCACGGTCGAAGCCGACCGCCCAATCGATGAACTCCCACCCCCTATAAAAGCGAGCGGCGGCGGTCCGGATACGCTGGACCGCCGCCTTTTTGGGGACTGTCCGGGGTAGGCGTCAGACAGTCCTCGTTGGCGAACCGACCGGGGTAGGCGTCGGGCGGTTCACCTGTCATGCCGTGCGGGCCGAAGCCGAGCACGACATCACCCGTTCCACGCGGGGTAGGCGTCGTGTGGAACGGGTTAGAAGATCATATGGGGAGCCGCCGATGCGAAGTTAACGAACGACCGAGAGGAATCCCGGCGTCGCCTTCCGCGACACCTGCCCTCCTGGCAGCTCATTCCTTCCGTCATCGTTGGATCCCTGAACGTTCGGGTTCTCACCCGCTTTACCCGAGTAAGCAAGTTTCATGCCAATGGAGCGAATCGCGCGAGAATCATGGGTTTCCGCTTTTCCGGACGGTCCGTTCGCCACGCGCCTGTAAAGATTCCCGACATACACCCGACCGGGCGGAAAACGTTTCGTCCTGCGGCGCGGCTCCGGCATGGGCATATTGCTTGCAAGATATATATCGAATCTATATATATCCGACGAACAATCGGATACTGTCATGGACGTCAAAACGCTCTGCCTCGGGGTGCTCTCGCGCGGCGAGGCCACCGGATACGAGATCAAGAAAGTCTGCGAGGAGGGCCCGTTCGCACACTTCTACGCCGCGGGCTTCGGGTCGATCTATCCCGCCCTCAACGCGCTCTCGGACGAGGGCCTGATCACCATGCGCGAGGTACTGCAGGACGGACGGCCGGCGAAGAAGGTCTATGCCCTCACCGCCGCGGGCCGCCTTGCCCTCACCTCCGCCCTCGCCGAACCTCCGGCGCCTGACCGGCTGCGGTCCGATTTCCTGTTCATGACGTTCTTCGGCGAACTGCTGCCGGCCCGCGACGTCGACCGCCTGGTCGAGAACCGCATCGCGTTCCTGCGGGCGCGCCTCGCGGAAATGCGCAACTGCGCCGTACAGGAGCTGCCCGGCGGCCCCGCCTTCACCCTCGGTTACGGCATCGCCGTCTACGAAGCGGCGGCCGACTATCTCGAAACCCACAGGCATGAGCTCGTCGCCGCGTCGCTCCGGAACGAGATCGACGGCCATCCGCAGGCGCCCCTGCCCGGGCTCGATGCCGCCCGTCCGGAAAAGGCAGGCACGCGATGAGAACCTCCGTCATCATCGCCGCGGCGCTCGGGATCGGCGCTGCCGTCTGGATCGGATCGGGCCAGTTCGAGACCGAGAAGACGACCGCCGCGCCCAGCGGCGCCGACGGCCGTGCGGCCGCCGCCGCGGCAGAAAAAGCGCCGCCTCTCGTTCAAGTCCGCGTCCGCGCCGTCGCGGCGGAATCCCGCGAGCGTTTCATCGTCATCAACGGCCGGACGGAGGAGTCGCGCCGCGTCACGCTCCGCGCCGAGACCGCCGGACCGATCAGCGAGCTTGCCGTCGACGAAGGCGCCTCCGTCATTCCCGAGCAGGTGATCGCGAAACAGACCCCCGAAGACCGTCGCGCCCTCCTCCGCGAGGCCGAAGCGCTCGTCGAACAGCGCCAGATCGAGTACCGCGCCGCCGTCGAGCTTTCGAAGAAGGGCTTCCGCTCGGACACCAAGCTCGCCGAGGCCCGCGCCCAGCTCGATGCCGCAAAGGCGCGGGCGGAATCGATGCGCATCAACCTCACCCGCACCGAGATCCGCGCCCCGTTCAAGGGCGTGCTCGAAAGCCGCGCGGTCGAGCGCGGCGACTACGTCAAGGCGGGCGACACGGTCGCGGTAATCGTCGATCTCGATCCCCTGCTCGCCGTCGGCTACGTCTCGGAACGGGACGTAGCCCTCGTCAGCCTCGGATCGCCCGGCCGCGTCCGCCTCGTCGACGGCACCGCCCGCGACGGCAAGGTGCGCTATGTCGCCACCGTCGCCGATCCCGAGACCCGCGCGTTCCGCGTCGAACTCGAAATCCCGAACCCGGGCAACGCCATCCGCGCCGGGCTGACGGGTGAGCTCCGCCTGCCGCTTCCGACCGCGAACGCCTTCCGGATCTCCGCCGCCGTCCTGACGCTCGCCGATGACGGCCGCGTCGGCGTCCGCATCGTCGATACCGAGGACCGGGTCGCATTCGTGCCCGTCCGCATCCTCATGGACTCGGGCGACGGAATCTGGGTGCAAGGGCTGCGGGACGGCGACCGTCTGATCACCGTCGGCCACGAATACGTTACGACCGGACAAAAGGTGAAGCCGGTGCCGGAGACCGCGGAGACCGGCTCGTGAGCCTGATCGACGCGGCGTTCTCGCGCTCGCGGACGGTCATCGCCGTCCTCGTGCTGTTGCTGCTTGCGGGTTTCTCCGCCTACAGCAGCATCCCCAAGGAAGCGCGGCCCGACGTCAACATCCCGATCATCTACGTCTCGATGACGCTCGAAGGCATCTCGCCCGGCGACGCCGAGCGCCTGCTCGTCCGCCCGATGGAATCCGAGCTCAAGTCGATCGAGGGCATCAAGGAGATCCGCTCCAACGCCTATCTCGGCGGCGCCAACGTGCTCCTCGAGTTCGAAGCGGGCTTCGACGCCGAGAAGGCGCTCAACGACGTCCGCGAACGGGTCGATACGGCGAAGGCTGAGCTTCCGGCCGACGCCGACGAGCCGAAGGTGAACGAGGTCAATCTCAGCCTGTTCCCGATCATCGTCGTCACGCTCGGCGGCGACGTGCCGGAGCGCACCCTCCTCCGCCTCGCCCGGGATCTGGAAGAAAAAGTCGAGGCGATCCCGAGCGTGCTCGAGGTCAATGTCGGCGGCGACCGGGACGAGCTCGTCGAGGTCGTCATCGATCCCCTGCTGATCGATTCCTACGGCCTCGACCCGCGCAAGGTCATCGAGGCCATCAGCCGGTCGAACAAGCTCATCGCCGCGGGCTCGCTCAATGCCGAGCGCGGCAGCTTCCCGGTGAAGATCCCGGGCCTGTTCGAGAAGCTCAACGATATCCTCGACATGCCGCTCAAGGTCAGCGGCGATTCCGTCGTCACCGTGCGCGACGTCGCCGCCGTCCGCCGCACCTTCAAGGACCGCGAGACCTACGCGCGCCTCAACGGCCGGCCGGCGATATCGCTGGAAGTGAAGAAGCGCACGGGCCGCAACATCATCGAGACCGTCAACGCGGTGAAGGCGCTGGTCGCCGAGGAGCAGAAGACCTGGCCCGCGAGCATCGAGGTCAGCTTCTCGAACGACGATTCCAAGAACATCCGCGACATGCTCACCGACCTCCAGAACAACGTGCTGTCGGCGATCCTGCTGGTGATGATCGTCGTCGTCGGCGCCCTCGGCGTCCGTACCGGCCTGCTCGTCGGCATCGCGATCCCGGGCTCGTTCCTCACCGGCATCCTCGTCCTCGCCGCCGCGGGCCTCACCGTCAATGTCGTCGTCCTCTTCTCGCTGATCCTTTCGGTCGGCCTCCTCGTCGACGGCGCGATCGTGGTGACCGAATACGCCGACCGCAAGATGATCGAGGGATCGGGGCGCGCCTCCGCCTATGCCGAGGCTGCGAAGCGCATGGCCTGGCCGATCATCGCGTCCACTGCGACCACGCTCGCCGCCTTTCTTCCGCTGCTGTTCTGGCCCGGGCTCGTGGGCGAGTTCATGAAGTTCCTGCCGATCACGCTGATCGCCACGCTCTCGGCCTCCCTCGTCATGGCGCTCGTCTTCGTGCCGACGCTCGGCGCGCAGTTCGGCAAGCCCGGCGCGGTGGATTCGCGCATGGTCTCGCAGATGCAGGCGATGGAGGCCGGAAACCTCAACGAGATCGGCGGCTTCACCGGCCTCTACGTGCGCACCCTCAAGGCGGCGCTGCGCCATCCCGTCGTCGTCGTCGCCAGCGCCGCCGTCGCCCTCGTCGCCGCCTGGATGCTCTACGCCAATCTCGGGCGCGGCTTCGAGTTCTTCCCCAAGGTCGAGCCCGACCGCGCGGTGATGAAGGTCTTCGCCCGCGGCAACCTCTCCATCGACGAGAAGGCCCGCCTCGTCGGCCAGGTCGAGGAGCGCATCATGGCGCTCCAGCGCGAGCGCGGCGAGTTGCGCTCGGTCTACATCGTCTCGGGGACGCAGCAGCGCCGCGACGACGCGCCGATCGACATCGTCGGCACCATCAACATCGAGTTCGCCGACTGGGACAAGCGGCGTGCGGCCGACCGCATCCTCGCCGACATCGTCGAGCGCTCACAGGAACTCGCCGGCATCCACGTCGAGACTGCGAAGGAGGAAGCCGGCCCGCCCATCGGCAAGCCGATCCACCTTCTCGTCACGTCGCGATATCCCGACCTGATCGCGCCGGCGGTGGCGAAGATCCGCGCGCATCTCGACAGGGTCGACGGGCTGAAGGACATAGAGGATGGACGCCCGGTCCCCGGCATCGAATGGGAAATCCGCGTCGACCGCGCCCAGGCCGCCAAGTTCGACGCCGACGTCACCGTGATCGGCAATATCGTCCGCCTCGTGACCAACGGGCTGAAGGTGTCCGAATACCGGCCGGACGACTCCGAGGACGAGATCGACATCGTGGTCCGCTTCCCGAACGAGTACCGGACCATCGACCAGCTCGACAACATCCGCCTCCAGACCTCGAAGGGCCTCATCCCCCTCAGCAATTTCGTCACGCGCGAAGCGAAGCAGAAGACGAGCGAGCTGCGGCGGACGGACACACGCCGCTCGATGACCGTGAAGGCCGACGTGCTGCCGGGCGTGCTCGCCGACGACAAGGTGCGCGAGCTGCGCGCGTGGGTGGAGAAGGACGCGGGCCTCGATCCGCGCATCGACGTGACCTTCAAGGGCGAGGACCAGGAGCAGAAGAAGGCGCAGGCCTTCCTCGGCAAGGCCTTTGGCGTCGCCCTCTTCCTGATGTCGATCATCCTGGTCACCCAGTTCAACCGCTTCTACTCGGCGTTCCTGATCCTGTCGGCGGTGATCATGTCGACCGTCGGCGTCATGCTCGGCCTCCTGATCATCGGCCAGCCGTTCAGCATCGTGATGAGCGGCATCGGCGTGATTGCGCTCGCCGGCATCGTGGTGAACAACAACATCGTGCTGATCGACACCTACGACCAGTTGGCCAGGACGGCGGCGAGCCCGCTCGATGCGATCCTGCGGACCGGCGCCCAGCGCCTGCGGCCGGTGATGCTGACGACGGCGACGACCATCTTCGGCCTGATCCCCATGGTCACCCGCGTCAACATCGACTTCGTCACGCGCGAGGTCTCGGTCGGCGCGCCGTCGACCCAGTGGTGGCAGCAGCTCGCGACCGCCATCGCCTTCGGCCTCGCTTTCGCGACGCTGCTGACCCTGATCGTCACCCCCGCCCTCCTCAAGATCCGCGCGGATCTCGCCGCCTGGCGGGACCGCCGGCGGGAAGGCCGGAGCGTCGGGACCCCGCCCGCCCCCGCGCGATAAGGCAGAAACGCCCCTCCAAGGCCGCCTGACGGGCAAAGCTGCATGGGGGACGGCATTTCCTGCGGCTTGACCTGCCCGGTCCTCCCGACATAATCCGGCCCCGACAGGGATAACATCTGACGACAAGCGGCGGAGCGACGCCGCGGGCGTTGAGAGGGAACGATGCCGCTAGACATGTCGAGGCAGCCGGAGCTTGCGCTGCCATTCTCCTCCACCCGATCGATCCTGAACCGCTGGCGCGCACGCGACGCGGCCAAGACCGCGATCGTCGACCTCGACCAGGAGGGCAAGTCGGTCACCTGGGGCGAACTGTCCATTCTCGCCGACAAAGTAGCGCAGTTTCTCGCCGACCGCGGCGTGAAGCCGGGCGACAAGGTCGCCGTGCTGTCGGACGAATACCTCGAGAAGCTGATCCTCTGGATGGGCATCTGGCGCTACGGCGCGGCCGTCTGCCCGCTCAACGTCGAGATGAACGAGGTCCATCTCGTCGAGATCCTCGAATCCATCGAGCCCAAGTTCACGCTCTGGCACGAGGCGCTCGACGGCCCGAAGCTCACGGCGGGCCTCAAGACCCCCGTCATGCGCTTCGGAAAATGGGAGTCCGGAATGGCCGGGAAGGCCGGTTCGGACGAGTTCTTCGAGCTTCTCGCGACCTACCCGGACGGTGCCGGCGCCGACATCGCGAGCGAGAACGGACCCGAGGACCTCGCCTGCATCTTCTGCACGTCGGGCACGACGTCGAAGCCCAAGAGCGTCGTCTACAACCACATGTCCTACTGGCTGAGCGGGCTGTCGACCCTCGACATGCTGGGGCTCACGGCGGACGACCGCACGCTCGAATACCGCTCCTTCGGCTGGAACTCTGCGCAGATCCTGACGCTCCTGCCGTGGATGCAGGTCGGCCTCACGATGCACATGGCGAAGCGCTTCTCGCGCTCGCGCTTCTTCCGCTGGATCCGGGACAACGGCATCACCTTCTCGGCGGGGGTTCCGACCGTCGTCAACATGCTGCTCAACGAACCGCCGCCCGAGGCGGAGCGCGACGTCCCCACCCTCCGGCTCATGACCTGCTCGACGGCGCCGCTGTCGCCCGACCAGTGGAACAAGTTCGAAAGCATGTACGGCGTCACCCTCCTCCAGCTCTACGGCATGTCCGAAGCGGGCTGGATCTGCGGCAACCGCCACTACCGCCGCCGCATGGGCACGGTCGGCCCACCCGCGAAGCACCAGGAGTTCGCCATCGTCGACGGCGAGGGCAAGACCTGCCCGCCCGGCGTCGAGGGCGAGATCACCATCGGCGGACCCCAGGCCTGCCTCGGCACGATCTCGCCGGACGGCGAGTTCGACGACCTCGCAGGCAAGCGGATCAAGACCGGCGACCTCGGCATGATGGACGAGGACGGGTTCGTCAGGGTGACGGGCCGGACCAAGGACCTGATCATCCGCGGCGGCGTCAACATCGCGCCGCTCGAGATCGACAACGTCCTTCTCAAGAACCCGAAGGTGCTCGAGGCCGCAGCGGTCGGCATCCCGGACAAGATCTACGGCGAGGAGGTCATCGCCTACGTCGCCGTGAAGTCCGGGGAGACCCTGTCGGAGGCCGACGTGAAGGACTGGTGCGCCAAGTCGCTGCCGCCCTTCAAGGCGCCGAAGCAAGTCCATTTCATGGACGAGCTGCCCAAGTCCGACCGCGGCAAGGTGCTGCGCGACCGGCTGAAGAAGCTCTGGGAGGACGCCCAAAGCCCGGCCTGAGCCCTGCGTGAGCCGCCGTAAGCGGCGGTTTTCGGAGGCCCTTTACCGTAAATTAAGGGCGAGCGTGCACCCTGTCCGCGCGACGAATGGACAGGACATGAACGCACCAGCACGGAAAGCGGGCGCGAACGGGACAACCGGCGCTCAAGGGCACCCCGGTGGGGCCGCCCTGCCCGAAGGATTCACCTTCCGGTGCATGGGGCATTCCTATCGCGCATGGGTCCAGGACGACCGGCACGGCTTCGGCGTCTGTGCCGCCTGCGACGTCGGTATCCTGCCCTACAGCGCCGAGAACCGGGACGCGCGGCGCAGTGCGCTTCTGCTGCTCAGCCGCGCCGGCTCGCTCGGCCGTTCGCGCCTCATGCTCACCGATTTTCACAGGATTTCCGTGGTGACGCGCGCACCGCTCGCCGACTCGAGCGACACGATCGCGATCGTCGTCGCCGCCGCGCACGCCGCGATCGGCGGCACGCCGCTCGTCCAGCTCATGTCGAACTGTCTCGCGGTTCCGCCCGCCGGGAACGCCTGATCCCCCTGCCCGCCCCCGAGCCCGTCAGTTGAGCTTCGGCAGAACGAACACCTGGCCCGGATAGATCAGGTCGGGATTGCGGATCTGATCCTTGTTCGCCTCGTAGATCACCGAATACCGAAGCCCCTCGCCGTAGCTCGCCCGCGCGAGGCGCCACAGGCTGTTTCCCGGCTGCACGAAAACCACGGATCCCGGCGCGAGATCGCGGAGCGGCTCGGCCCGCGAGAACGGAAGCTCGACCCGCGCCATCACCTTCCCGTCCGCTCCGGTCAGATCGACGCGGAGCTGGTGCAGGCCGGGCGCGACCTCGGTATCGGGGCGGAGCGTCCAGACGCCCTTCGAGTCGGCCGTGGCGGCCCCGACGAACTTGTTGTCGATATAGACGCGCACCTGCGCACCCGGCGGCGCGTGGCCGGACAGCGCGAGGTCCTTGCCGTCCGCGCCGTAATCGATGGCATTGAGCGAGACCTCGCCCGATTTGACCCCGCCTGGCGTCTGCAGGACGATCGGCGCGCCCCCCTTCTCCGTCGGAAGCGCCACCGCGAGCGAGCCCGTGGCGGATCCCGCCGGCTGCCCCGCTACGTCCTTTCCGGGCGCCGGGACGACCACCACGACGGTCTGCGTTCCCGTCTGGGTCGTTCCGTCGGGCAGACGCGCGGTCACGGTAAGCTGGTGCGAACCGGGCGGGATCGGCGTCTGCGGCACCAGGACCCACTCGCCCCGCTTGTCCGCCTTGACCTTGCCGATCACCGTGTCGCCGATGCGGACCTCGATCTCGGCGTCGGGTGCGGCCCGCCCGGCGATCACCGTATCGCCCTGCGGGCTGACGCGAACGACATCGAAGGACGGCGGCTCCTGTTGGCCGGCCGCCTGACCCGGCTGCCCCGGCTGAGCGGTCTGGGGTGCCGCCGTCCCGCCGGCCGTCGGCCGTTGTCACTTTGCCGTAGGAAGCGTCCCCCAAGCCTGTGAGGGTCCAGGGACCGCGGAATTCGGGCCGGTAGGGGTTGGGAAAGAGCAGTGCGTCGGTGTAGCGCTCCGCGGGCTCCACCGAAGACGAGCGCAGCGAAAAAAGGCCAAAGTCCGTGGCCACGTAGGCATAGCCTTGCTCAAGGTCCAGCGCCAACCCGTTGATGCGGTTGCTCGGAAGCGGGCTGTTGTCGCTGCGGTAGTGGGCGATTTGGCTGAGGCCGTCCGGAGCCAGCACGAAGAGGCCGGCGTTCGCCGTGGCGATCCACTTGCGGTTGCCGCCGTCTACCGCCAGTGCGGTGATGTCTTGGCCCGCCAGCACCGCCTGTACGCGGCCGTCGGCCTGCACCAAAAGGGGTTGGGCGCTAAAGCTTCCGCCCGTGAAGGCGTTTTGGGGCGTAAAGAGCACGGCCAAGCCGTTGGCGGTGCCCACCCAGAGTTCGC
>JAYOEF010000122.1:11035-11390 GCA_038106605.1 Alphaproteobacteria bacterium
GGCCCCGACGGCGGGACTGGGAAGGTTGCCGTTTTCGGTGCCCGAAGTCAGAACGCGGGCCGACGCCGCTCCGCCGACCACGCGCACCGCAACGAGGCCCCCCGTTCGGGTTTGGACCCAGAGGTCGCCGTTCTCGGCCTGGATGATGCGCCGCACCGCTTGGCCGTTCAGCGCGCCGACCGCATAGCCCTGCCAGGTTTCGTTGGCGGGATCGTAGCGGTGCAGGGGAACGTCCGAAAGGCTGTTGGTCACCCAAACCTCGCCGTCCCGACCCCAGAGCAGGCCGCCGCAGCGGACGTCGTTGGGCCCGGCGCCGTTGGCGGCGCGCAGCGACGAATTGCCGACCGTCCAGCGC
>JAYOEF010000123.1:0-11369 GCA_038106605.1 Alphaproteobacteria bacterium
TCGGTCAGGAGCTTGTGGCCGATATAGTGGAAATCGCCGACGATCGGCACGTTCACGCCCATCAGCATCAGACGGTCGCGGATATGGGGCACCGCCTTGGCGGCCTCGTCGCGGTCGACCGTGATGCGGACGATCTCGGAGCCGGCGTGCGCCAGCGCCGCGACCTGCTTCGCGGTCGATTCCACGTCGGCCGTATCGGTGTTGGTCATCGACTGGACGACGATGGGCGCCCCGCCGCCGACGGTGACGCCACCGACATCGACCGCGACGCTCTTGCGCCGCGGCACCGCTTCGAACTGTCCGATTTCGCTCATGGCCTTCCTGCGGTCCCTACGAGACCGATATAGGTTCCGCCTCGACTTCGGCAATCCGTGCGAGGAGGTCGTCGTACTCGGTGAAGACGGGAAACTGCGGGAACTCGTCGATGACGTTCTGCGGCGGGCGGAACAGGAAGCCCGCATGCGCCGCGCCCAGCATCTTGGTGTCGTTGTAGGAATCGCCGGCGGCGCAGACCGTGAAATTGAGCGCGCGGAACGCCTTCACGGCGGCGCGCTTGTGATCGGGCATCCGGAGCCGGTAACCGGTCAGGCGCCCTGCCCCGTCGACGGTCAGACGGTGGCAGAAAAGCGTCGGGTAGCCCATCTTCGCCATCAGCGGCCCGACGAACTCGTAGAACGTGTCCGACAGGATGACGAGCTGGTATTTCGCCCGGAGAGCCGCGAGAAATTCGGTCGCTCCCGGAAGCGGCTCGATGCCGTCGATGATCGGCCGGAGCGCCTCGATGCCGAGGCCGTTGCGCTCGAGGATGTCGATCCGGTAGCGCATCAGCTTGTCGTAATCGGGCTCGTCGCGCGTTGTCCGCCGCAGCGCCTCGATCCCCGAACGCTCCGCAAGCTCGATCCAGATCTCGGGCGCGATCACGCCCTCCATGTCGAGGCAGACTACTTTCACGATTGGAATTCCGAACTGTCCGTACCCGCGCGGTATAGCAGGGTGGGAATTGGGCGGCAAACGGGAATGCCGGGCGCGGCAAGGTGGCGTTTTCGCAGCGGGAACGCCATTATCTTCCGCGAACCGCCGCCGTCCGGCCGCGGAATCACGGTAAATTTCCGCAACGGACCGGGCCGCCCCTGCAGCGGATGGGAGGAATCGATGAAAGTCTACGAAGCCGTGCTGGAACAACTGATCGGGGCCGGCGTGAACGTGTTTTCCGGCATGGTGGGATCGACCTCCGCCCCCTACGCGGCCACCCTCGCCCAGCGTAACGACATACGCTATGTCGGAGTCCGACACGAACAGACGGCGGCCGCCATCGTCGAGGCGACAGCGCGGCTTTCCGGCAGGCCGGGATGCCTGATGGTCCACGGCGCCTCCGGTCTCCTCGCCGCGAGTGCCGGCATCGCCTCGGCCGCCCTCGACTCCACGCCCATGTTCGTCCTCAGCGCGACGCAGGAACGACGCGCGATGGAGCGTGGCTGGTGGCAGACCATGGGCGTGATGACGCCGCTTTCGGACGTCGTCAAATGGCAGACCCGCGTCGAACGCGGCGACCGGGCGGTCATGGCGGTGCGCCGTGCGCTCGGCGAGAGCGTGTCCGGCAAGCCCGGCGTCGCGCAGGTCGACCTTCCGATCGACGTCTCGATCGAGGATCTCGGCGACGCAGCACAGCCCGCGCCGGTTCCGGTCGCGGCCCCGATGTACCGCGCCTGGCCCGATCCCGAGGCGATCGAGGCCGTCGTCGCCCTCCTCCGCACCTCGGCACGCCCCGTCATCCTCGTCGGCGGCGGCGCCGTCTATTCGGGCGCCGGCGTTGAACTCCTCCGGCTCGCGGAACGTCTCTCGGCGCCGGTCGTCAACACACCGACGTCACGCAACGCGGTCCCCGAAACCCATCCGCTGGTCCTGGGCCCATCGGGCATCGTCGGTTACGAGCCGGTCGGCGACGCGATCCGCGAGTGCGATCTCGTCATCGCGGTGGGAAATCGCCTGTCCGATATCCAGCTGTCGCGCGGCGATCTGCTGCCGCCGTCCGTCCCTATCGTGCAGGTGAACATCGACGCCGACGTGCTCGGCCGCGACCACCCGCTTGCCCGCGGTATCGTCGCCGACGCCCGCGCCTTCTGCGAACGGCTCAACGAAGCACTCGACGGCGCAAGCCTCCAGTTCCCCCCGGCACGGGCCGACTGGGCGAAGTCCCTCAAGGCGCGCATCGGTGCGTGGCAAGCGGAATGGCTCGCCTCGGCGCCCGACAACGGCAAGCTCCAGCCGCAGGAGATCGTCGCGGCGATGATGAAGCTGCCGCCCGAGACGATCTTCACGCACGGCGCCGGCGATCACGGCTTCTACGGCTACATGGTTCCGGTCGCAGCGCCCGGCGCCCACCTCGTTTCGACGCGGCTCGGCGCCATGGGCTGCGCGCTCGGCCTAACGCTCGGCGCGAAGCTTGCCCGGCCCGAGCAGACCGTGATCGGCTGCATCGGCGACGGCGACTTCATGCTCCAGGTCGGTGACCTGGAGACCATGGCGCGCGAACGGCTCGCCGCGGTGATCGTCGTCTTCAACAATTTCAGGCTGGGCTCGCAGCGGAAGCGCGTCGAGGCCTACGGTCCGGTCATGGGCGTCGATCACGGGAACCCCGATTTCGCGAAACTCGCGGAACTGTTCGGATGCCGCGGGTTCCGCGTCGACCGGCCGGGGGCCTTCGAGGCCGCCTTCCAGGCCGCGCTCGCGAGCGGCGAGCCCTGCGTCATCGACGCGATCGTCGATCCCGACGCCCGCCCGCCGCGCATCGCCGCGAGCCGCGAAGCGCGTTAGGCCCTCGACCTAACGGATAATTGCCGGCCCCTGCGCGGGACCGGCAAGCTCCGCCACGGCGGCGAGGATCGTCGCCCGGTCGACCGGCTTCCGGAAAACCCGGTCGGCGCCGAGGTTCCGTGCAGCCGAGAGGTAGGTGTCGTAAGCCGAGTGGTCGGGTCCGCCGCCCGAGACCGCGATCACCGGGAGGGTCGGCGCGATCTTCCGCAGCTCGAGGATCGTCTGGATGCCCTCCTGCTCTGGCATGACGATATGCGTGATCACGAGATCGGGCCGGGCGCGCGAAACCTCGGCGATCGCACTCCGTCCGTTCTCGACCGCGGCGACGCGGTAACCTGCCCGCGACAGGTATCCGCACAGCACTTCGCGCATCATCCGCTCGTCGTCCACGACGAGGACCGACGGGACATCTCCCGCTCCCGCGCCGCCGGGGGCCCTGACCGCGCGGACCACAGCTTCGCCGGCGATCATCGCATCTACCCGCGCAGCAGCGGCTCGTGCCGCCGCCATCGCCTTTTCCACGCTTTCGCGTGCCGGATGGCCCGGCCCGAGGTCGTCGAGCGCGAGATCGGCAAAGCCGACGACCGCGGAGAGCAGGTTCTTGAGATCGTGTGTATCGGACCTCTCCGGAGCCTTATCTGCCGGGGCGGCCGTCTCGGGGAACTCTTCGGGCACCGCGTTACTCGCTTCCCGTAATAATGGTTACGCAACTCTTAATCAAACCCCTTACGAGGCCGTTGCGTCCTCGGATCACATGAGATCACAGGGGGCTTGCGCAAAAAACATTTTCATATGAAAATATTCCAATCAAAAACGTGAGCATCCCGGGAGGAGCCCAAATGACCACCGTCACGAAACTCCGCGACGTCAGCCGCGAGGATCTCGTCAAGCGCGCCTCCGACCTGCGCCCGCTGATCGCCGACAAGGGACGCGAGGGCGAACTGGCCGCGCGCGTGCCTGCCGAGGTGGCCGACGCGATGCGCGAGCGCGACCTCTTCCGCACGCTCCAGCCGCGCCGCTTCGGCGGACTCGAATACGATCTCGCCACCGCGGTCCGCTGCATCATCGAGTTGGCGTCCGCGGACGGGTCGATCGGCTGGGTCAGCGCGCTTGCGATGGTCCATCAATGGTGCGTGGCGCAGTTCCCGATCGAATGCCAGGAAGACGTATGGGGCGACGACCCCGGCGCCATCGTCTGCGGCTCCTACGCCCCGGCCGGCGAATGCGTCGCCGTCGACGGAGGTTTCCGAGTCACCGGCGAATATCACTTCACGAGCGGCGTCGACATCATGGACTGGGCGATGGTCGGCGTTTTCCTCCCGGCCAGGGAAGAAGGCGCGCCGCGCGAGCCCGCATTCCTGCTCGTCCCGAAATCCGATTATAAGATCCTCGACAACTGGCACGTCATGGGCCTTGCGGGCACCGGGTCGAAGACGATCACCTGCAATAACGTCTTCGTCCCTGCCCATCGCCGCGTGACCTTCGCCGAACTCGCGTCCGGCAATTCGCCCGGCTATCAGGCCCTCGGCGGCCGTCTCTACCGCTACCCGATCCTGTCGTTCGTTCCGTTCTCGATCGCCTCGCCGTCCGTCGGCGTTCTCAAGGGGGCGCTCGAAGGCTTCCTCGACGTGATGAATTCGCGGGCAACGCGGGGCGCGGTCGTCATGGGCGGCAACAAGGTCCGCGACTTCCAGGCGGTCCAGATGCGCGTCGGCAACGCCGCGGCGAACCTGAAGGCCGCGCGGGCGATGATGTTCGAACAGATCGAGGATTCGCGGGCGAAGGTTCTCGACCGCGGCGAGCTCCTCGACCTCGGCGACCGGATCGAGAACCGCATCGCGCAGGCCAAGGCGGTCGAGCTTGCGACCGATGGGCTCGACGAGCTCTTCGGCGCGGTCGGCGGCCAGGGCCTCGACATCTCCCATCCCATCCAGCGCGCGTGGCGCGATGTCCATGCGATGTCGCATCACATCAGCTTCAACTGGGATGCGCTGAGTTCGATGTACGGCCAGTACCTGATGGGTCTGCCGCCCCAGGGGCAGTACTGACCGCAAGGCCGAGACGCGGCGGGAAGGAAAAAGACGGACATGGTCGCCTACTGGATTGCCTCCATCGGGGTCGACGACCCGGGCACGATCCGCGGCTATTCGGAACGCGCGCCGGCAGCGGTGGCGAAGTACGGCGGCAAGTTCCTGTCGCGGGCCGGCAAGTTCCACCTGCTCGAAGGAAAGATCGCGGGCGACCGGTGCGCGGTGATCGAGTTCCCGGACATGGCAACCGCGGTCGCCTGCTACAACTCGCCCGAATACCAGGAGGCATTGTCCTACCGCGAAGGCAAGGCCGACGCCGTGTTCTTCGTCGTGGAAGGAACCGAGTGATGGCCGCGCCGCCGGACGAGTTCCATCTCGAACGCTTCCTTCCCTACCTCGTGCATCGTGTGGGCTCCAGGCTCGCCGACGGGTTCGGCGTCGAATTCGACGCCGTCGGGGTCCATCTCCAGGAGTGGCGGGTCCTCTCGGTGCTCAACGAGTACGGGCCGCAGACCATGGGCGACCTCGCCCGGCGGACGAGCATTACGCCGGCAACGATGACACGCGTGATCGGCGCGATGGAAACCCGGAACCTCGTCAAGCGCGAGCGGCCGGTCGCGAACCAGAGGACCGTCTTTGTCCGCATGCTCGACGACGGCCGGGCCGTCGTCGCGAAACTGATTCCGCAGGTCATCGAGTACGAGCTTCGGATCAGTTCGTGCTTCACGGCGGCGGAACTGCAGATCTTCAAGTCGCTGCTCTCGCGCCTTTTCCATAGCATCACCGCGGACGAGGAAGACGCCGGCAGGCTCGCAGGCTAGCCCGCCGCCGCGGACAGCAGCCGGACGTTGCATGGCAGCCAGATCGAAACCTGGGTGCCCCTGCCCGGTTCGCTTTCGATCTCGAGCCCGCCCTGGTGGAGTTCCATGATCGAGCGCGCCAGCGGCAGACCGAGTCCGGTCCCGCCCTCCGGACGGGTTTCCAGTGGACCCGCCTGGCGGAACGGCTGCATCACGCCGGCAAGATCTTCCGGCGCGATACCGCACCCTGTATCGGAAATCGCGATCACCGCGTTCTGCCCCTGCCGTTGCGCGGCGATCGAAACCGAACCGCCTTTGGGCGTGAACTTGATCGCGTTGGCGACGACATTGACGATCGCCTGAACCATCAGGCGCCGGTCGGCATAGATTTCCATGCCGTCGGACGGAAGGTCGACGGTGAGATCGATCTCCTTGCTCCGGGCGAGTTCCTGCAGCATCCGCTTCACCTCGCCGACGAGGTTGCCGAGACCGATTTCGACGGGAGCGATCTCGAAGCGGCCCGCCTCGATCTTCGAGAGATCGAGCAGATCGTTGATCAGGCTGAGAAGGTGCTGGCTGCTTTCGTGTATATCGCGGATGTACTCGATATAGCGATCCGCGGCGGCCCCCTCGATCTTGCCGAACATCTCGTGCCGGATGACGTCGGAAAAGCCGAGGATCGCATTGAGAGGCGTGCGGAGCTCATGGCTCATATGGGCCAGGAACATGGTCTTCTCGCCGCTTGCGGCCGACGCGTTGGCCGCGAGATCGCGGTACCGCTGCTGCTCGACGATCAGCCGCCGCGTCGTATCGTGATTGAACTGGGCGTAGCGGATCACGCGGCGCAGCATCGATGCCGTAAGGTCGCGATGTTCGACGATGTCGACGGCGCCGGCCGAAAGGCCGGCCTGCTCGGTCTCAGCGCTCGCATTGGCGGAGAGAAGCACCATCGGCGTGGGGCACAGCCGCCCCCCTGCGGCGCGGATCAGCGAAATCCCGGTTCCCGCGTCGAGGCTCTCGCCGACGAACGCAATTCCGAAACGGCCCGACCCCAGCAGCCTGAGCGCCTCCTTCAGCGTCTCCGCATGCTGGCAGCGGAAACCGCCGCCCTCGATCGCCGCGAGCAGATCCTCGAACCGGCTCGTTTCCTCGCCGCCGGGTGCGGCGATCAGCACTTCGACCGTCTCGCCGTCCGCCGTCGCAGCCTCCGGCGAGGCCGCATCCATCACGCGAATTTCCGTCATCCCCGCATCCAGTATTGGGAGCGCCATTGCATGCGGAAATTCAATAACGCCGCAGGTTAATGCGAGGTTAAGGAACGAGGCATTCCGCGAATCGGCGGACGGAATCGCCGAAAATTCGTTAACGCAGGACACGGGTCGCGGCCCGTGAATTCCGGGCCCGAAACTCCTGGTCGCGACGCGGCTAGACGCCGAGATACCGGTGCTGAAGATCCTCGTCGGCACGCAACGCATCAGAGGTGCCCTGCCAGACCACCTCGCCGCGCTCGACGATGTAATGCCGGTCGCCGATCCGGGTCAGCGCATCGACGTTCTTGTCGATCACGAGAATGGACTGACCGCGCGCCTTGAGCTTTGCGAGGCACGTCCAGATCTCCTCGCGGATCAGGGGCGCCAGTCCCTCTGTCGCCTCATCGAGGATGAGGAGTTTCGGATTCGTCATCAGGGCACGGCCGACCGCAAGCATCTGCTGTTCGCCGCCGGAGAGCTGGTTTCCCATGTTCCCCATACGGTTTCCGAGGTTCGGGAACATCTCGACGATCTCCTCGACCGTCCACGGCTCCTTGGTGCCGGAGCGGTTGTCAGAGGTTGCGATCAGGTTTTCCCGTACCGTGAGATTCGGGAAGATCTGACGCCCTTCCGGCACGAGGCCGAGGCCGAGCTTGGCGATCCGGTAGTCCTTCTGACTCCGGATCTCCTCCCCCTCGAACTTCACCGAACCGGATTTCGACTGGACCATGCCCATGATCGAGCGGATCGTCGTCGTCTTCCCCATGCCGTTGCGGCCGAGAAGCGAGACGACCTCGCCCTCGTTGACCGCGAGCGACATGCCGAACAGCACCTGGCTGGTGCCGTAGGACGTTTCGAGATTGCTTACCTCAAGCACCGGCCTTCACCTCGTCTTCGCCGAGATACGCGGCGCGCACCTCGTCGTTGTTCCGGATCTCCTCGGGCGTTCCCGTCGCGATGGCGCGCCCGTAGACGAGCACCGTCACCCGATCGGCAAGCGAGAAGACCGTATCCATGTCGTGCTCGATCAGGAGCATCGAATACTGACCCTTGAGATCGCGCATGAACTCCCGCATCGTTTCCGATTCCTCGGTTCCCATGCCCGCGGTCGGCTCGTCGAGCAGCAGCATCTTCGGCCCCGTCGCGAGCGCCATCGCGATCTCGAGCTGACGCTGCTCGCCGTGCGCGAGGTTCCCCGCACGCACGAGCGCGCGTGCGCCGAGCCCGACATCGTTCAGGATCTTGTGTGCCGGCTCGATCAATTCAGGGTCGGTGGAAGCGCGTTTCCAGAAATGGAAACTGTGCCCCACGTTGGCCTGGATCGACATGGCGACGTTCTCGAGGGCCGTGAACTCCTTGAACACGCTGGTGATCTGGAAGGAGCGCGCGAGACCGGCATGGGAACGCTGAGGCGCCGTCAGGTTCGTGATGTCGCGGCCGTCGAACAGGATGCGCCCGGAATCCGGCTTCAGCATTCCCGATATCTGGGCGACGAACGTCGTCTTGCCCGCGCCGTTCGGGCCGATGATCGCATGAATCTCGCCCGGCATGACGTCGAAGTTGAGATTGTCGGTCGCGGTAACGCCACCGAACGTCTTGATCAGATTCTCGACCTTGAGGATCGGTTCAGTCATCGGACAGGCCCTCCCTGCCGGGGATGAGCCCCCACAGGCCCTTCTTCGCGAACAGGATCAGCAACACCAGAACCGGACCGAAGATGATCCACCAGTGGAGCGTGAGATTCGCAAGGATGTCTTCAAGAAGGAGGAAGCCGGCCGCACCCAGGATCGATCCGAAAACGGTACCCATTCCACCCATCAGCACCATGATCATGATCTCGCCCGAACGGGTCCAATGCATGAAGGACGGCGTGACGAACTCGGTCAGATTCGCCATGAGAAAGCCCGCGACGCCGCACATCGCTCCCGAGACCACGAATGCCGCAAGCCTGTAGCGGAACACCGGGAAACCGATCGCCAGCATGCGCCGCTCGTTCGAATGGCTGCCGCGGATCACCATGCCGAAGCGCGAGTTCACCAGACGCCAGGAGATGAGCGTGCAGACCGCCACGAAGAACAGGATCACATAGTAGAGGACGGAATTGTCGTCCATGTCGATCCAGTCGCCGAAAACGCTGCGGCTGGTGTTGATCCCGTCGTCGCCGCCGTATTCCTCGAGACTGATCCCGAGGAAGAACAGCATCTGCGTGAACGCCAGCGTGATCATGATGAAATAGAGCCCGCCGGTGCGCAGCGATATCGCCCCGATCAGCGCGGCGACGATCCCCGAACCGACGATGGCGACGACGAGCTGCAGCCAGCCGTTGTCGATGTCGTAATAGTTCAGGATCGCGACCGCGTACGCGCCGAGGCCTATATAGGCAGCGTGCCCGAAACTCACCATTCCGCCGTAGCCGAGAATGAGATCGAGGCTGATCGCCGCGATGGCGAAGATCAGGATGCGCGAGAACAGCGCGAGATAGAACGGCTGGTCGAAATAGTCCGCCAGCGGCGGGACCGCCGCGAGGAGGAGGAACATCGCGAGGATGATTCCGATTTTGGTTTTGCTCAGCATGCCGTCAACCCGTACGCGCCGGGAAGAGGCCTTCCGGCTTGAAGAAGAGAACCCCAGCCATGAGGATGTAGATCAGCATCGACGCCAGCGCCGGCCCCGCGGTCTGGGCATCGTCAGACGGCAGCACCTGCGACAGCAGATACGGCAGGGTCGAACGTCCGACCGTCTCGACCACGCCGACGATCACCGATGCCACGACGGCGCCGCGGATCGACCCGATCCCGCCGACAACGATCACGACGAACGCGAGGATCAGCATTTCCTCGCCCATGCCCGGCTCGACGGACAGAATCGGCCCGGCCATCACCCCTGCGATCGCCGCGAGCGCCGCGCCGAGGCCGAACACCAGCGTATAGAGAAGGCGGATGTTGACGCCGAGCGCGCCGACCATCGAGCGATTGCTGGCACCTGCACGGATCAGCATGCCGATCCGTGTCTTCGAGATCAGGAAGTAGAGGAAGATCGCGACGAGGATACCGACGATGATGATGACGAGGCGGAAAACCGGATACGGCACGCCAGGGAGGATCTCGACGTTGCCGTCGAAGATCGGGGGCAACGGCATCGGCTGAGCCTCCGCACCCCACAGGATCCGCACCAGCTCGTTGAAGAACAAGATCAGGCCGAAGGTCGCGAGGACCTGGTCCATATGATCGCGCTGGTAGAGCGTCCGGAGCGCGATGACCTCGAGCACGATGCCGGTCAGCAACGCGCACGGGATCGTCAGCACCAGTGCCAGCAGGAAGGAACCGGTCAGCTGGACGAAGGTCACGGCGTAATAGGCGCCCATCATATAGAGCGAGCCGTGCGCCAGATTGACCATGTTCATGATGCCGAAGACGAGCGTCAGACCGGCGGAGATAAGGAACAGGAAAACACCGAATTGAATCCCGTTCAGCGTTTGCTCCAAGAGAAGCAGCAAACTCATCGCGAACTGCCTTTATCGTATGTCATTGAACCCCTCAGCCGCGCTCACAGTACCCGCGAACTGCCCAGTATCCGGGTTGGGTGATTGGAATGACCCGGGCGCCCGCTTGCCTCGGGCGCCCGGGAAGTATCGCCGGACAAGGTCCGGCGAACTCAGCCTTACAGCTTCAGCTTCTTCTTCAGTGCGTCCATCTTGCACGCCTTGTAGTAGGCGTCCTTGTGGTTCTCGAAGACCGTACCGGTGGTCACGATCTTCGGGTTGCCGTCGGCATCGGCCACGACTTCGCGCTTGTAGAAGTTCTGGATCGGCATGTGGTTCACGTTATAGGCGAACTTGCCGCGGATCGACGGGAACGCTGCCTTCTCCATCTGGGCGATCATGCCCTTCTGGTTTGAAAGGTCGCCCTTCACCGCCTTGATCGCGTCGTCCAACATGAACGGCAGATCGTAGGCCTGTGCCGCGTAGCTCGACGGGTGATAGCCGTACTTCTTCTTGAAGTCGGCAATGAAGCGGACGTTCTGGGGATCCTTGCTGTCGAGGTTCCAGAAATTCGTGTGATAGGTGCCGATGGCGTTCTTGCCATGACCCGGCAGAGACAGGTGATCGATCGTGAACGCGCTGTAGAAAGGCGTCGTCATGCCGGCCGCCCGGTACTGCTTCATGAACGCGACGCCCATGCCGCCCGGCAGGAACGCGAAGATCGCCTTCGGATTGGCGGCGCGGATCTGCGAGATTTCGGCTTGGTAGTCGGTCTGGCCAAGCTTGACGAGGATCTTGCCGGCCGTCTTGCCCTTGTAGAAGCGCTCGAAGCCCTCGAGCATGTCCTTGCCGGCCTGGTAGTTGACCGAAAGTTCGAACACGCCGTCGATCTTCTCGTTGGTCATGAGCTTGCCCATGGCCTCGGGCGTCTGGTCGTTGTTCCACGACGTGGAGAAGAACAGCGGATGGCAGCCCTTGCCGGCCATCTGGGACC